>JAPXRP010000119.1:0-13054 GCA_033813475.1 Candidatus Hydrogenedentota bacterium
CCCCGCGGCGGCGGTGACGGCCCCCGCCCCGGCGGCCGCGCCCGCGCCCGCGGCGATGCCGGAGGATCCGGCCCACCGGAAACTGGTGGGCACGCAGTGGACCCTGGGCGACCTGAAGGTCACCTTTGTGGACCGGGACCGTCTGCGGGTGGAGGGGGGCGATGTCGCGCCCCATGCCCCGAGCGGCATCACGGTGAAGTACGCGTACACGGACGGGAAGGTGGAGGCGAACGTCATGGGACAGGCCATCGCGGCGGCCTGGGACGGCGCCGCCCTGAGTGTCAACGGCCTGCCCGCCACGCCCGTTAACCCCGGCGCGCCGGAAGGCGCCCCTGCGAACGACAAGGAGATTGACATCCCATGAAGGCTTCCCACACCCCCTGGGCACTGGTTCCGGCGCTGGTTCTGTGCGTCTGCGCCCTGGCCCCGGCGGGCGATGTGCTGAATTTCCGCGGCCCCAACCGCGACGGCGTCTTCCCAGGCGAAACGGGGCTCCTGTCCTCGTGGCCCGAGGGCGGGCCGCCCCTGCTGTGGACGGCGACGGGCTTCGGCGTGGGGTACTCCTCCGCCATCGTGCGGGGGGACCGCATCTACCTGACGGGGACCCTTGAGGGCCAGATGAGCCATGTCTTCGAGCTGGATCTGGACGGCAAGGAGCTGCGCCGCCTGCCCTACGGCACCGAGACGACCAAGGAAATGGCCGCCGGCGGGCGCGGCACCCCCACCCTCAGCGGCGACCGCCTCTTTGTCCTCACCTCCCTCGGCGAGCTGGCGTGCGTGGACATTCCCGCGTGGTCCGTCGCGTGGAAGGTGAACATCCTGGAGCGGTTCAAGGGGCCGCTGACGGAGTGGGACCTGTCGGAAAACCTGCTGGTGGACGGCGACCGGGTGATCTGCACCCCCGGCGGCGAGAACGCCGTGATGGCGGCGCTGGACGTCAAGACGGGCGACACGGTCTGGGTGACGAAGGGGCTCACGGACATGACCTCGTACTGCGGCCCCGTGCTGGCCGTCCACAACGGCCGCCGCATTGTTCTCACCATGACGAGCAAGTATGTGATCTGCGTGGACGCCGATTCGGGCGCCCTGCTCTGGAAGCACCCCCACCCCACGGACTGGGACGTGCACCCGAACACGCCGCTCTACCACAACGGCTGCGTATATTACGTCGCGGGCTACAAGTCCGGAGGCGGGCTGCTGGAGCTGTCCCCCGACGCGTCCTCCTTCACCGTCCGCTGGACCGACACGGAGCTGGACTGCCAGCACCACGGGGTCGTTTTGGCCGAGGGCGCGATTTTCGGCACCTCGCACCACCGGTCGGGCGGACGCCTCGTCTGCCTCGACTGGGAAACGGGCAAGATGCTCTGGGACGACAAGGCGATCCGCCAGGCCAACCTGCTTCTGGCGGACGGCATGATCTACTCCTACGAGGGGCCGAAGAGCGGCGAGGTGGTCCTGTTCAAGCCCTCCCGCGAGGGGTTCCAGCCCGCCGGGAAATTCACCGTGCCCTTCGGCGACAAGGAGCACTGGGCGCACCCGAGCATCGCCCACGGCCGCCTCTACATCCGGCACGGGGACGCGCTGGGGTGCTACGACATCCGGCAGAAGTGACGCTCGGTCCGGGGCGCGGCGGGTTTTATTGTTTTGCGCAGAATGCGTTGTCCGGCCCGGCCAAGGGTTGACATGGCGGACGGGTCATGCTATAGTCAAGCCGTTCTTGGAAGGGAACTGCGCGGGGCCGGCGAGGTATGGTAACGGCGGTCAACGGCGAGAGAATGCGCGGGCCATGGGGCTGTCATGGCGGCGCTCCGGAAGAACACGGGACAACCAGAGGCGTATCTTGGTGATCAAGAAGTGGACAGTCATGCTCATCCCCCACGCCCCGGGGCAGACGCGCACCCTGACCGTTTCCAACCTTCATTTTTGGGCGCCGGCGGTCTGCCTGGTGGCCCTGAGCTTTGCCGCCGCCTTCTATTACCAGCGCCAGAGCGAGCTGTCACAGCGGGCCGAGCTGCTTCGCCAGGCCAACCGCTCGCTGGAGCTGCAGAAGGCGAGCGCCCCCGCGGAGGCGCAGCCCGCCGGCCCCAGCCGCGATGAGATCCGGCAGGTGGAGACGCGCCTGCGGGCGGAGTACGAGGCGAGCATCGGCACCATCACGGCGGCGCTGAACGAGCTGTACGAGATGGAGGCGAAGGCGCGCAGCATCACGGGCATCGCCCCGCGCGCGCCGCAGCCGGCCTCGGCGCTTCCCGCGCCGGGGGGCGGCAAGGGCGGCGTGGCGGGCGGCGCGGGCTTTGCGGCGATGCCGGCGGCCCCGCGCGGCCCCCAGGTGCCGTGCCTCATCTACGGCATGTCGCGCCCGACGGCTGACCTGCTGCTCCAGGAGATCAGCCTGCGCACGCGGAGCCTGGGCGACCTGGTCACCGACATGAACGCGCAGCTGGAGCGGGTGTCCCGCATGCCCGCCGGCTGGCCGCTGGCCCGGGGCACGGGGCGCATCACGTCCACCTTCGGCTACCGCATGGACCCGTTCAACCGCCGCGTGAGCCGCCACAACGCCATAGACATCTCGGCGCGCCCCGGCACCTCCATCCTGGCCACGGCCAGCGGGAAGGTGACCGAGGCGCGGTACGACGGCGACTACGGCAACAAGGTGGTGATCGAGCACGGCGACGGCATGGCCACCCTGTACGCCCACCTGTCCAAGATGGACGTGAAGCCGGGCCAGACGGTGAAGCGCGGCGAGGTGATCGGCCGCGTCGGCAGCACGGGCCGCAGCACGGGCGCCCACCTGCACTACGAGGTGCATGTGAAGGGCGCGCCGGTCAACCCCGCGCGCTACCTTTCAAAGTGACCCCCCATGCTTGACACCCGCAAGTCGAAGACCTACAACGAGAACCATGTGGCGACCGTCCTCGGCCCCGGAACGGCGGTGGGCGGCGAAATCCGGGCCAAGGGCACCATCCGCATCGAGGGCACGGTGGAGGGCGGCGTCACCTGCAACGACAGCGTCGTCCTGCTGCCCGACGGGCGCATTCTGGGCGATGTGACGGCCGGGCAGGTGATCATCGGCGGCGAGGTGCGCGGCACCGTGACCGCCGAGGACCGCATCGAGGTCAAGACGGGCGGCCGCGTCACCGGCGACCTCTGCGCCCCCCGCATCAGCATCCAGGAGGGCGTGATCTTCGAGGGGCGCTGCGTCATGAAGCCCCAGCCCCCCCGCCAGGGGTAGGAGCGGGAACTCCCGCCGCCTCTCCGCGAAGGGCAAGGCTGTATAATGGGGTGCGGTTTCTGTTTCTCTGGAAACGAAACGGAAACCCTTTGGAGGCCACAGATGGCAGGAACTTTTCCTCTAGACACCAGCACAGTTAATTTCCTTGACCTTCTCGGCAACGGAAAAACGTACAGTGTCCCCCCAGCCCAGCGCGACTATTCCTGGGGGGAGGAGCAGTGGGAGGATCTTTGGAACGACATCCTTGACATGAGGGGCCGTTCTGATGACCGCCATTACATGGGTGCTGTGGTGGTGCAGACGAAGGGAGACCGCGAGTTTCTCATCATTGACGGCCAGCAGCGGCTGGCAACGCTTACCATCCTCGGCCTTGCGGTGTTGGCGTCGCTGCAGCGTCTTGTGGACGCCGGCGTCGAGGCCGGGGACAACCGGGAGCGCATGACGGAACTGCGCAAGCGGTTCATAGGGGAAAAGGATCCGGCGTCCCTGGTGGAAAGCAGCAAGCTGAATCTCAACCATACGGACAACGGCTTCTTTCAAGACTATCTCGTTCAGTTGCGCACCCCCGTCAATCCCCGCGGGCTGCCGAAATCAAACGCGCTGCTCTGGAAATGCTTCACCTATTACCGCGTGAAGATAGGGGAAGACCGGGAAATGTCGTCCAAGGGGGAGCAGCTTGCCGCCCTTCTGAGCGAGACGGTGGCCCGCCAGCTCCTGTTCATCCTTATCAAGGTGGACAACGAATTCAACGCCTACACGGTCTTCGAGACGCTGAACGCCCGGGGGCTGGAGCTTTCCTCCACTGACCTCCTGAAGAATTACCTGTTTTCACGCATCAACGCCCCGACAGACAAGAAGATGCTTGAGCGCCGATGGCAGTCTCTCCTCGAAACCGTCAGGGCGGAGCACTTCCCCGAGTTCCTCCGGTATCACCTGCTGTGCGAGTACCCAAAAATCCGCAAGCAGCGGCTCTTCAAGATCGTCCGGGACAGTGTGTCCAGCAAGGAAGACGTCTTCGGTCTCATGGAAGCCCTGGAACCCCGTGCGGAGCTTTTTGCCGCCCTCTCGGACCCTCATCATGGGTTCTGGCAGGACAATCCGGATGCAAAACTCCCCATTCGGGATCTAAAGCTTTTCAAGTCGCGGCAGTTGACGCCCATGCTGTTTGCCGCCTGGGAGAAGTTCTCCCCCGCCGATTTCGTCCGCATCCTCCGTTTGGTCAGCGCAGTCATCTTCCGCTACACGGTGGTTTCCGGACTGAACACCAACGCGTTGGAGCCTGTCAGCCACGCCGCGGCCAAGGCCCTGTTGACGGGGGATGCGCGGACCCCTGCGGCGGTGTTTGAACGGCTTAAGCCTGTCTACGTGGATGATGGGCGCTTTTCGCAGGCCTTTGCCACGCTGTTTATCCCCACACAGGGCCAGAAGAAGACGCTGGCCAAGTACATCCTGAGCAAACTGGAAACCGACGCCTCCGGGCGTGTGTGCGACCATGAGACGGACCCCGCGACCATAGAGCATATCTTTCCGGAGAATGCCCCGGCCGAATGGGATGATGCCCTGTCGCCCGAAGAGGCGAAAGACGCCGTGTACCGGCTGGGAAATCTGGTCCTCCTGGAGTCCCCCATCAACAGGGAGATCGGAAACCGCCCGTATCCTGAAAAAGTGGGGGGATACCAGAAGAGCCGGTACGCCACCGCGCAGGCTCTGGCCGAGATGGCGCCCAATGAGTGGACGCTGCCGCTGATCAACCGGCGTCAGGAGGAAATGGCGAAGCGCGCCGCGCATGTCTGGCGCGTCGACTTTTCCTGACGCGCCTCAGATGCCCGCGTTTTGCCGCAGGCGCGTGAGGGCCTGGATGGACTCCTCGGGGATGACGCCGTGTTTGTCGGGGGGCACGGAGAGCAGCAGGTTGACCCCGCGTTCGCGGCAGGCCTTGTACTGGGCGGCCAGCTCGTCGTCGGGGCGGGGGGCGTCGCCCTCGACCCAGAACCACTCTTTTCCGATGGGGTCGCAGACCTCGCCGGGCAGGTAGTAGGTCTTGCCCTCGATCTCGCGGAGCTTCTGGAAGCCCCCCTCGGCGGGGAGACGGCGCTCGATGGCGATGAGGTCGGACGGCCACGCGTAGGCGACGTCGTAGGTCTCCTGGGTGGAGATGCCGCTGTTCATCATGACCGCCGCGGCCGGCTGGAGCGCCGCGATGTGGTTGTAGAGGAAGGTGCGGTAGCCGCGGCCGAGCACGCCGGGGATGTCAATCCACACCTCGGCGAAGGCCCCGTAGCGGGTGAGCAGCTCGGTGACCTGCGCGGTCTGGAAGTCCTGGTAGAGCGAGGTGGTGTAATGGGGCCCCTCGCCGTCGGAGGGGGTGCGGCTGCTGAAGCGGTGGCGGTTGTCCCACGAGCAGTAGTAGATTCCCGGGAGAACGCCGCGCGCGCGGCAGGCCTCCATGAACTTGGCCACCACGTCCGTCGTGTCGGCGCTGTTCTTCACGGAGTAGTCGGTGTGGTCCGACGGCCACAGGCAGTGCCCGGCGACGTGCTTCGCCGTGAGCACGGCGTACTTCATGCCCGCGTCGCGGGCGACGGAGACCCACTGGTCCACATCCAGTTTGTCCGGGGCGTACACCGACGCGGGGTCGGCGCCGGAGGGCAGCTCGTTCTGCACGAAGGTGCTCATGCCAAAGCACAGGAACATGCCGTAGCCCAGCTTTTCCCAGGCCTGAAGCTGGGCCAGGGATAGGCGCTGGCTGGCCGCGGCCCCGGGTGTTTTGGCGGATTGGGCGTCCGGCATGCCCGGCACCCGCACCTCGCCGCCCATCTTTCGCGCGCCGTCCTCCTGGGCGGCGGCGAACGCCGCGACGCCCGCGCCCGCGCCGGCCAGAAACGCGCGTCTCGGGAGGGGGGAGGGGGTTTTCATGGGAAAGCTCCTTGTTGGGGCGGGAACCCCGCCGGGGGGCATGGCTACATGCGCAGCAGGACCTTCATGACGCCCGGGTCGCGGGCGCGGGTGAGGGCGGTGACGCCCTCGGCCAGATCATACGCCTCGGTGATCATGGGGCGCACCTCGATCTCCCCGGCGGCCAGGGCGGCCAGGGCGGGGCGGAAGGGGCCGCAGCGCGACCCGATGACGCGCACCTCGTTCACCACGGCCATCACGGAGGCCAGGGGGATGGTCTCGGCAACGGTGGACTTGAGGACGACGGTGCCCTCCGGGCGCACCAGTTCCAGGGCGCGGGCCAGCCCCTCCGGCCTTCCGGTGGCCTCGACCACGAGGTCCGCCCCGGGGGCCACGGGCTCGTCCTCCAGGCACACCGCGACGCCCCGCGCGGCGAGCAGGTCCAGTTTCCACCGGTGCCTGCCCGCGCAGACGAGGTTCCGGGTGCGCGTTGCCAGCACCTGGGCGCAGAGCTGCCCCAGCTTGCCGTCGCCCAGCACCACGACCCGGTCCGCCGGACCGACGGCCACCTGCTCCAGGATGCGGAAGGCGGCGGCCAGGGGCTCGGTGAACACCGCCACATCGTCGCGGATGTTTCCCGGCACGGGGTGGAGGTTCTCCTCGGGCAGGGTGAGGTATTCGGCGAAGGCGCCGGGCCGCCCGGCGATGCCGAGGACGGTGCGGGCGGCGCAGTGGTGGAACATCTCCATGCGGCACCACTCGCAGCGGTGGCAGACGCAGTTGATCTCGCCCACGACCCGTTTGCCCTCCAGGGCGCGGGTGGGAGTCTGTTCCACCACGCCGACAAACTCGTGGCCGAGCACGCCTCGGAAGTCCATGTAGCCCCGGCAGATTTCGAGGTCCGTGTTGCAGACCCCCGCGGAGAGCACGCGCACCAGCGCCTCGCCCGGCCCCGGCTCGGGCGCGGGCAGCTCCTCCACGCGCGGCGTTCCGTCAAAAACCAGCGCCTTCATGCCGTTCTCCCTGGGCGGCCCGTCCGTCGGCCTGCAACCCGCCCCCATCATCCCGCCGCCGCCCGGGGATTGTCAAGGGAGGCGCGGCGGCGAAGAGAAGCCGCCCCGGCTCGCGGGGGCCGGGGCGGCAAAAAACGGAGGTCTTCAGGCGCTCACGGGGCCAGCCGGATGTAGTCGTTGAGCCGGTCGGAGACGAAGCCCGCCCGGTCGAGGTACTGCACGCGCACGGTGTAGTAGCCCGGGGCGCCGCCGCCCAGGGTCCAGGCCCGGGTCGCCGCCACGGGCTCCCAGGGGCTCCAGGTGGACCCGTTGTTGCTGAACCTCATCCGGCTCACGCCAGACCCGGCGCCGTCGTCCCAGGTGAGGCCCAGCGTGACATCCGGACTGGTGGTCACCGACTGGTTGTTGTTAATGAGGATGCTGCCCGTCGGCGGGGTGGCGTCCAGTAGGATGTAGTCGGCGTACCGCGCCGAGACGTTGCCCGCCTTGTCGCGGAACTGGGCGCGCACGGTTTTGTATCCGTCGCCCGCCGGAAGGGTCCACGCCTTGGTGGCCGCGGGCTTCTGCCACGCGGACCAGGTGGCCCCGTCGTTGCTGAACCGCATGCCCGACACGCCCGATCCGTCGCCGTCGTCGTAGGTGAGCGACAGCAGCACGTCCGGGTCGGCGGTGTATGACTGGCCGCTGTTGATCACGACGGACCCCGTCGGGGGCGTGGTCTCCATCACGACAAACTGGTCCAGCCACCCTGCGTCGGCGCCTGAGGAGATCATCTCGTCCTTGTTGTAGGCCCAAGCCAGGACGTTCTCCCCTGCGGGCAGGTCCACGGTCACCTGGGCCCAGTCCATCTCCCCGGAGATTTCCTCGTTGACGCTGTAGTTGACGTAGAAGGTCAGGAAGTCCCAGTCTTCCTCGCTGGACACCTTCCACCAGAAGCTGACCGTGCAGGGGCCGGTCACCGTCGTCTGCACCACCGAAGCCTCATTGTCCCCCACGTCGCCGCTCTGGAGGGCGTTCCAGCCGTCCTTGCTGACTGCGGTCTGGAAGAACCAGGACGCGTCGCCCGCGTTTGTCCACTCCCGGTTGCACGCGCCCACACCCTCGCACAGGTGGAAGTAGGCGCCCGTTGCGGTGGTCAGTTGGTTGCTGTTGACGACCACTGCCTGGCTGTTCGGGGTGTCCCACCCGGCCACGGGCAGGAAGGAGACGGTGTGCGGGCCAGCCGGCACATCAGTCAGGGTTGCGCCGGAATCCTGCCAGGCACCGCCGTCGAGCGCCCATTTGGCCCCCGCCGCCACGGCTTCCGGCGGCGAAAGGGTGACCTGGAGGGAGCCCGGGTCCAGCCCCGCCAGATGGATGATGGTCACGGACTGCATCACCAGGCCCATGCCGCTTCCCGGCATGTATTCGCCGCCCCAATCCATGTAGTGTAAACCGTTGTCCCAGGTGTCGTGGAGGTAGACGGTGCCGGGGGTCGTGCTGTCGTCATAGCCCACACCGACCATCGTGTGCCCCACGACGTGGATCATCACGGGGAACCCGTTGTCTATCTCGGTCTTGTAGTCGGCGAAGGAGAATCCGCCCGCGACCACGGCGTCCACCTTCTGGGTGTAATTCTCCAGCACCGTGTAGCCCCGCGACTCGGCGAAGAGACGCAGGCCGTGGCAGGCCTCGGTCTGCGGCAACCCGGCCGATGCCGGGGGGATGCAGTCGTACAGTTTTGCGTTGTTGCCGTTGGAGAAGACCGCCGTGCCGCCGTCCGTGTTGAAGTCCTTCACCCCGTCGCCGCCCATGAAGTCCCATTTCCACTGGTTGGTGCCGAGGAAGTCCGCCGTGCAGCCGCCCCAGGTGTGTTCCGCGCCGCCGCTCTCCCACGGGTCGGGGCCTTCGGAGTCATAGGAAATCCAGTAGTCGTCCACATGGCCGGGGGTGGTCCGCCCGTCAAAGCCGTTCTGCGTGGCGATGATGGAGCAGGCGCCGGCGATGGGGGAGGAGGGAATATCGCCCTGTCCCAGATCGGTCAGGGGGCAGACGCCGCCGTTCGTGGGCCCGGTGTACATGTTGGGGTACCCGTTGCGGTCGTAGTAGCCGAAGATCATGCCCGCCGAGGTCGCGGTGCATCCGTAGGTCCAGGTGGACGAGGGCACTGTCAGAACGTTCAGCGACTTGTTGTTGAGCTTGTTGACATCCACGGTCGCCCGGTCAACGCCCGCCGGAGGTCTGGGCGGACTGTCAATGATCGCCATTTCGATCATCGCCCGTTTTTCCGGCGGCAAGTTGTCCATTACCGTCGAGGGGGCGGGCGCCTGGCCCATCGCCGACAGGCAGGCCAGCGCGACCGTCAGCCCCGAAAACACCCATTTCACCCGTGCCGCTTTTGGAAACATCCCCGACATTCCTTCTTGGCGCCGAAGCGCCCGGTTCAAACCCAGCCCAGGGGGCACTGTCCGCCCCTCTCTTTGGAAGTATCCCGCCGTCCGCCCGGGCATGTCAAGAAAACGCCCCACCCGTTTCCGTCCCGAGCCGGACCGCCCGCCGTGTCCTAGGGGTCCAGCCGGATGTAATCGCTCAGGCGGTCAGAGGCGAACCCGGCACGGTCCAGATACTGCACGCGCACGGTGTAATGGCCCGGGGTGGCGCCTGCCAGCGCCCAGGCCTTGGTGGCCGCCACGGGTTCCCAGGGGCTCCAGGTGGCCCCGTCGTTGCTGAACCGCATCCGGCTCACGCCAAAACCGGCCCCGTCGTCCCAGGCGAGGGCCAGGGTGACGTTGGGATCCTGCGTCGCGGACTGGCCGTTGTTGATGACAATGCCGCCCGTGGGGGCCGTCGTGTCCACGGCGATGTAATCGTCCGCAACGGCCGAGACATTGCCCGCCTTGTCGCGGAACTGGGCGCGCACGGTCCTGTGGCCGTCGCCCCCGGCCAGGGTCCAGGCTGCGGCGGCCGCGGGCTTGCGCCATGCGGACCAGGTGGCCCCGTCGTTGCTGAATCGCATTCCCGACACGCCCGACCCGTCCCCGTCGTCGTAAGTGAGGGAGAGCGTGACATCCGCGGACGCTGTCCGGGCGTCGCCGCCGTTAACCGCAACGGACCCCGTCGGCGGCGTGTCTTCCACCACCACAAACTGGTCCACCCAGCCCGCGTCCTCTCCGACAGAAAGGCTGCTGTCCTTGCTGTACTCCCACTGGAGCACATTGGAGGTCTCGGAGAGGGCGACCGTCACCTGCGCCCAGCCGGTGGTGCCGGAGATCTGATGCCGGAGTTCCCCGTTCACCCAGAAGTTGAGGACATCCAGATTCGGCTCGCTGGAAACCCTCCACCAGAAGCTGACCGACACGGGACCGGCCACCACCGTCTGCAGCAGGGAGAACTCGTTGTCCCCCACGTCCCCGCTTTGCACGGCGTTCCATCCGTCGTGGCTGACGGAGGTCTGGAAGAACCAGGGGGCGGCGCCGCCCGCGGCCCATGCGCGGTTGCACGCGCCCACCCCGTCGCACACCTGGGGACTCTGCGCAAAGGCCGCCCCCGCAACCAGCGCGACAAAAAGGAAACCCGCCCACACCCGCTTGTCCATGCCCCGTCCATCCTTTCTTAGGCTGCCACAACGCCCCTTGCGGCTCTTTGGCCTGATACGGCCACCCATCCTCAATTTCGCATTTATCGTATCACCCCCCGGAGGGAAATGCAAGCGAAAAGTCTCCCCCATGGCCGGGAAAGGCGCTGTGGTATCCGAAGCCGAGGCGGGAACGAGAGCGCCGCAGTCGCTTCGCTCCATCGTGAGGACGCGCGTTTTCGCGGACATTGAGGGGCCCTGACCGTCCGGAGGCGGGAACTCTGCCGATGAAGTGGGGGCTGCGGGAGGGCCGGAAAGGCAGACGCGGCATCTTGCCGCGTTCTTGGAGTTTTCGCCGGCCCAAACAATCTGCCAAGAGGGCGCGTTCACGTTGCGGTCCCCCGCCTGAACCCGTTTCCGGCCGCTTCGTGTCCGGGGGTTTGGGAGGCGTTTTCGGGGGCTACCCGCGTTTGGGGCGGTAGATGTGGGTGCTGAGGCCGAAGAGGGCGGCGGCGCTTTCCATGACGGTCTCGCTGAGGGTGGGGTGGGGATGGATGGTCATGTCGAGGTCTTCGGCGGTGGCCCCCATTTCGATGGCGAGCACGCCCTCGGCGATGAGCTCGCCCGCCCCGGCGCCGCAGATGCCCACGCCGAGAATCTGCCCCGTGTCCGGGTCGGTGAGGAGCTTGGTGAGGCCGTCGGAGCGGCTGAGGGTTGAGGCGCGGCCCGAGGCCGCCCAGGGGAAGCGGGTGACATGGACCGGCCTGCCCGAGGCGGCGGCGGCGGACTCGGTGAGGCCGCACCAGGCGAGCTCGGGGTCGGTGAAGACGACGGCCGGGATGGCCAGGGGCTCGAAGGCCGCCGGTTTCCCCGCGATGACGGACGCGGCCACGCGGCCCTCGGCGGAGGCCTTGTGGGCCAGCATGGGCTCGCCCGCCACGTCGCCGATGGCGAAGATGGCCGGGTCCGCCGTGCGGCGCCGGGCGTCCACCTCGATGAAGCCCTTCTTGTTCACCGTCACAAGGGTCGAGGAGAGGTTGAGCCCGCTGGAGTTGGGCCTGCGGCCCACGCACACCAGCACACGGTCGAACAGGCGCGACGGCTCGCCGACGTCCGGCCCCTCCAGGGTCACGCGGATGCCGTTCTTCTCCTCCTTCATGCCGGATACCTTGGTGCCGAGCAGAATCTCGCGCATCAGCGTCTGGAGCCGCGCGTGCAGGGGCTTCACCAGGTCGCGGTCCGCCCCCGCGAGCAGGCCGTCCGCCATTTCGACCACGGTCACCCTTGACCCGAGGGAGGCGTAGACCGAGCCGAGTTCCAGGCCGATGTAGCCGCCGCCGATGACCAGCAGGGTCTCCGGAATCTCCTCCATCTGCAGGGCCGAGGTGGAGTTCATGAGGCGGTGGGAATTAATCAGCGGGCCGAAGAGGGTGGGCCGCGACCCGGAGGCGATGATCGTGTGCCGCGTCTTCAGGACGGTCTCCGAGCCGTCGTTGTGGAACACCGCCAGGGTGTTCGAGTCGAGGAAACCCGCCCGGCCCCGGACATAGTTCAGACCGCGGGCGCGGCAGAGCTGGCCGAGGCCGCCCGTCATCTGCTCCACCACCGACCGGGTCTTGCCGCGGACCTTTGCCAGGTCCATTTTCGGCTCGCCGAACTCCAGCCCCCATTCCGCGGCCTCGCGGGTGTCGTTGATGAGTTTGGCGACGTGCAGCAGCGCCTTCGACGGGATGCAGCCCCGGTAGAGGCAGGTGCCCCCGGGGTTTGGCTCCGTGTCCACCAGCGTCACCTCCAGCCCCAGGTCCGCCGCGTGAAACGCCGCGGTGTACCCCCCCGGTCCGCCGCCCACCACCGTCAGGAATGTGCTCATTTGCTCGGCCATGATGCAAGAACCCTCGCCGGTCTGTCTGAAGGATTGCGCGCTTCGGGCGGCGTTCCCGCCTCCTGAAAGCGTGAAACAATAAAAGCGATGGGTATCATACCCGAACGGGGCCCGCCGTTTCCCCAGCGGTCAGGAATGAAAGAACTCCTTGCATTCGGGGGGAGTGCGGGGATAGTCTGCGGGAAAGCCCCGGACCGGGGCGAATGGAGGGTTGAACCATGGCCTACACGCGGGTGGCGGATTTTCTGGAAGACTGGAAGAGCGAGTCGGGCATAACCCGCGCCGTGATGGCGGCGCTCACGGATGCGGCGCTGGCGCAGCCCGCGGGCGGCGCGGAGGACCGGACCCTGGGCCGGATCGCGTGGCACATCGTCACCACGGTTCCCGAGATGATGGCGCGGACGGGGGTGCGCCTGTCGTCGGTGGACGGGGAAGCGCCGGTGCCCGCGCGCGCCGCAGACATCGTGGCGGCCTACGGC
>JAPXRP010000120.1:0-12986 GCA_033813475.1 Candidatus Hydrogenedentota bacterium
AGTCTGACATGTCCGACTGGTCCGACAGGCGAGCCGCGCCCCTCATTCCCCGGACGGTCCGATCCGACCGATCCGACGGATCCGTCCGATCGGTCGGATCACCCGCCTTATCCCCCGCAGCCGAAAGGGTCAAGTATGCCTCTAGTCCCTGTTCCCATCGCCTCGATCTACACCCGCAACGGCGCGCCCGCGCCCCTGCCCGCGCGCATGGCGTGGTGCGCCCCGGACCTCCGCGACGCGCTGCTTGCCCTCGACACCGCAGTGGCCCGGCGCGGGGGCGCGCTTCGCCTTTCCGACCTGTTCCGTTCGGCGGAGATGCAGGACCGCGCCCACGCCGACTGGAAGTCGGGCCGCAAGCGCGCCTTCAGCCCGCCCGCCGGACAGAGCCTCCACGAGGCGGGCCGCGCCTTCGATCTCGACCTGGCCGCGCTGCGGATGCCCCTGGCGGAATTCTGGCGGCTGGCCGCGCCCCATGGCGTCATGCCGGTCATCGGGACGCCCTGCGCCACGTCCCTCGAAGCGTGGCACTTCGAGCGGCCCGGCAGCCACGCGCTGGTCCGGGCGTACAGCGCGACGTCTGACGGCGCGGTCCGGGGCGTTCCCGCCCGCCGGGTGATGGTGGAGAGCGCCCTGCTTGCCCTGGGCCTCCGCGCGCCGCGCCTTGGCGTCCGCCAGCGGGAGGGCTTCGTCCAGACCGCGCTCATCCGGCTCGGCGCGTCCCCCGGCCCCGTGGACGGCATCATCGGCCGCCGGACCCGCGCCGCCCTCGAAACCTTCGGTCTGGAATGGGCCGATCCGGCGCACACGGTGCGGATGCTTGAACACCTTCTCCGGGCGCGTTTTCCCGAAGAACACACCGTTTCCGGCGCGCCGCCATGAGGCCGGCGACGTCCCGTATTTCGCACTTCGCGCAGGCGTGTGGTATACTGCCCCCCGTCCGCCGCTTCCCGTCGGCAAGCGGCCAGGACATTCCCGGACGACCGGCCCCCGGGGCCGTTGCCGGGGCCCCCATTCACCAACCGCCGGCATAGGAATACCTGCGATGCCCAAGAAGATCATGGTGGTTCCGGAGAAGGTGCGCCAGCACGAGACGCTGAAAATCCGGGACATCCCGGTCAACACCTACAAGAGCACCGTCAGCGAGGAGATCAAGTCGGGTTCCGGCGTCACGCTGGAGACCTGCCTGCGCGTGTACCGCGACATGGCGCTGATCCGCGAGTTCGAGACGATGCTCGACAACATCAAGAAGCTGGGCGCCTACCGGGGCATCGAGTACAGCCATGCGGGCCCGGCGCACCTGAGCATCGGCCAGGAGGGCGCGGCGGTCGGCGAGGCGCTCCACCTCACGGTGGACGACCACATCTACGGCAGCCACCGCAGCCACGGCGAGTTCATCGCGAAGGGGCTGCGGGCGGTGCAGGACCTCGCGGGCGGCGGGCTTGAGCAGGTCATGACGTCGTACTTCGACGGCGCGATCCTGAAGGTGGTGGAGGCGCACGAGCCCGACTGGACGGGGCTCTCCCTGACGCCGGCGGGGAAGAAGAAGCCCGCGCTTGCCACGGGCGCCCCGGAGGAGCGGGGGATTGACTTCCTGCTCTACGGGCTGCTGGCCGAGATTTTCGCCCGCGAGACGGGCTTCCACAAGGGCATGGGCGGCTCCATGCACGCCTTCTTCCCGCCTTTCGGCGTGCTTCCGGCGAACGCCATCGTGGGCGGCAGCGCGGACATCGCGACGGGCGCGGCGCTCTACAAGCGCATCGCCGGGCTCAAGGGCATCGCCGTGGCCAACATCGGCGACGCGTCCATCGGCTGCGGCCCCGTGTGGGAGGCCCTCGGCTTCGCGTCCATGGCGCAGTTCAAGACCCTGTGGCCCGAGGTCGCCCGCGGCGGCCTGCCCATCATCTACAACTTCATGGACAACTTCTACGGCATGGGCGGCCAGCCCATCGGCGAGACGGCCGGCTTCGACCGGCTGGCCCGCGTGGGCGCGGCGCTCAACCCCGAAAACATGCACGCCGAGGTGGTGGACGGGAACAACCCGCTCGCCCTGGCGGACGCCTACCGGCGCAAGCTGGAAGTCATCAAGAAGGGCGACGGCCCCGTGTTCCTCGACGTGCTGTGCTACCGCCAGTCGGGCCACTCGCCCAGCGACCAGTCGGCCTACCGCGAGCGCGACGAGATTGACCTGTGGCGCGCCGTGGACCCGCTGGTGGAGTTCGCCGGCAAGCTGACCGCCGAGGGCCTCGCCACGGAGGACCAGCTCGCCGAAATCCGCGAGTACGCGACCCGCAAGGTCACCAAGGCCTGCCGCCTCGCCGCGAGCGACGCGATCAGCCCGCGCATGGTGCTCACCCCGCACGCCGGCGTGTCGCAGCTGCTCTTCTCGAATGTCGAGGAGAAGGAGCTGCCCGGCCTCGCCCGCCCGGAGGACATGCTCCAGCCCGTGGACGAGAACCCGCGCGTGAAGGCCATCGCCAAGAAGTCCCGCAGCGGCGTCGCCGAGGACGGCTCGGTCCTCAAGGCGACCAAGGCGGTCACCCTCGGCGAGTCCCTCTTCGAGGTGGTGCTGCACCACTTCGCCAACGACTCCCGCGTCATCGCCTACGGCGAGGAAAACCGCGAGTGGGGCGGCGCCTTCGCCGTGTACCAGACCCTCAGCGAGACGGTGCCCTACCACCGTCTCTTCAACTCGCCCATCTCCGAGGCGGCCATCGTCGGCACCGCCGTCGGCGCGGCCATGGAGGGCGCGCGGCCCCTGGTCGAGCTCATGTACTGCGACTTCATGGGGCGCGCGGGCGACGAGGTGTTCAACCAGATGCCCAAGTGGCAGGCCATGTCCGCGGGCATCCTGAAGCTGCCCATCGTGCTGCGCGTGTCCGTGGGCGCGAAATACGGCGCCCAGCACTCCCAGGACTGGACCGCGCTCTGCGCGCACGTGCCGGGCCTCAAGGTCGTCTTCCCCGCCACGCCGTACAGCGCCAAGGGGCTGCTGGCGTCGGCCATGCGCGGCAGCGACCCCGTCGTCTTCTTCGAGAGCCAGCGCCTGTACAACCAGGTGGAGGTGTTCCAGCCCGGCGGCGTGCCCGCCGAGTACTACACCCTGCCCATCGGCGAGCCCGCCGTCATGAAGGCCGGCACCGACCTCACCATCCTCACCTTCGGCGCCACGCTCTACCGCGCCATGGACGCCGCGAAGCGCTTCGAGCAGGAGTTCGGCGTCAGCGTCGAGGTCATTGACGGGCGCACCCTCGTGCCGTTCAACTACGGCCCCGTCGTCGAGTCGCTGAAGAAGACCGGCAAGATCATCGTGGCCAGCGACGCCTGCGAGCGCGGCAGCTACCTGCACACCGTCGCCGGGCAGCTCAGCCAGATCGCCTTCGACGAGCTGGACGCCCCCGTGTGCGTCGTCGGCGCGCACAACTGGATCGTGCCGCCCGCCGAGATGGAGGAGGACTACTTCCCGCAGGCCTTCAGCTTCCTCGACGCGTACCACCAGCAGATCCGGCCCCTGCCGGGCTACACCCCGAAGATTGTCCGCACCCCCGAAGAGATGATCGCCCTCAACCGACGGGGCATCTGACCGCGGGCGGAGGCCCCCAAAGACAAAAGAATCCCCCGGAGCGGGCAGCGCGCCGCTCCGGGGGATTCTTCTGTGTGCGGTTCTACTCGAAACGGAGAAGGTGGTAGTTCTTCTTTCCCGTGCGGACCACGGCGAGCGCCGGCGTGAGCAGGCAGCCCGCGTCCAGCTTTGCGTCGTCGGCGTCCACGCGGCGGCTGTTGAGGTAGAGGCCGCCGTTGCGGATCATGCGCCGCCCCTCGCCCTTGCTCGGGAAGACGCCCGCCTCCGCCAGCACGTCCAGCAGCGTCCGGTCCGCGCCCAGCACATCCTTCGGCAGCGCGGTGCTCGGCACGTCGTGGAAGATTTCCAGCAGGGTGCGCTCGTCCAGCCCGGCGAGGTCGCCGCCGAACATGGCCTCCGCGGCGCGCTGGGCGCCCCGCAGGGCCTCCTCGCCGTGGACCAGGCGGGTGACCTCCTCGGCCAGGCGGCGCTGGGCGGCGCGCTTGTGGGGCTCCTCCCGGGTGAGCCGGTCCAGCTCCTCGATCTCCCCCCTGGAAAGGAAGGTGAAATAGCGCAGGTAGGCCCCCGTGTCCGCGTCCGCCTGGTTGATCCAGAACTGGTAGAAGGCGTAGGGGGAGGTGCGCTCCGGGTCAAGCCAGACGTTGCCGCCCTCCGACTTGCCGAACTTCGTGCCGTCGGCCTTGGTGACCAGCGGGAAGGTCATGCCGTACGTCTCGGCGGCGCAGAGGCGGCGGCTGAGGTCCATGCCCGCCACGATGTTGCCCCACTGGTCGCTGCCGCCGACCTGGAGCCGGCACTCCTGTGTGCGGTAGAGGTGCATGAAGTCGTAGGCCTGCAGCAGGCTGTACGAGAACTCCGTGAACGAGATGCCGTGGTCCCGGTCCGTCAGACGGTTCTTCACGCTGTCCCGGTTCAGCATCACGTTCACCGAGAAATGCTTGCCCACGTCCCGCAGGAAGTCCACCAGGGGAAGGGCGCACAGCCAGTCCGCGTTGTTCAGCATCACGGCCGCGTTCTCCCCCTCGAAGGACAGGAAATGCGCGAGCTGGCGGCGGATGCCCTCCGCGTTCAGGTCCACCTGCTCCCGCGTGAGCATGGCGCGCTCCTGCGCCTTGAAGCTCGGGTCGCCGATGAGGCCCGTGCCGCCGCCCACCAGCGGGATGGGCCGGTGCCCCGCCCGCTGGAAATGCGCCAGCCCCATGATCGGGAGCAGGCTGCCGATGTGCAGGCTGTCCGCCGTCGGGTCAAACCCGCAGTACAGCGTGATTTTCTCCCTCCCCAGCACCGCCTCCAGCTCCGGGTGCGTCACCGCGTTCACGAACCCGCGCCAGGTCAGCTCCTCGAACAGGGAGCCAAAACCGCCTTCTGTGGACATGCCGGACACTCCTTGGGGTTGTCTCCGCGCCCGAAGCCGTTTTTGGGGGGAAGGCCGGAGGGGGGCGCGCCGCGCGCGCGGCCGGAGTTTAGCAAAATGCGCACGCCGCGCTCAAAGGCGGGCAGGCCGTCCGGTGTGCGGCGCGGACTCCCGGCGGCGGGCGGAGGGGGTCAGTTTGCGGCCTTCTCGCCCTTGGCGCCGTTCCAGGTGCCGCCGGCCGTGAAGGTGTAGCGCAGGGTCTCGCGGCCCTCCGCGTCCGTGGGGATGTCGGCGGTGACGGCGGCGGCCTCGGCGCGGGTCGCCTTGTCCGCCCCCCGGTACACGCGGTACCGGTACTCGATCATGCCGACGTAGCCGCGGTCCTGGTCCACGAGATGCCCCGCCGCCTTGGCGTCGAGGGGCATGAAGTTCTCGTAGACTTTGACCTCCTTGAAATACCGGCCGCGCAGGCCGTCCTGCTCGAATTTGATCTCGCCGTTGCGGCCCTGGGTGTTCAGGCGCTTCATCTCCGTCTTGCCGACGTTGTCCAGCTCCTGGAACACCTTGTCGGAGCCGGAGACATAGCCCTCGGGCTGCTCGCGGAGGCCGAAATCCGCCAGCACCTTCTCGGTGACGCTGCCGCCGCCGGTCTGGCACCCGGCGACGGAAACCGCGGCGATCAGAAGCAGAAAAGCGCGCATTTTCACGGTGAAATCCTCGCGCGCCGGGGCTGTCTTTCCGGCGCGGGTCCATTATAGCACGCGCGCGAAGCGGCAAAGCGTCGCCCGCTCAGACAGTCCCGCGCGCCCGGCCGCCTGGAGGTAAACAAAAGACAAGGCAGGCGGGACGCCTGCGGTACGGAAAACGCCCCGGGCGCCGCCTTCGTACCGCAGGCGTCCCGCCTGCCCTGTCTTCGGGGTTCCGCATGCGATCCGGCCGTCCGGTCACGCGCCGTGGGTCTTCCGGTACCAGGCCACGAAGCGGCGGACGCCCTCGTCCATCTCGAAGCGGGGGGCGTAGCCCACAAGCCGCCGCGCGCGGGAGATGTCGGCGTAGGTGATCTCCACGTCCCCCGGCTGCGCGGGGCGGCGGTCAATGACGGGGGCGCGGCCCGTGTGCCGCGCGACCATCTCCACCAGCTCGGCGAGGGTCGTGGTGCGGCTCTCGCCCAGGTTGAGGATCTCGTAGCGCAGCGGCGTGTCCACGCAGCCCAGCAGCCCCTGCACAATGTCGTCTATGTAGGTGTAGTCGCGCCGGGTGGACCCGTCGCCGAAGACGGGGATGGGCTCGCCGCGCAGGAGGTTCCGCGTGAACTTGTGGATCGCCATGTCGGGCCGCTGGCGAGGGCCGTACACCGTGAAGAAGCGCAGCATCGTCACGTTCAATCCGTAGAGGTGGCTGTACACATGGGCCTGCAGCTCGTTCATCCGCTTCGTCGCCGCGTAGGGGCTGATGGGCCGCATCACGGGGTCCTCCTCCGTGAAGGGCACCGCCGTGCTCCCGCCGTAGACCGACGAGCTCGACGCGAACACCAGATGCGACGGCCCGAAGTCGCGGCACGCGTCCAGGACGTGCTGGCCGCCGATCACGTTCACCCGGTGGTACAGGTTCGGGTCCTGCAGCGACGGCCGCACCCCCGCCCGCGCCGCCAGATGCACCACCACCTCCGGACGGAACCGCTCAAAGGCCCCCCGCAGCGCCGCCTCGTCGCAGATGTCCGCCTCCACCAGCGCAAACCCGGGCTGCGCCAGGGCCCCGGCCAGATTCCCCCGTTTCACCGCCGGGTCGTAATAGTCGTTGAACTCGTCCAGCCCCAGCACCTCGTCCCCCCGCGCCAGCAGGGCGTCCGTCAGATGGGACCCGATAAACCCGGCCGCGCCGGTGACCAGCACACGTTTCATGCGGTGATTCCTTGTGGATGGGGCCATGGAAAAAGACCCCGGTCATTGTAGCCCAACCGCCCGCAACCGCGAAAGCGCGCGGAAACGGCCGAACCGCGCCGGGCAAACGGCGGCCTTCGTGTCCGTGCCCTCTTCTTTCCCGGCAGGGCCGCCGTTCCCCAGGGAAGGGGTGCGTTTCCCGGTGCGTTCGCACCCCGTGCCGGACGCTGTTCACCCCCTTGCCGGGAAACGGCCCCTACTCGCGCAGGAGGACGTCGCAGGCGAGGCGGGCTTTGGTGAGGAGGCGGCGGAAGAGGGGGTTGCCGCGGGCGAGGGCGCGCAGGCGCAGGATCGCCTTGCGCTCGAGGCGGTAGCGGTCGAGTTTGGGCGCCTTCGGCGCGGGCACGCCGTCCCCCGCCTCGAGGAGGGGTTTCCACAGGCCCGCCAGCGGATAGCCGAGGGTCTCGAGGTCCGCCGGGTCGAGGGAGGCAATGATGCCCTCCATGAGCCGGCGCTTGGCCGGGTCGTGGACCAGTTCGGCCACCCACTTTTTCACCGACGCCGTGGTGGGGCGGGTGTGCTGTTTCACGCCGATGGGGTCGCCGAGGCCCTTGCCGCGCGCGGCGCCGTCGTCGCCCGCCTTGCCGTACTCGATGGCCTCCGGCTCGTAGGGCACGCCGATGTGGGCGCAGATCTTCTCGAACCACGCCTCGGGGGCCTTCACGAGGTCCTCGTAGCGGACGTGGAAGAAGGGGGTCTCCTGCTGGCGCAGGAAGGCGGCCAGCGCGGGCACATAGCGCTCCACGACGGGGTTGTAGGCGTGGGCCGCCGCGTAGTCGCCGTCGAAGAAGGAGTTCGCGTAGGAGGAGAACATGGCGACCGGGTGGCGCGTCAGCACGACATATTTCGCGTCCGGGAAGACCCGCTGCATGAACGGCAGGATGAGCCCGTAGGCGGGCGTCTTGTCGAGGCAGACCGTCTTTCCCGCGCCGTTCGCCGCCAGGTGCCGCCCGTAGAGCGTGTCGCAGTAGGCGCGGCAGGCGTCCCAGTAGTCCTGTTCCCCGCCGGGCAGCCCGGCGACGAAGAGCTTCTGCGACTCCGCGGCGAGCACGTGGTCGTAGGGGGCCTTGTCCACCTTGTCCCACACGCCGAGATGGGCGAGGGGCGTGAGCAGGTGGGGCTCCGGCCCGCCGAGGATCGTGGAATGCGCCGACAGCATGCGCTCGAGCATGGTGGTGCCCGAGCGCGGCGCGCCGATGACGAACAGCATGGACGGTTTCATGGCGGTGTGCGGGTCTCCCGGCCTGGGGGCCATTTGCACAGCCATCATAGCACGCACGGGGGCGGGTGGCGGTTCCTGGCTCATCGGTCGGACGGGTCGGACAAGTCGGACGGGTCAGACCCGTCCGACCCGTCCGGCCGACACACACCGCCCTCCCCGCCGCGTCCGGCCTTGGCGCTGGGTTCCGGACGCGGCGGAAAGGGCCGCCGGTCACTGCCTGGCCGCCTGCCAGGGTTCCGGCTGAAGAATCATGCGCGGACTCGACATGTAGTAGTCCCAGTCGCGCCAGCCACGCGAGTAGTTCCATACGTTGCCGGAACTGGTGCTGTATTCCAGCAGGCAGCCGCCTCCGATGGGGACATACCGGAGCCGGTCGGCCAGGGTCGTTTTTCGGTTCGGCTGGTAGGTGGGCTTCCGCTCGGGCATGATGTCCTCTAGGCTTTCGGGAAACCGCCCGGTCTGGGTCTGGTGGAGGCGCAGCGCGATGGCCGTCCGCGCCAGAACCGTCATGGCGGCGATGTTCCGATACCCCGCCCCCTGGAGGTGGAAATTGTCCATGTCCAGCATGAACCACTGCTGGCGGTCCATACTGACCACCAGCCAGGACGGGGCCTCCACATCAAGCCGTTCCCAGTCCTCGGGGGTGCGGGTGAGGCGCGCCCACCCGTTCGCCTGGCTGGCCACGGCCAGCCGCTGCTGCGCTCCCAGGCCGGTCAGGGAGTACCACGGGGCGGCGCACCGCTCCATCAGGGCCGGGCGGTAGCCCTCCGCGGAGCCCTGCACGACGGATCCGGCGTCGCCATAACGGCCGTACCACCGGGGCCAGTCATAGTACCGGTCCTCGTAGAGGAAGCGGAACAGGCGTCCGGACCGGTGCGGCGCGGTGTAGGCCCTTTCCCAGGCGGCGTCCAGCCGGCGCAGGGTCTCCGCGTCCAGCACGTTCCCCGCCAGCAGGCGGTCCAGCAGGTCGAACGCCCTGCGGAAAAAGCCCGCTCTCAGCCGCGTCTGTCCCCAGGCGAAGTTCTCCGGATTCTGCCGGGCCAGCCCCAGCAGCCCCTCCAGCATGCGGGCCGCCCGCTGCGCGTCCCCCCGCTCGCAGGCGAGCAGCCCCTCCGTGGCGAAGAGCGTGGCGGCCGTTTCCTCGATGTGCGTCTCAAAGCGCCGCACCGGCCCATAGTAGTCTTCCTGGGGGAACGTCCAGTATCCGGTGGCCTTGGGAAGCGCGGAGGCCTCCAGCAGCGTGTCCAGAATAGGCCCCAGACCGGCCATCGCGCTGCGGGCCCACGCCAGATTCTCCGGAGACAGGTCTTCCTTCCGGAGGTTGCCCTTGTCGAGAAGCAGGAGGTTGCAGACATTGAACAAGGTGTCCTCCGTCGCAGGCCGGCCCCCTTCCCTCGGAAACTGGGTTTGCACCAGGGTGACGGCGGTCTTCACGGCCTCCCGGTAGCGCGGTGTGGCGTTCTCTTCGGCGGGCACCCGGGCCGCCTCGGCCATCAGCGACTCCAGGCTTCTGCGCTCGCCGGAAACCCGGGGCAGGTAGTCGTCCCGGTGGACGTGATACCACGCCCCGGCCACCCACAGGACCGCCAGCACGCCCGCCAGCCCCAGGGGCGCGGGCAGGAAACGCCGCAGGAATTCCGCGGTGCCTTCGCCGCCCGCAGGAGACAGGGACCCCGCCGCGTCCTTCCCGGCGCCGTGGCGCCAGCGGCGCCACTGGAGGGGGCCGGCGGCGAAGGGCAGCGCCGCCAGCCCGGCCAGACCCGCGAGAAACAGGGCGTTGGCCAGCCAGGGGTTCACCGCCGTCTCCGGGGAATGCCATCCATCGGTGAAAAAGCTCTCGGCAATCTCCTGGACGTGCTTTCCGGTCAGGAGTTCCGCCACGTCCAGATAGTAGAACCCCGCGAGGACCAGCGCCGCAGCCGCCGCCAGCCCGGCCACCCAGCGGTTAATCAGCCCAAGACGGAGGGCGGACCAGAACGTGCGCAGAAAGAGGAGGATCAGCAGCGTGCCGACCACGCACATGGTCATCAGCCAGACATTGTCCTCCTCCGCCCGCTCAAGAAGGTTGTACACCGCAAGCAGCGCGACGAGGATGACGGGGCCGAAGAAGGCCGCGACCGCCTTCGCGGCCGCGTCGGGCGGCAGCGCGCGGAGAACCCACGCGGCCAGCACCAGCAGCCCGGCCGCCCGCAGGGCACTCATGCCGAACTGGCTGTGAAACCCCGCCAGCGCCAGGGGCCAGGCTGCGGAGTTCAGGATGGTGGGCAGGGGCGGCACCACCCACATCACCAGCAGGGGAATCCCCGCCGCGACACAGAGGTCCCACAGCACCTGCCGCGACGCGACCAGGAGCCGCGCCCGGGCGCAGTCCGTGCTGGAAAAGGGCCGGACCAGCAGGAAGGTCATGCCCCCGGACCGGCCCAGATAGGCGTCGGCCACCTGCCAGTACAGGGCGAGCAGGAAGACGCAGCCCGCGGGGATCAGGACCAGCGGCAGGGCCATCTCCTGGAGGTAGACGCCCTCGACGTGGGTGATCAGTTTGCAGTACGCCGCCCCCAGCACCGCGAAGGCGAAGACCCATTTCCGGCCCTGGTGGTAGCGCCGTTGCAGGAGCCACGCCTGCGCGTCGAGGGGATTCTCGAAGGCGAGGACCCCCTGCGCGCGGCGCAGGCGGTGCTGCGGCCGCAGGACATCCAGAAAGCCGACCTTCTCCTCGTCGAGGCTGCGGCACCGGTGGAAGCGCACGGCCCGGATGGCCTGGAGCGCCAGAAGGCCCAGCGCGGCGAGCAGAATCCCGCAGAACTCCGGCGCGTCGAAATGCCCGCCCCGGATGCTCCGGTCCTGGGTGATCATGACCGCCACCGCCCCCAGGGGCACCACCCACACGCCCCAGAGCCACACGTTGCGCCCGGCGGCGAACCAGGTGCCCGACTGGAAGCCCGTGTACCAGGCCAGCCCCAGGCAGAGGTAGAACAGCTCGATCCCGACGCGGTCGGGCGCCTCCATCAGCACGATGCGGAACAGCAGCAGCGCGGCCCACAGGACGCACAGCAGCAGCAGGCGGCTGCCCAGCACCAGCGCGGCCAGGGTCTCCGCGGGCAGGGGCAGGCGGAACAGCCGCAGGGGAAAGGCCATCCGCGCGCTGTCCGGGGTGTGGCTGATGGACAGCAGGAGCGCCATGGCGACGAACACCAGGACGCGGTAGCCGTCGTAGATGGTGAGCACGTCGCGGAAGCTGACGGTCTCCAGCCGGTAATTGACCAGCAGCGCCAGCGCGCCCACCAGCCCCACAATGACCATGGTCACCGTGAAGGCCCCGTAACTTCGGAGCTGCTCCCACACCACCGCCGTCTGCGGCGGGATGCGGCGGGTTGCCATGACGCCCATGGTCAGACCCTCCCCGCGCGGGCGGCGTCCGCCCACGTTTCCGCGCCGCGGCGCCCGTGGACCCGCGCCACGAAAATCTCCTCCAGCGACGGCGCGCGCTGGCCCGTGATTTCGCCGCCCAGGGTGGCGGCCTGGGCGCGCACGGACTCCGGGTCGCCCTCGCAGACCAGCGTCCAGTCGCGGCCGAGGCCGTTCGCCTCGATGACCCCCGCCATCTCGGGCAGCTCGGTGCGGTTCTCCACAAAGCGCACGGTGAGGCGCGTGTGCGCCGCCTTCACCGTGTCCAGCGGGCCGTGGAGCACCACCCGCCCGTGGTGGATCATGGCGACCACGTCGGCCACCCGCTCAATCTCGTCCAGCAGGTGCGACGAGAAGAGCACCGTGCGCCCCTCGCTCACCACGTCGCGCAGGATCGCCTCCAGGATGTCCTGCCGCACCGCCGGGTCCAGTCCCGACGACGGCTCGTCCAGCAGCAGCAGCTCGGGACGGTAGGCCAGCGCGGCCAGCAGCCCCGCCTTCGCCTTCTCGCCCCGGCTCAGCGTGCGGATCCGCGACGCCGGGTCCAGGCCGAACAGCTTGCGCAGGCGCTCCGCATAGGCGTCGTCCCACGCGGGGTAGAAGGCCCGCGAGTAGCCGATCAGCTCGTCCACCCGCATCCACGGCGGCAGGTCGCGGTCCTCCGACAGGTAGCCCAGCCGCGACAGCACCCCCACCGGGTCCTCCACCGGGTCGCGGCCGAACACCCGCACCGTCCCCGCCGCCGCCCGCATCAGGCCGAGCAGATGGCGGATCAGCGTGGTCTTGCCCGCGCCGTTCTCGCCCACCAGCCCGAAGACCACCCCCGGCGGCACCTCCAGGCTGACGCCGTCCAGGGCGATTTTCTGCTTGAAGTGCCGGACCAGTCCCCGCACCTCGACCACCGGTCCCGTTGTGTTTTCAGGCGTTGTCGTCATTTTGACCTTCCTTTCGTCCCCGCAGCGCCTCCGAGCGCGCGCGCATCAGTTCGACCACTTCATCCAGCGTGAAATTAAGATGGTCCGCCTCCACCAGCAGGCCGTCCACCCGGTCCGAAAGCAGGCGCAGCCGTTCCCGGTGCGCCAGGGGCGAGCCCCCCTCCGCCACATAGGTCCCCGCGCCGATCCGCGTGGTGACCACCCCCGCCGACTCCAGCTCCCGGTAGGCGCGCGCAACCGTGTTCGGGTTGATCAGCAGTTGCGCGGCCAGCACCCTCACCGGGGGGAGTTCCTCATGGGGCCTCAGCTGGCCCGACGCGACCAGCCGCTTGATCTGGTTGACGATCTGCACGTAGATCGGCGTGCCGTCCTTCGGTGCGATGTGCAGGATCATAGGTTCTCTCCGGCGCCAAGATTGTACTAAGACTTTACTACAATCTCGGCCGTTTGTCAAGTCCCTTTTTGGGGAGGGATGGAAACGAGGGAAGGGAAGACAAGGCCGGCGGGACGCCGGCGGTACGAAGAAGACCGGCGGGGCGCGGTTCCGTAC
>JAPXRP010000121.1:0-12934 GCA_033813475.1 Candidatus Hydrogenedentota bacterium
AGGATGGGACGACCCGCGCATGCCCACCATCTCGGCCCTTCGAAGGCGCGGCTGTACGCCCGAAGCCGTTCGCGCCTTCGCTGCGATAATCGGCGTAGCCAAGCGGGACACGGTGGTCGACATGGCGCTTCTGGACCACTGCATTCGCGAGGATTTAAACAGGCGCTCGCCGCGCGTTATGGGGGTGCTCGATCCGTTGAGGCTCGTTATCGAAAATTATCCCGACGGCCGCGTTGACGAATTGGAGATAGCGAACAATCCCGAGGAACCGGCGGCCGGATCCCGGCGCGTGCCTTTTTCGCGCGTGCTCTATATAGAGCGGGAGGATTTTATGGAAGAGCCGCCCAGGGGCTTTTTTAGACTGGCGCCGGGGCGCGAGGTGCGCCTGCGCGGGGCGTGCCTCGCTACATGCACC
The DNA here is from genome assembly GCA_033813475.1 of Candidatus Hydrogenedentota bacterium. Classification (GTDB taxonomy): domain Bacteria; phylum Hydrogenedentota; class Hydrogenedentia; order Hydrogenedentales; family CAITNO01; genus JAAYBR01. Next base: position 416 of record JAPXRP010000121.1, read on the forward strand.
GGGGCCGTTAAGGACGAGGCGGGAAATATTGTGGAGGTCCGGTGCGAGTGGGACCCGGCCTCGCTTGGCGGAAACGCCCCCGACGGGCGCAGGGTAAAGGGGACGCTCCACTGGGTTTCGGCCGCGCATGCCGTGAAGGCGGAGGTAAGGCTTTACGACCGCCTGTTCACATGTGAGGACCCGTACAGGGCCGAAGAGGGGAAGGACTTCATCTCCAATATAAATCCCTACTCTCTGAAGATCGTCTCCGCTTATATCGAGCCGCATGTCGCCGGTGCGCGGCCGGGCGAACGCTTTCAGTTCGAGCGCCTGGGCTATTTCTGCGTGGACCCGGACACAACCGACAGGCGCCTCGTCTTCAACCGGACCATCCCCCTTAAGGATTCGTGGGCCCGCAAGGCGAAGAAGGGCCGATAGACTTATTTCCGCCAGGCGGCCGTAAAATCATTCCTCCTGCGGGCAGCGGCCGGTCCAAACTGCGGTGGCAAAGCGCCATCAGGCCTTTCGCCTGGGCCTTCGCTTCGGCGGGTGGTAGTGGATGTATACCCTTCTGAGTAAATCTATTTTTTCGTAGAGCATTTTCTCGATCTCGTCGGCTATACGGTCGCCCTCCGCGACGCTCTGGGCGCCGTCAATGGCTATGGTGATGTTCGCCATGAAATACGGACCAAACCTGTGGGCATGGATGCTTTCGACCCTTAAAACCTCGCTGTGCGAAGAGATTATCGCGCGGATCGCCGCGTCCATCTGCGCACCCGGGACCGTGTCCATCAGCTCGGCCGTGGATTCGCGCAGTATGTCCAATCCCGTTTTGGCGACGACTACGGCGACAAGGGCGCCGGCGAGAGGATCGCCCCACGGAATTCCCAAAAGCCCCATAACTATGCCGGCCGCCGCGCCCAGGGACGCGAATCCGAGGGATCCGGCACTCCCGCCTTCTCCGGGTTGCCCGGCAAAACCGCCGGACCCCGCCGTGCTAATTCCGCCCTGGGTGCCTGTCTGACCCGCGTTGCCGTTCCCAAGATTGCCGCTGCCGCCCGCGCCGCCCGGACCGCCCGCGCCGCCCGCGCCGCCCGGACCACCCGGACCGCCCGCGCCGCCCGTGCCGCCCGTGCCGCCCGTGCCGCCGCCCAGCGTGCCTGCGGGAACAAACAGGTGGGGGCCCCACAAGATGTCGCCGGTGGCGGTGATGGACAGGGGTCTTGACCCCGTCACGTTCACGGAAACGCTGGCGCCCACCGTCAGATTGGCGAAGGGAAAGACGGCGACGCCGTCAATCTCCACGCCGGTCTTGGACTGGGCGCCCCATTGCATGGTGAGCGTGTCGGTGTTGATCGCCAGGGCGCCTGCGGTGACTGTCCAGTCGCCCAGGGACCCGTCGCTGCCGTAGATGGCCTGGGCCTGCGCGGTGCCCGCCAGGACACACGCGGCGGCCACAAGGAGGACCGCCAGAGGCACCAGTGAGGTCCGGGGCACACCCCTGACCTGTGAACGGAAGAAAGATACGGTTGCGCCTGACATTTTTCACTCTCCCAAGAGTTGGTTTACTGCCTGCATTGAACCGAACGCGCCACCTCAGATTGCCCTCAAGAAGCCCGCGTCCTAAGGATACCCGATAAATTGTAAATACAATCGTTTTCAAAGTCAAGGAAAATGCGGAATCTTTAATTTTCTCCTGTTGCATGGGAGAACAGGCGGTCAGCGGGATGGGGGCGTTTTCTACGGCCGGACGGCGTCAAGTTTCTCGGCCAGACGGGGAAAATCCGGGTTTAGAAGGCGCACCTTCTCGAAATACTCGCGCGCGCGGTCCTTCTGTCCCAGCGCCAAAAGCACGGTGCCCAGGTTGAAATTGGCCCCGAGATGGTCCGGGTTCGCCGCCAACGCGCGCTCGTAATGGCCAAGAGCGTCATCCACGCGGCCCGCGGTCACCAGGGCGTTCGCCGCCTCCACGCAGAGTTCCGCGTCGCCGGGCCGCTTTTCCAGCGCGCCGGCGAAGGCGGCCAGCGCGTCCTCCGGCCGGTTCAGGCGCAGCAGGGCGCGCCCCCGGTTCAGGTCGGCCGCGGGATCGGCCGCATGGACGGCAAGGGCCCTGTCGAAACAGGCCAGCGCCTCGTCCGGTTTCCCCTCCTCCAGGGCAAGGGTGCCCAGGTTGTTGAGGGCGATGGGGAACTCGGGGATGAGGCGCAGGGCCTCCTCAAAGTGTTTCCGGGCCTCTTCCCGCCTTCCCTGAAGCATCAGGTGGTAGCCGAGGCTGTTGTGGACGTCTCCGTCTCCGGGCGCGGCGGCCAGGGCGGCCTCATAAAGCGGCAGGGCCTCGTCCGGCGCGCCGGTGCGGCGCAGGAGGGTTGCCGCGTTGTTGAGGGCGAGCAGGAAGCCGGGCTTGACGGCCAGGGCGTCGCGGTAATGCCCCAGCGCCTCCGCGTCGTTCCCGGAGGCCTCGGCGGCCAGCCCGAGGTTGTTGTGGATGAGCGGGTTCCTGGCGTCTGTCTCCAGCGCCTTGCGGTACAGGGCGAGCGCCTCGTCCCGGCGGCCCATGTTCCACAAAAGCAGACCCAGATTGTTCGGGATGTGCGAGTTGGACGGATTGTTCTCCATCGCCTTCTGGTAGCAGGCCGCCGCCTCGTCGTTTTGGCCGCGGGATTCGGCGAGGCGGGCGAGGTTGTACCAGGCATACTCGTCTGCGGGCCGTATCTCCAGGGCCTTCCGGTACTTCTCCCCGGCCTCGGCGTCGCGGCCCAGTTCCAGCAGCAGGTTGCCCCAGTTGTTGAGGGCGAGCGTGAAATTCGGCGCCACCTCCAGCGCGGTCTCGAAGTGTTTCAGGGCGGTCTCGGGGTCTTTGGCCCCGATCAGCATGCCCAGGTCATTGTGCGACCGGGCGTCGCGCGGGTTCATGCGCAGGGCGTCCTCAAAAAAGGTGCGCGCCTCGTCCAGTTTCCCGCGGGCCACCAGTTCGCGGCCCATGAGGTAGTGCAGGTCCTGGTTGTCGGGGTCGAGGTTGATGGCCTCCTGGAACCGCTTTTCCGCCTCCTCCTGGCGGCCCTGCTCGGCGAGGAGCTTGCCCATCTTGTAGAGGACGTAGCCGAACTGCGGCGCGATGCGGAGGGCGGCCTCGTAGTGGCGCATGGCGCCCTCCTTGTCCCCCGCCTCCGAAAGCAGCTCGCCCAGCTCGTTGTGGGCGCGGGCGTCGTCGGGGTTCAGCGCGAGCGCCTCCTCGAAGCGTTTCCGCGCGCCCTCCTTGTCACCGCCCGCGGCGAGTTCCCGGCCCAGGAGGTAGTACACGTCCTGGTTGTCCGGCTTGGCCGCAATGGCGTCCTCGTAGCGCCGGATCGCCTCGTCGCGCCGGCCGCTCACGGCCAGCAGGCGGCCGAGCCGGTCGAGGGCGTGGGCGAATCCGGGCTCCACGCGCAGGGCGTCCTCGTAGTGCCGGATGGCCTCGTCGTACTGCCCCTGCTCGGCGCGGAAGGTGCCCATCTCGTAGTGGGCGCGCGCGTCGCCGGGGTTCAGGCGGATGGCCTCCGCGTACTGGTGGGCGGCCTCCTCCGGGCGGTTGAGCCGGGCCAGTTCGCGGCCCCAGAGGTAGCGGGCGTCCTGGAAGTGCGGGTCCACGCGCACGGCCTCGGAGAAGTGGTGCATGGCCTCCTCCGACTCGCCGCGCCGGGAAAGCTCGCCGCCCAGGGCGCAGTGCATGTATTTCAGGTCGGGGTTGAGGCGCAGCCCCTCGCGGTACTCGCGGATGGCCTCGTCAACACGTCCCAGCCGGGACAGCTCCTTGCCGAGCAGATAGCGCGCGCCGTCAAGGTTCGGGTCAATTTCGAGCGCCTGCCGCAGGTGCCCCATCCCGTCGTCACTCCGGCCTAGTTCCAGCAGTTCGCGGCCCAGCACATAGTGGACATACTTCCCGCCCGCCTCGCCCTCCAGCAGGGCGCTCAGGCGCGCCAGCCCCTCTTCCGTCCTGCCCGCCGCCTTCATGGTGAGCGCGATGTTGCTGATGACGTCGCCGTAGTCCGGGGCCACCCGCAGGGCCTCCTCAAAGTGGGCCAGCGCCTGGTCGTGGTCCCCCCGGCGCAGGAGCAGTTCGCCCAGCGCGTTGTGCGCCCGCGCGTCGTGGGGGTTCAGCTTCAGCGCCTCCTCGAACCGGGCCACCGCCGCGTCGCCGTCGCCGCGCTTCTCCAGCGCCTCGCCCAGCCGGTACAGCACGTCCTGGAACCCGGGATCCTTCTCCAGCGCGAGGGTGTACTGCTCGATGGCCTCGTCGGGGCGGCCCCGTTCCACGAAGGCCCGGCCCAGCCGCTGGTGCATGTAGGGCGCGCCGTCGCGTTTCAGGGCGTCGGCGGAGGCCTCCTTCAGCGCCTCGTCCAGATTGCCCACCCGGAGCCACGAGTCGGCCCGCTGGTAGTGCCACCGGGCAAGGTCCGGCTGGTAGGGCACCCACGGCACCGAGAAGAACGCCGCCAGCAGCGCGGGCAGCGCGGCGGCGCGCAGGATGCGCCCGGTCTCGCGGGACCGCACGGCGTCCAGAATGCGCGCAAACACGGGCCCCGCCATGACGAGCATCAGTGGAATCGCGGGCACCCGCGCCCGGCCGTTCACAAAGAAGGGAATGAAGGAGGCCAGGTACAGCCCGGTGAACACCAGCAGCAGCATAAGCACCTGCCCCGCCGTGGCGCCGCCCGTGTCGCGCCGGAGCCGCCCGCGCAGGGCGTCCGCCAGCACGAACGCCAGCCCCGCCCAGAACAGCGCCGCCACCAGCGGAAAGCGCGGCAGGAGGTTCAGCGGCGGGTAGAAGGCCATCTCGCGCTGCACCACCTTGTTGCAGGTGATCTCCACGGGGCTCCAGATCAGCACGGCCTTTTTCAGCATGCGCCGGAGGGTCAGGCCGGGGTTGGCCCTCATGAAGGCCCTCGCGCGGTCGGCGAAATACGCCGACACCTCCGTGTGCGTCATCTCCGGACGGCCCTGTTCCCTGCGCACGCCCTTGACCACGTTGATGTAGTCCTGCGCCGTCCAGTTGCCCGTGCCCTCCAGCTCCTGGAGATAGGGCAGCCACGGCGTCACGCCGTCGGCGTCCGGGTCGTTGCCGATGAGCAGGTTCTCGCCGAAATAGGTGGCGATGGGCACGAACTCGCCGGAGGCGACATAGTTGCGCACCGTCACGGGGATCACCACCAGCACGGTCGTCACGAGCAGGAGCAGCCACGACGCGGGAATCCGCGCCAGCCGCCCGCGCCGCCACGCCACCCACACCATCCACGCGGCGGCCAGCGGCCCCAGCCCGAGGATGTTCGGGCGCATCAGGGCGTAGGATCCGAAAATGAGCCCCGCGAGAACCGCCCAGCCGGGGGAGCAGTCGCGCGACCACAGGAAGAGGACGTAGATGAGGAGGGGAAACAGGAACACGAAGAGCGCGGGGTCGTTGACCTCGCCCTCCCAGTAGACGAAGATGCCGAGCACGGCGGCGCAGAACGCGCTGAAAAGCCCCGCCGCCGGGGAGAAGAGCGCGCGCCCCAGCAGAAACAGCACCACGATGGTGCCCAGCCCCAGGAACAGGTTCAGCAGGCGCGGCGCGAGATAACTGCCGTCCGTCAGCCCGTAGACCACCGTCAGCAGGTAGCCGTAGCCCGGCGGACGGAAGAACGGCGTGGTGCGCATCTCCGGGTCCGTCGTGCCCTCGGGCACCGACCAGTCCCCCGACAGGATCGCGCGGGCGAAATAGTCCTGCACCTGCGGGTCCTGCTGGAGGGCGGCGAAGTCCGGGGCCTGGGCCACCTGCGCGAGGTAGGCCACCCGCAGGATCAGCCCCAGCAGCAGGATGAGCGCCAGACGCCGCCACTCCCACGGGGCGACGCGCCCTGGGAAGCCGGAATCCGTGTCAGCGGGGACGGGGGACGCTGTTGACGGTGTGGTCACGTAGGCTCCTCAGCAAAACAGGTGGACGCGCACCCGGACGGCCCACAGGCCGGACCGAAAGCCGCGGGGGGTGCAGAAAAAGGGGGCCGCGCACGCCCTAAAGCATGTACACAAAGGGGGAAACCACCCCCGCGCTGCCCGCAAACGCGAACAGAAAGGCGAGCAGCACCAGGGAGATAAGGATGGGCAGGAGCCAGAATTTCTTGCGCACCCGCATGAACGCCCAGAGTTCTTTCAATGTTTCCATGGACACATCCTGTTTTTGGACAATGACTTCGCCTAAGAATGGTACCTTCCCCCGCCCGGCAAGTCAACCTTTCGGCGGCGCGGGGATTCCCGCAGGGGGAAGAACGCGCGGCGAGGGCGGCCTGCATCGGCGGCACAGCTCGGTTGTCCATATCGTCCACCCAGTCCATATCGTCCATCAAATGGACGGAATGGACTAAATGGACACTATGGACCTGGCCCAATCCCGGAAAGAGAACCGCCGCCGGGGGTGTTTGCTAGAATAATGCATCCGGCGGGGTTTCGCGCCGGACAACATGTTTACGGAGTGACTTGCATGCAGATGAAGAAGAATGCCGGACTTTCCCGGCGGGCGTTTCTGGGCGCGGTGGCGGCCGGGGGGGCGTTCGCCATCGGGGCGGGCCGCCGGGCGGCCGCGCAGGCGGGTGGCCGGGTCATCATGCTCGGGTTCGACGGCGCGGAGCCGCGGATTATCGAGGAGATGCTGGGCCGGGGCGAGCTGCCCAACCTCGCGAAACTGCGCGACCAGGGCGGCTTCCACGACCTGGGCTCGACGGTGCCGCCGCAGTCGCCGGTGGCGTGGAACACCTTCGCCACGTGCAAGAACCCCGGCGGGCACAACATTTTTGACTTCATCCGCCGGAACCCGCAGGGGCCGACCGGGCCGTTCCCCGTGGTGGGCACGGGCAAGCTGGAGTCCGTCCGGCTGACGCCGCAGGGCATGGTGGAGACCCCGGCCGCGGGGGTCAACTACCGCCGGGGCACCCCCTTCTGGGCTGCGGCGGACGAACAGGGAAAACGCGCGAAAATCCTGAACGTGCCGTTCATATTCCCCGCCGACCCGATGAAGAACGGGCTCATGCTGTGCGCCCTGGGGGTTCCAGACGTGCGGGGCACGTCGAACACCTATTTCTCCCTGTCGGACCGGTTCACGGACGCGCAGCTCCGGGAGCCCCTCTCGGGCGGCCAGCGCATGAAGCTCGCCTTCGACGGCACGGACACGGCGGAGGTCGCCCTGCCGGGGCCGCGCGACGGGCGGGTGAAGTTCGGCCAGCCGGGGGCCCACACCACGGTCCCCGTGCGCGTGCAGGTGGACCGCAAGGCGGGCAAAGGCTTCGCCGAGTCCGACGGGAAGCGCGTGGAGCTGGTGCGGGGTGAGTGGTCCGAGTGGCTGGAGCTGCGCTTCAAGATGTCGGACAGCTTCTCGGTGGAGGCGCTGACCCGTTTCTACCCCATGGAGATCGGGGAGGCCGTGCGCGTCTACGCGGGCTGCGTGCAGTTCCACCCGCGCGCGCCCTACGCCCCCTTCACCCACCCGGGCGAGTATTCGGCGGAGCTGGCGGAGCGCTACGGGCTCTACAAGACCATCGGCTGGGCCTATGACACCCACGCCCTGCGCCAGGGCGACCTGGACGAGGAGGCCTTCCTGAAGGATGTGGACCAGACCATGGCGTGGCGCGAGCGGCTGACGCTGGACGAGCTGGACCGGGGCGGGTTTGACGTGCTGGTGAGCGCGTGGACCGCCACGGACCGGGTGGGCCACATGTTCTGGCGGTTCCGCGACCCGAAACACCCGCTCTACCAGCCGGATGTCCCGGAGAAGTGGGCCAAGGCGCTGGAGGCGTCCTACCGCCGCGCGGACGAGGCCACGGGCCGCGTCATGGAACGCCTCACGCCGGAGGACACGCTGTTTGTCCTGTCAGACCACGGTTTCGGCACCTGGCGGACGGGCTTCGACGTGAACGCGTGGCTCAAGGAGCGGGGATGGCTGACCGTGGCGGACCCGGAGAAGGCCGGGCAGGGGTTCCTCCAGGGGATTGACTGGGCGAAAACGCGGGCCTATGCCGTGGGGCTGAGCTCGGTCTACCTGAATCTCCAGGGCCGCGAGACGCGCGGCATCGTGGCGAAGGCGGACGCGGAGCGGCAGGTCCAGGAGCTGACCGCCGCGCTGCTGGAGGTCAAGGATCCCGGCACGGGCGCGAAGGTGTTCGACAAGGTCCACCCGGGGTCGGCCTACAAGGGCGAGGCCATGGCCGACGCGCCGGACCTCGTGCTGGGCTACGCCGCAGCCTACCAGAACCACAAGACCGCCGCGAAGGGCGGCGTCGGCGGCGTGCTGTTCGAGCCGAACGCGGACAAGTGGAGCGGGGACCACGCCTCGACGGAGTGTTCGCTGTGCCCCGGCATGCTGTTCAGCAACCGCAAACTGGCGAAGGCCGCGCCGAACATCCAGGATCTCGGCGTGACGGCGCTGCGCGCGCTGGGCGCGTCGGTCCCCGCGGACTACGAGGGCGACATGATCCTGTGACCCGGCGGCTCAGAGCTGCTCGGGCGGGTACTTGATCACCAGGTGCAGGTCGTCGAGCTGGCGCTGCTCCACCGTGCCGGGCGCGCCCATGAGCAGGTCCTGCGCCCGCTGGTTGAGCGGGAACGCGATGACCTCGCGGATGTTCGGCTCGTCGGCCAGCAGCATGACAATGCGGTCGAGGCCCGGCGCGATGCCCCCGTGGGGGGGGGCGCCGTAGTGGAAGGCCTTCCACAGGGCGGGGAACTTCGACTTCACGACGCTCTCGGGGTACCCGGCGATTTCGAAGGCCTTCAGCATGACCTCGGGCCGGTGGTTGCGGATGGCGCCCGACGACAGCTCGATGCCGTTGCACACGATGTCGTACTGGTAGGCCAGCACCTCCAGCGGGTCCTGGTTCAGCAGTGCGTCCATGCCGCCCTGGGGCATCGAGAAGGGGTTGTGGCAGAAGTCCACCTTGTTGAGGTCCTCGTTCCACTCGAACATGGGGAAGTCCACGATCCAGCAGAACGCGGCGAGGGTCGGGTCAATCAGGTCCAGCTTGCGGCCGAGATAGGCGCGCACCTTGCCCATGAGCGCGTTGGTCTCGGGGCGCCTGCCCGCGCCGAAGAAGAGGGCGTCGCCCTCCTCCGCGCCGGTCCGCGCGATGAGGCCGCGCTTCTCGTCCTCGCTGAGGAACTTCGCGATGGGGCCCTTGAACTCCCCGTCGCGCAGGGCCAGCCAGGCGAGGCCCTTGGCCCCCTCGGACCGGGCGTGGCGCTCGGCGTCGTCGAAGAACTTGCGGGGCTGGTCCGCGGCGCCCTTGGCGTTGAGCACCTTCACCGCGCCGCCCGTCTCGACCTGGGCGCTGAACACCTTCAGCTCGCAGGCGCCGAACAGGTCCGTGCAGTCCGTCATCTTCATCTCGAAGCGAAGGTCCGGCTTGTCCGTGCCGTACAGCTCCATGGCGTCGCGGTAGGTCACGCGCGGGAACACGGGGTTCTGGATGCGCTTGGAGGACAGCTCGCTGAACACGCGGACCAGGAGCCGCTCCAGCTCCAGGAACAGGTCCTCCTGCGTGATGAAGGACATCTCGATGTCAATCTGGTAGAACTCGCCCGGGCTGCGGTCCGCGCGGGAGTCCTCGTCGCGGAAGCATGGGGCGATCTGGAAATACTTGTCGAAGCCGGAGACCATGAGGAGCTGCTTGAACTGCTGGGGGGCCTGCGGCAGGGCGTAGAACTGGCCGGCGTAAAGGCGGCTGGGCACCAGGTAGTCGCGCGCGCCCTCGGGCGACGACGCCGTGAGGATGGGCGTGTGGAACTCCGTGAAGCCCCGCTCGACCATGTGCTGGCGCACCAGCGCGGCGGTCTGCGAGCGCAGGAGGATGTTGCGGTGCATGTGGTCGCGGCGCAGGTCGAGGAAGCGGTGCTCCAGGCGCGTCTCCTCGGGGCAGTCCAGTTCCTGGTTCACCGGGAAGGGCAGCGTCTCCGCCGTGGACTCCACGAGGAAGGTGTCGGCGACAACCTCGATTTCGCCGGTGGCCATGTGGGGGTTCACCGTCTCCGCCGCCCGCGCCACCACCGCGCCCGTCACCGTCACGACATACTCGTTGCGCGCGCGCTCGGCCTCGGCAAAGCACGGGCTGCCGGGGTTCACCACCACCTGTGTGACGCCATAATGGTCGCGCAGGTCAATGAAGACCACCCCGCCGTGGTCCCGCTTGCGGTGGACCCAGCCGGAAAGCTTGACCGTCGTGCCCGCGTCCGTCTTGCTCAGGGCGCCGCAGGTGTGGGTGCGAAAGGGGTGCATGGGGGGCCTCCAGAAGAAAAACGGGCCTTCCGGCCCTTATTCCAAGTGCGACAGGCGTTTCCGCGTCCACGCGGAACCTGCGGAATGGTAGCAATCCCCGCGAAAAATGTCAAACCGCGCGGCGGGGAGGGGCAACATGCGGAAGAGGACGGGAGGCCCCCTGAATGGCTCCTGTCCGATGTCCCCCACGGGAGACCGGGCACATTCTCCCCCGATGACACCTTCAGCAGGAATCCCCAAGACCTGTTTTTCAGTGGGCGCTTGGGGGTGCGGGGGCGATCTCCAGACGGTTGCTGACGTACATGTGCTCGCTGCGCAGGGAGATGCCGTTGCGCATGGTGTTGGGCTCCGGAACCATGTGGTCCGGACGCGGGGTCACGCCGGGAATCTCTGGAAACCCGTACACGGAGGCGAACGCCTCAAACACCGGCGGGTCGCCCGGCGTCGTCTCCAGCACCACCTCGTAGCCGTCGGCCGGGACGAGCTCAAAGGACAGGGAGAAGGCATCTTCGCCGGGGGGGGGTCGGAATACCCGCGACGGTCGCCGCCGTCACGGGGGCGCCGCCGGTCTGGCGCAGCTCCATGCGGTAGGGGGCGTCATGCGCGAACAGGCGCATCGTGACGCGGCGCTTGCCGTCCACCGTCTCGTCCCGCAGCGGCTCGCAGCGGACGCCGCGCAGGCTTTCGGCGACGGGCGCCTCGGCGCGGAGGTAATGGTCGCCCTTAACCCACGGGAGCAGGTCGGACACGGGCGCGCGCGCGCCCTTCGGAAAGAACTGCTTCGTCCACTCGTCCACCTTGACGTCCTCGCTGAGCCAGAAGGCCTTTCCGGAGTCCAGGTCCGCGGTGTAGACCACGGAGTTCATCAGGGGCCGGTCCTTGCCGGGCTTTCCGGTCAGGAGCCCCGCGCCCAGCAGCACGAGCGACAGCACGGCGGCGGCCGCGCCAAGGGTCCACGAGCGGCGCACCCGGGCCAGCAGGGAGATCACCGGCGTGAGCGTGAGCAGGATGACGACGACCAGCGCGGCAAGGACCGGCGCGCCGAGGATGTTGATCATCCACATGAGCTGCTGCCAGCCGGGCGGCAGGAGGCACAGGGCGGGTGCGGAGAAGAGGGCCGCCGCCAGCAGGAGGCCCGGGGCGGGCTCGCCTTTGCGGCTCCCCGCCAGCAGCAGGAGCAGCGCGCCGGCGCCGAAGATCACCGGCCAGGTGAACAGATACGCGCCGCCGGGAAACAGCGCCGCCATGCCCGCGATCAGGGGACACAGCCACACCAGCGCGGCGGCCTGGAGTTCGGCGGCCCGGAGACGGCGGGCTGCGGGGAGGTACACCAGCAGCGCCATCGCCAGGGCCATGAGGCCAAAGGAGAGGCAGAAAAGGTTGCCGTCGTAGAGCGCGCGCGGCTCGGGGACGTAGGTGAGCTTCACCGTGTACAGGTGCACCACGTTCTCATAGCCGAAGACCACGCAGAACATGCCGAGCGCGAGCAGCGCGGCCGCGCCCGCCGCCGCGGGAAAGAGCAGGAGGGCCTTCACATAGCCCCCCAGCGTGATGCGGCGCGCCGCAAACCCAATGAGCGTGGCCAGGAGCAGGGCGGCAACGGCCAGAACGGCCAGGGGCTTCTCCCAGGAGAGCGGATACTGGACCAGGTTGAAGCCCAGCGTGTTGAAATAGACGTCGTTTCCGCCGTCCAGGTCCACCTTCGCGAAATCCGCGTTCCCGAAATGCCCGATGGTCCCCATGACATGCGCGCCGAAATGCTGGATGCTCTCCGGGTCCATGTGCTCCGGCGAGTCGTTCATCGTGTGGTACCACATGAACTTGTCAATGTACGCGACGTTGTAGCCCTTCATGCCCGCGTTGCGGAATTTTGTGAAGTCCCCGCCGAAGGGCGACGCCTCGTAAACCGCGAACATGAGGGAGCTCGACACGGGCAGCGCGCCGTGGGCCGTCGCCGCGCGCAGCTCGCGGATGTGCGCGCTGTTGCCCGAGGAGGTCTCGAAGACCAGGGCCGTCCCGCGCGTGCCGCGCACGTCGAGGCAGCTCATGACGCCCACCTCCGCGGCGAGGGGGTGCGTGCAGAAGCCCTGCGCGCCGTACCCGCCGATCTCCTCCGCGTCGGCGAACACAAAGACCACGTCGTTGCGCATGCGCGGGCGGTTCATGAGGGCGCGCGCCGCCTCCAGCATGGCCACGCACCCCGCGATGTCGTCCGTGGCCCCCGGCCCGTAGGGCACCGAGTCGTAATGCGCGCTGAAAGCCACCGAGCC
>JAPXRP010000122.1:0-12895 GCA_033813475.1 Candidatus Hydrogenedentota bacterium
AGAAAGGCCGCTCCCCGTACCGCCAGCGTCCCGCTGGCCTCGTCTTCTTTGTGCCCTTTGTGCCTTCGTGGTGAAAATGCCGGAAAAGTTCACCACAAAGGCACCAAGGACACAAAGAAGGCAGAAAGATCCGTTGCTGAGAGGGCAATGGGAACCCCCGCCTCGGCGGACATCCATACCCCCCAGGGTTTGCCGCCTTCCACGACCGCATCCCACAAACACCCAACATGCCGACCTCCTTTCGCCGCCGTCCCGCGAAGCGTCGTCCTGACACGAGGCCCCCCGGCGCTGGGAATTCGGGAAGCGGATGCCGTGTTTCTCGAATGCGAGGGTAAAGCCACCACGGACCCCTCGGAAATGGAAAAAGGTCTTGACAACCATTCTGGTTTCGGGTATACTTTTTAGAGACATCGGTTACCCTGCGGGGCGTTGGGACGGACGTGTGGACGGCCCGGCGGCGCGCAATGCAACAAACGGAAAGGATTCCTACCATGAAGAGACGCGGTTTCACCCTCATTGAGCTGCTGGTGGTTATCGCCATCATCGGCATCCTGGCAGCGATCCTGCTGCCGGCCCTGGCGCGCGCCCGCGAGGCCGCCCGCCGCTCCTCCTGCCAGAACAACCTCAAGCAGTGGGGCCTGGTCTACAAGATGTACAACAACGAGGCCAAGGGCGCCTTCCCCCCGCTGCAGACCATTCGCGACCGTTCGATGTACGGCGGGACGCTGCAGGTGGACAAAGCGGCCGTCGGCCCGTCGGTTGCGGCGTTGTACCCCGAGTACCTGACGGACCCCAACATCATGCTCTGCCCCTCCGATGCCCAGTTGAGCGAGCATCAGGCGGACTTGGTTTTCAGCGCGGACAACATTCCGGCAGGGTACACCAACCTGATCGGCCAGCCGCGTCTGGCCTATGATCCGCAGGTGATTGACTCCAGCTACGCGTATTTCGGATGGGTCATGGACAATCTCAAGTGGCAGTCGGACTCCAGCGACTTCGCGCTGCTTGCGGCGGCATTGGATGACGGCCAAACCCTGCCGAATGCGCTTCCCACCCAGATGGCCTCCGTGCTTATGGGGTTCCTCTACCCGACGGTCATGCTGGGCCAGTATCCCCCGGATGTTGCCGACAAGGACATTGAAGCCTCCACGACGGTGCCGTTCTTCGGCCGCGGCAACGGCGGCGGCGACACCATCTACCGCATGCGCGAGGGCATTGAGCGCTTCCTGATCACGGACATCAACAACCCCGGCGGGGCCAGCATGGCGCAGAGCACGCTGTGGGTCATGATGGACGTCATGTCCTCCGGCACGTCCGGCTATCTGTTCAACCACATTCCGGGCGGCTGCAACGTGCTGTTCATGGACGGCCACGTCGAGTTCATCCGCTACACGCCCGTGCCCGGCATTGACGCCATGAACGGCGCGGCCGCCGAGGCCGCCGTCCAGGGCGCCACACAGCCGGTCATCCCCACCATCGCCGTGCTGATCGGCCTGCTGGGCTCCTGATCCAAGACCCATAATCCTGCGCCGGCGGGGCGTGACTCCCGCGCCGTCGGCAAGTCCCTCAGCGGGGCCCCCTCACCGGGGGCCCCGCGTTGTTGTTAGTCAGTTCGACCGTGGATTTTCTCATCTCTTGTAACGCATTGCCTCTCGGAACGTATCGTTCTATTGAGATACAGTCCTAATAATCGAAAACCTATTGACTTTTCCTGGCTCTTCCAGTACCCTGTTTGTAAGGAGGGGCATGACGCGCCTCCAAAGCTTGACAAGGAGAGTGGGACATGGTTAGGAACTGCTGCGTAGGTTTACTAGCACTGTCAGTCATAGGTTTGGCAGGCTGCCCCTGCACGAGTGACTGGACTCGGTATGCTGTACAGGGACTGGAGACCGAAGTGCCAACAACAATAGGGCAATACTACGCACCTGATGCCGGCAACGGCCCGTTCCCCGCTCGTTTTTCATTAATCAACGCACCAACTGCGATCGAGGGGCCGCGATACCCCATAGTATTTCACAACCAAACAATTCTAAAACAGCGTGTTGTTGATGGAATAACCTATACAGATTGGCGCTACGAACTTGGGTGCGACTATCTGAACAGCTCAGGTCAGTATCAATATTATACAATCCTCTACGACGACCCAGAATTACTGGATGAATATGTCACAAACATCGAGACCATAACATCACTATCTGCAGCGTTATGCGGTGATGTGATCTACGTTCCGTATCTGACTTTTAACCAGACTTTAGACGAGCCAATGATGCAGGAATGTTATCCTCCTGGGACTCACCTGTCCGTCTGGACACGGCAGAATTGCTTTATTGACTGGTGGGTAGGCCGTGTTACATCTCAGGGGCCAGAAGCTATAGATGATTCTCGTTCGCCCATTCTTGTCGGCGAGGATGTCTTGAAAGGTCCCGATATGATTGCAAATTTCCCTGCGGCCTATATCGACATGGCATACTCTACCGACAGCAAAGTCGCCCAGCTCGCAGTTGTGAGACCTAGGCTTGCACATGACCCTTGGGATGCCCCCTGCGACCCACCAACTTTCTGCCGCCATCAGTTGTGGATATATCCGCGAACAGTTCTTACGGACGGAATTTCGGATCCCGCCCAGAAGCCTTCGCTCGCCCCCCCCCTTTTGAAGTTGTTGGACAGCGAGTCTGTCTCTTGGAACGCGGACAGTGGGAATATAATGGACATAGACGTAGCATTTAGGGAAAGTCCTCTCGGGCCAATTCTATGTGTTGCCTACATATTCACTCGCTGGAATAGTGGAATTTGCACTGTCGTCTATCGGGAGTTTTTAGATACGTTTGAGCTGCCCGGGGCTCGCAATATTATAGAATACCCTGGAGAATCTCCGCGCAGGGTAGCCTTGGGCGTTAGCGGGGAGGATATTGTCTTATTATATGAAACAAACATAGGAGGAACAAGCAGCATCATTCGAAGCACCCAAAGGAATGCGTATATTTGGGCGTCTTCGGAAAACCTGCTTGATCCACTTCTTGGACTTAATCCAAACCCCTGTGCGGATCCCCAGCCATCTGGAACAAGCTTCTTTGATCGGGAGACACGGCTCGGCGATCTGTTGGTGATTGACGGAAATATCCTGCTTTCATTGCTTCTGGCTCCAGTCGAACAGGGCGACCCGACAACAACTGTAATGGTCAAAAAGTCGTGGTTGGGAACATGGGCTACCGATTGTTCTGCGCCCGTGGCATGTTATGGCCGCCTTCCCGACCCTGATTTCACAGAAAGGGACCGCCCGCTTCTTGTACACGATGTCTCAGGGCCCACCACTAATGTTTGGGCGGTCGGCACTTGGGCCAACTCGGCAAGTGAACCCCTCACTTACGGCCTTGTCAGAGCGCCAGACCTTGGGCTATGATATCGAATGGCCTGCAGACAGCTTGTTTTCTACGGTCCGCCGGCAAGTCCCTCAGCGGGGCCCCCTCACCGGGGGCCCCGCGTTGTTTTTCTTTTGCGGGCGCGGTGTGGCAGACTGTTGCCCCGGGGCGGGGACGGCCGGGCGGGTGGTTCCCGCATGAGAGGGAGCGTTTCATGTCCTTGTGGCGGTTGCTGGTGCGCGCGCCTGCGTTAATGGCGATGAGTCTGACCCTGATCCTGATCCGGCTGCTGGTGTGGCCGGCGGCGCTGGTTTCGGAGCCGGTGGACCGGCGGCACAGCCGGGGGCTGCTGCAGCTGTGGACCCGGCTGTTCGCGCGGCTGGGGGGCATCCGGGTGGTGTCCACCGGGACGCCGCCGCGCCGGCCCTTCTTCCTGGTGGCGAACCATCTGACCTATCTGGACATGCTGGCGCTGTGCCATGAGACGGGCTGCCTCTTCGTGAGCCGCGAGGACGTGCAGCACTGGCCGGTGATCGGCGTGGTGGCGCGGTCGCTGCGGATCATCTTTGTGGACCGCGCAAGCCGCCGCGACACGGTGCGGGTGAACGCGCTGATCTCGCAGGCGATGGAGATGGGCGAGGGGGTGGTGGTGTTCCCGGAAAGCCACACGAGCCGGGGGGTGGACGTGGACCCCTTCAAGACGGCGCTCATCGAGCCCGCCTGCGCGGGCGGGATTCCCGTGCACTACGCCACGCTGAACTACGAGACGGACCCCGGGTGCCCGCCGCCGGGGGTGGTGGTGCTGTGGTGGCGGCCTGAGTCGTTCTTCTACCACCTCCAGCGGCTCCTGCGCCTGAAGGGGGTGACAATCCGCGTCCACTTCGGCGAGGAGCCCCTGTTTGACCCGGACCGCAAGGTGCTGGCCCCCCTGCTGCGCGACGCGGTCCGCGCCCACTACCGCCCGATGGAGGGCGCGCCGGAACCGGAGCCGGAAACGGCCCCGCAACCGCAGGAGGCCTGAAGGCGATGAAGGGTTCTCACTCCCCCGCAGCCTGTGACAGGGGGCCGGCCGCTCTTGGTCCCCCCTTCAGGGGGGTGGTTCGCGGGAGCGAACCGGGGGATGTTCCGGATTCCGGAGCGATGGCGGCCACCAAGAACATCCCCCGTCCGCGAAGACGCGGCCACCCCCCTGAAGGGGGGACCCGGAAGGCGCGCGCCCCTCGTGCTCACAGTCACGGCAGGACACACCGTTGGAAGGACCCTGCCGAGAGGTCCGTAATGCCGGTGATGGGCCTTCGCCGCGGAGGACTGGCCGCGCTGCTGTTGTGCGCCGCCCTGGCTGCGTTCGCCGCCCAGGCGGCGGACCCGGCCTCCGAGATCACCGAGCACTACACCCGCATGATGAAGTACCACGGGTACATGGACGGCAGCGTGCCCGGGGACGCGGTGCTGTTCATCGGCGACAGCATCACCCAGGGGTTGTGCGTTGCGGCGGTGTGCGGGCGCGGGGTGAACTACGGCATCGGCAGCGACACGACTGTCGGCGTGCTCCAGCGTCTGCCGGCATACCGGTCCATGGACCGGGCGCGGGCGGTGGTGGTGGCCATCGGGGTGAACGACCTGCGGCGGCGGGACAACGCGGCCCTCCTGGAGAACTACCGGAAGATCGCCGACGCCGTCGCGGGGCGGGCGCCCCTGCTGTTCAGCGCCGTGCTGCCGCTGGACGAGCGGGTGAAGGAGGAGAACCGGGGCGTCAACGCGCGCATCCGCGAACTGAACGCGGGCCTTGCCGCGCTCTGCGCGGAGCGGGGCGACTGCCGGGTGGTGGACGTGTTTGACGCGCTGCTGGACGCGGAGGGCAGCCTCGCGCCGGCGCACCACACGGGGGACGGCGTGCACCTGAGCGACAAGGGCTACACGGTTTGGATCGCCGCGCTCCGCAGCGCGCTGGAGGCCCTGCCGCCCCGCGCACCGAAGGGCTGACGCGGCGGATTTAACGCAAAGGCGCGAAGGCGCAAAGAAGAACACTCCTTGTCCTTCTTCGCGCCTTCGCGCCTTTGCGTTAAATTCTTCCCTCCCCCCCTTCCCCGAATCTGCGCGCATCTGCGCAGTCTGCGGACAAAAAAAAGAACGCCCGCACCTCCCTGCGGGAGCCGCGGGCGCGAAAGGCTTTGCGGGATTAGAAGATGTACTCGGGCTCGAGCACGGCCTCGTAGTTCACGCTCTTGTCGGAGAAGGGGAAGCTGACCGACTCGAACACGCCGGTGCCGGTGCGCATGACGGCGCGCGCGGTGCCGAGCACGGGGGCCACGCCCACGAGGTAGCCGAGAGGCTTGCCCTTCTTGAGGTTCTTGTCGAAGGTCAGGGGCACCTCGGCCCAGCCGAACATGATGTTCGACAGGCCGCGCCCAAACTTGGTGAGGGACTTCTCCAGCCCCGTCGGCTTCGGCAGGTCCACGTCCGGATCATAGCTCTGGGCCTGGACCGGCGCCACGGACACCATGACCGCAGCCAGCAGGGCCGCCACAATGACCAACGTGCTCACTCGCTTCAGATTCACAGCGCACACCCTCCAGAAGGGTTCAAACGCCCCGGGTTTCATCCTGACACGCGTTCAGTGTATCATAGGGCGGTTCGGTTGTCAATAGTTTATAACCGGCCTCCGGGGAACGTGAAAACGCCCCCCGCCGCGGGCCGCACGGCCCCAACCCCCGGGAGTTGCCCATGAAGAACGAAGCCTACCGAAGCGCGCTCCGGACGCTGTGGCGCCGGGCCCCCTGGATTCTCGGCGTCTCCGCGCTGGCCGCGCTGGCCGCCGTGGGAAAGGAGCTGCTGTTCCCGCCGCAGTTCGCCGCCGAGCAGATGCTCATGGTCAGCGGCCTGGCGGCGGGCGGCGACGCGGTCGCGCTGGTGCCCCAGCCCCTCAGCCCGAAGGCCTACGAGTACATGCTCAAGAGCGCGGCGGTGCTGGGCAGGACCATTGAGCGGCTGGAAAAGGACGGCGTGTACGGGGAGGACGCCCCCCCGGCCATCGAGGACTTCTCCGCCCTGCTTTCCGTGAAGACGGAAATCGTGGACGAGACCAGCCGTCCGGTGAACTACTCCCCCCTGATCCGCATCTCGGCGCGGGGGAAGACGGCGGAGCAGGCCGTCGCCATCGTGAACACCTGGGCGGGAACGGCCACCGAGGTGGCCCAGCGCGCCTCTTCCGTGCGCCTGAGCGCGCCGGCCCTGATGCTCACCCGGCACAAGGAGGAGTACGAGAAGGAGGTGGAGGCGGTGTGGAAGCTCCAGGCGGAGGAGCAGGCCCGGTGGAACACGGACGTGCTCCAGCGCACCCTGACCGACCGGGTGGGCCTGCTGAACGAGCTGGAATACCACCGGAACGAGGGGCTGCGCAAGCTGGAGAGCGCCCGGAAACGCCTGGAGCAGGTCGCCGGGGAGCTGGGGGCGCGCCTGGAGGCGCAGAGCACCGAATACGCCGGGCAGGCGGACGCCCTGCGCGGCGAAATGGCCCGAGAGCTGGCCGAGAACAACCTGGACACCCTCGCCCTGCAGATGGGGCGGGAACTGGACCTGGTCCACACGCTGGAGACGCAGCAGCTTGACCTGGCGCGCGAAATCAAGGGCATGGAGGAGCGCCTGGCAACGGTGCGCGGGGCGCTGGAGAAGGAGCCGCGCCTGCTGGAGCTGGGCCGCGCCCCGTCGGAGACGGCCTGGTGGATTTCCGGCGCGGAGAACCCCAGGGCGCTGGCGGACCTCCAGGGCAAGGTGATGGTCTCGCAGGAGGTCAACGCGGCGCACCAGGAGCTGAAGAAGGAGGAGAACGAGGGCGCGGCCGCGCTTGCCCAGAAGCAGGCGGAGCTGGCGGTCATCGGAGGCCAGCTCGAGGCCGCGAAGACGCGGCACGAGGGGCTCAAGGCGCTCTTCGCCGAGCACAAGATGACGCAGGCGCGCCTGTCGAACAACCTGGACATCGCGGAGAAGCTGTACTCAAACCTGCGCACGGACGAGAAGGCCTTCCTCATCCAGGAGGAGCGGGAGCGGACGCTGGAGGCGAAGAGCCTGGAGGTTGAACTGGCCGAAATTGACCGCCAGATCGAGAGGGCGAAGGCCGAGGTCGCCGTGCTGCAGCGGGATCTCGCGGAGCACACGGTGGAGCAGATCCGCCTGAAGACCCTCGAGTCGCAGGCGTCCTCCATCTTCGCCGACATCGCCCGCACGGAGCGCCAGACGCTGGCCGCCCTCGGCGTGGCCTCGGGCGCGGAGGGGCAAGAGGACCGGCCCGTCGGCCTGAACCGGATGACCCTGGAGACCTACGCGACGGAGGACCGGGGGCTCCTCGGGAAGAAGGGGCGCGTGCTGCTGGTTACCCTGCTGGCGTTCATGCTGTCCACCGCCTACGCCTACCTGAAACACGACGGCCTGCCCAGGTTCCGCGCCTGGATGGAGGCGCTCGAGGGCGCGGACAAACGGAAAGGAAAGTGATGCTGCGCGTTGGACTCATCGGCTACGGGTACTGGGGCCCCAACCTCGCCCGAAACTTCAACATGCACGCCGGGTGCACCCTGGTCCGCGTGGCCGACATGCTGGAGAAGCGCCGGAAACTCGTGGAGAAGTCCTACCCCGCCGTGGACGTGGTGGACGACCCCGCCCGGATCACCCGGGCGGACGACATTGACGTCGTCGTCGTCGCCACGCCGGTCTTCACCCACCACGATTTGGCGAGGGACGCCCTGCTCCACGGAAAGCACGTCTGGGTGGAGAAGCCCATGACCTCCAACAGCGCCCAGGCCGCCGAGCTGGTGGACCTGGCGGAGTCGCGCGGCCTGCTGCTCATGGTGGACCACACCTTCCTCTTCACCGGCACGGTGATGAAGATGAAGGAGCTGGTGGACGCCGGGGAGCTGGGCGACATCTACTACTACGACTCGGTGCGCATCAACCTGGGCATCTTCCAGCACGACATCAACGTGATCTGGGACCTGGCGCCCCACGACTTCTCGATCATGGACCACCTGCTCGGGCCGAAGGCCCGCGCCCTGAGCGCCCACGGCTCGGGCCATTTCAACACGGGGCTGGAGGACGTCGCCTACGTCATCGTCCACTACGACAACAACCTCATGGCCCACTTCCATGTGAACTGGCTCTCCCCCGTGAAGGTGCGGCGCACCATCCTGGGCGGCTCGAAAAAGATGCTGCTGTGGGACGACCTGAACATGGAGGAGCGGATCAAGGTCTACGACAAGGGGATGGAGGTGGAGACGAAGGAGGGCATGTACCAGATCCTCGCCACGCCGCGCCACGGGGCCATGCACGCCCCGGTGGTCCCCGGCGTCGAGGCCCTCTACGCGGAGATTGACTACATGGCGCGCTGCCTCGCAGGCGGGGAGCGCCCGTTCAATGACGGGCAGGCGGGCCTGCGCATGGTGCGCCTGCTGGAGGCGACGGACGCCTCGCTGCGGGACAACGGCCGCCTCGTGGAGCTTGCCTGAGGCGCGGACACGCCGGAGAAAAGGAGCCCCTTCATGGACAGTTACAACCGCATCGCGCCCGACGTGACCCTCGGCGAGGGCGTGCGCCTGGCGTGCTTCATCAACGCCTACGGCTGCCGCATCGGCGAGCGCACGAAGATCGGCGCCTTCGTGGAGATCCAGAAGAACGCCGTCATCGGCGCGGACTGCAAAATCTCCAGCCACTCCTTCATCTGCGAGGGCGTCTCCATCGGCGACGGCGTCTTCATCGGGCACAACGTCACCTTCACCAACGACAAGTACCCGCGCGCCGTCAACCCCGACGGCTCCCTGCAGACCGAGGCGGACTGGAAGGTGGTGCCCGTCCGCGTGGGCGACCGCGCCTCCATCGGCTCCAGCGTCACCATCCTGTGCGGCGTCACCATCGGCGACGGCGCCATGATCGGCGCGGGCAGCCTGGTCACCAAGTCCGTGCCCGCCGGGGAGCTGTGGGCCGGAAGCCCCGCCCGCTTCCTGCGCCGCGCCCCGGACGCGCCCCCGGAGGGCGCGGAACCCCCGACGGAATGACCGCCGCCGCGACACGCCGCGCCCTGATCCTCGTGGAGAACCTGTCGGTCCCCTTCGACCGCCGGGTCTGGCGCGAGGCCCTCACCCTGCGAGACGCCGGGTGGCGGGTGTGCGTGGTCTCGCCGCGCGGCGCGGACCGCGACACGGCCGCGCACGAGGTCATTGACGGCGTCGAGGTGCGGCGGTTCCGCCTGGTGGAGGCGGAGGGCGGCCTGAAGGCCTATGTGCTGGAGTACGGCCTGGCGCTCGTCTCCATGTTCCTGCTCACCCTGCGCTTCCGCCTGGGCGGGCGGCTGGACATCATCCAGATATGCAACCCCCCGGACCTGCTCATCTTCGCCGCGCTCCCCTTCCGCCTGCTGGGCGCGCGGATCGTGTTCGACCACCACGACCTGGCGCCGGAGCTGTACATCTCCAAGGGCGGCCGCGCGGGCAGCCCGCTCCACCGCGCCCTGCTCTTCTTCGAGCGCCTGACCTTCCGCCTGTCCGGCGTGGTCATGTCCACGAATGAATCCTACCGCCGCATCGCCCTGGCGCGCGGCGGCAAGGACGAGCGCGACGTGTTTGTCGTCCGCAACGGCCCCGAGCTTTCGCGGCTGCGCTGCGCCGCGCCCAACCCCGCCCTCCGGGACGGGAAGCCGCACCTGCTGGTGTATGTGGGCATGATGGGCGGCCAGGACGGCCTGGACTACCTGCTGCGCGCCGTGGCGGCGCTGGCGGAGGCGCGCGACGACTTCCGCGCCCTGCTGGTGGGCGACGGCCCGGCGGTGCCGGGGCTGAAGGCGCTGGCGGCGGAGCTGGGGGTTGCGGACCGGGTCGCCTTCACGGGGCTCGTGGGGCAGGACAGGGTGTTCGAGGCCATCGCCACGGCGTCGGTCTGCGTGTGCCCGGACCCCAAGATCGGCCTGAACGACCTTTCGACACTCGTGAAGGTGCTGGAGTACATGGGCATGGCGAAGCCCGTGGTGGCCTTCGACCTCACCGAGACCCGCGCCTCCGCCGGGGAGGCCGCCCTCTACGCCACGCCAAACGACCCGCGGGAGTTCGCGGACAAGATCGCGGCGCTGCTCGACCGCCCGGACGAGGCCGCGCGCCGCGGCGAGATTGGCCGCGAACGCATCCTGAACGGCCTGGCCTGGGACCACCAGGCGGAACACCTCCTCGCGGCCTACGGCCGCGCGCTGGAGCGGTGACGTGGGCCCCCGCCCGGAAAAAGCCCCCCTCCCCGACAATCCCGAATCGCTTGCCCGCGCCGTGAAGGACGCCGCGCGCGCCCTGGGCTTTGACGCCTGCGGCGTGGCCGCCGCGGACGCCGAGGCGGATGACGGCTTTGACGCGTGGCTGGACGCCGGCCACGCGGCGGGCATGGACTGGATGCGGCGCACCCGCGACCTGCGCCAGCGCGCGGCGCTGAAACTGCCGGGGGTCCGCTCCGTGGTGGTGGTGGCGGCGGGCTACGCCCAGCCGCGTCCGCCTGTGTCCCCGGGCCATGGAAAGACGGCGCTCTACGCCTGCTTCCGGGACTATCACCGCGTGCTGCTGCCCAGGGTGCGCCTGCTCGGCAGACGGATCACGGACTGGGTTCCCGGCGCGGAAAACTATGCCTGCGTGGACAGCGGTCCCGTGCGCGAGCGCGCCTGGGCCGCCCGCGCGGGACTGGGCTGGATCGGGAAGAACAGCCTGCTCCTCCACCGGGAACTGGGCTCGTGGCTCTTTCTCGGCGCGCTCCTGACCACTGCGGAACTCGCGCCGGATGCGCCTGTGGCGGACCGCTGCGGCGCCTGCCGGGCCTGTCTCGACGCGTGCCCCACGGGCGCCATCGTGGCGCCGGGGGTGGTGGACTCGAACCGCTGCATCGCCTACCACACCATAGAGAACAGGGGGGCGGTTCCGGCGGAGGTCGGCGGGCGCCTGGGGGACTGGGTGTTCGGCTGCGACGCCTGCCAGGAGGTCTGCCCCTGGAACCGCCGCGCCCCGCAAACCACAGAGCCGGATTTTCTGCTGCGGCCGGAGGCCGCCAGTCCGCCCCTGGACGCGCTGGCGGACATGACGGAGGAAAGCTTCGGCGCGCGGTTCAACGGCACCCCTGTGCGCCGCGCCGGGCTGGAGGGCATGCGCCGCAACGCGCGCGCCGTCCGGCGGAACAGGGAGGAAGCCTGATGCGCACACTCATCGGCCGGCGGGCGGGACATGTGCTGCTGCTGGTGCCGCCGGCGCTGCTCGCCGCGCTGGCGGCGGCGTATTTCGTGTTCACCGGCCCCGCTGATCTGGAGACCTACCCCGATGCGGCCACATCCCCCTACCGGCTGCCGTTCCCGGCGGGGAAGACGTGGCTGTGCGTGCAGGGCAACCGGGGCATTGTCAGCCACCGGAAGGGGGAACACTTCGCCTATGACTTCGCCATGCCGGAGGGGGCGGAGGTGTGCGCCGCCCGGTCGGGCGAGGTGGTCGCCGTGGTCCAGCACCATGACGGCCACGGGTACCGCCGGCCGAACAACAAGGTGGTGGTGCGCCACGACGACGGCACGCTCGGGGCCTATCTGCACATCAGGAAGGATGGAAGCCTGGTGGCGGAGGGGGAGCGGGTGGCGCAGGGGCAGGGAATTGCCCTGAGCGGGCATGTGGGGAACAGCACGCTGCCGCACCTGCACTTCCACGTCGGCGACCCGGCGCGCGGGGAGACCGTGCCCGTGTCCTTCGCCGATGTGACCCGGCACTGCGGCGTGCCGCGCATGTTCTTCCGCTACACCTCGGGAAACACGCCTCCGGACTGAGCCGGAGGCCGGGGACGGTTTCGCCCGCTATTCGTCCGCCGGGTCGTTGAGGGTGGTCAGCCGGGGATACTTCGCCGTGACGGTCCGGTAGAACGCCTGAATCTCCGCAAGATCCTTCTCGTAGTCGCCTGTGGGGTGGAAGAGGCCGCCCACGCCGCCGCGGAGGCGCTTGTAGTCGAGAAAGCCCAGGGCGATGGGCACGCCCGCCCCGACGGCGATATGGTAGAACCCGCTCTTCCACGCGCCCACTTTCCTGCGCGTCCCCTCGGGCGGAACGACCAGGATGAAAGAGTCCCGCCGGGCAAAGGTGTCTATGCTCTGCCCGACCATGCCGTTGGCCCGGGCGCGGTCAACGGGGATTCCGCCCAGCCACATCAGCAGATGGCGGAAGGGGAAGCGGAACACCGAATCCTTCATCATGTAGTAGAGCCGGGCGCGCATCAGAAAACCGAAGGCCAGCATGATCGGCAGGTCCCAGTTGGTCGTGTGCGGCGCGGCGATCATCACGAATTTCGGAAGGTCCGGCAGGGCCCCCTCCTGTTTCCAGCCCATGACGCCCAAGAACACGCGGGCCCACAGGCGTCCCACCAGCGAAATGACCGGCGTGTCAAAAACGGTGTACTGTCCCATGCATTTTTCCTGGTCGTTTCCCCCCGCGGGGCGGCGATCCCCGCCCGGAACGCAGGGCGGAATTGTATAGCATGGCGCACCGGTTTGTCAC
>JAPXRP010000123.1:0-11183 GCA_033813475.1 Candidatus Hydrogenedentota bacterium
GGTGGTGCGCCCATCCGGGTGGTCCCGCAAGACCTCCCTGTACTGGCGGAGCGCTTCCCCGTGGTTTCCCCGCCCCGCAAGCGCCTCACCCAGCCGCACCTGATGCCAGCGGTCCTGGGGGGCGAGCATCATGGCCTCCCGAAACAGCGCCTCTGCCCGGGCGGGGTCCTTTCCCTCCAGCGCCTTGCGGCCCAGGGTGTCGAGGGCTTTGGCCAATGCGGTGCGGAGGTCCGCCGTTAATCCGGGATCCTCCCCGTTGTCAGCGGGCAGTCCGCGCCGAAAAGCCGTTTCCGCCTCCTCCGGCAGGCCCGCATCCGTCAGTGCCAGGCCAAGATGCAGCCAGCAGGAGGCGGTTTCCGGGTGTTCCTCGGTCATGCGCCGCCATTCCTCCACCCGGCCCGCCGGATCCTGCATTGCGACATAGGCCTCATCCACCAGCCGGCTGGTGGTGCGCCCATCCGGGTGGTCCCGCAAGACCTCCCTGTACTGGCGGAGCGCTTCCCCGTGGTTTCCCCGCCCCGCAAGCGCCTCACCCAGCCGCACCTGATGCCAGCGGTCCTGGGGGGCGAGCGTCATGGCCTCCCGAAACAGCGCCTCTGCCCGGGCGGGGTCCTTTCCCTCCAGCGCCTTGCGGCCCAGGGCGTTGAGCGCGTTGGCCAATGCGGTGCGGAGGTCTGCCGTTAATCCGGGATCCTCCCCGCTGTCAGCGGGCAGTCCGCGCCGATAAGCCGTTTCCGCCTCCTCCGTCAGGCCCGCATCCGTCAGTGCCAAGCCAAGATGCAGCCAGCAGGAGGCGGTTTCCGGGTGTTCTTCCGTCATGCGCCGCCATTCCGAGACGCGTCCTTCCGGGTTCTGCATTGCATGATAAGCCTCATCCACCAGACGGCTGGTGGTGCGCCCATCCGGGTGGTCCCGCAAGACCTCCCTGTACTGGCGGAGCGCTTCCTCGTGGTTTCCCTGCCCCGCAAGCGCCTCGCCCAGATACACCTGATTCCAGCGGTCCTGGGGGTCAAGTTCCATGGCTTCCCGGAACAGGAGGCCCGCCACCGCGCAGTTTTGCCCGTCAAGGAGCCCCAGGCCGCGGTTTCTTAGAACGCGGGCCAGCGACAAACGGACATCCTGTGGCATGGGCTGGTGTGCGCCGTCCGAAAACAACAAGACATGGCGGTAGGAGGCTTCCGCGTCCTCCAGCCTTCCGGCATCCTCACACGCGCGGGCGAATAACAGGCGTGCCGCAGGCCGGTCCGGATGGAGCCTCACCGCTTCCTCCCAGAAGGCGAGACGCCGGCCGTCCGCATCATCCCGCCGCATGACACCGTCGAGCAGGTTCGCCGCAGCCCCCTCGAATCTTGGAAGGAGCATGGCAGACCGCAGCAGGCGGACCGCCGAATCGGGCATGTTCTCCTCAATGAGCCGGATTGCCAGCTGCACCGGGTCGTCCTCGGTGTTTCCAGGACCGGATCCGGGGGACAGGACTTCGAGCAGGGCGGCGTCCGGTGTGTCGGAGGGGGCTGGAGCCCCCCTGTCCCATTCCGAATAGAGACCGGCAATCTGCTCAGGCGAGGTGAACGGCAGATAGGCCATGCAGCTGCGGTGCCTGTAGGTATGGCCGACTTCGGGGTTTTGGATTACCCATTGCCAATCCCAAGCCGGGCGCCTCTTGTCGCCGCCCCAGTTCCAGAGGGAAAAGCGCGTGGATGTCACGTCATCTAACATCATGACCAGCGCCATGACGTCATCCCGGGTGTCCTCATACCCGTCCCCGTCCACCAGGCCGTAGTAGAAGGGTTCGGTGAACTTTTTCTCGGGTGAAACGGCGAGGTTAAAGTGGACCTGCGCATCTTCCACAGGCGTTGGAGGATGACCAGGGCCGGCCACGGCCCCGGTTTCAAAGCCGCCCTCCTGTTTTTCGTCACCGAACGTGGCCCAGCCATCAAGTCCTGGAAAATGAATCCGGCGGTCCAGAGATTTGCCCATGTAGCTCGCCCACATGAAGGCGACATACCCCAACGGCCATTCCTCGGCCCTTGGGGTTGCCTCGAAAGTCATGTTGATGAAAGGGCCGCCGGAGAAAACATACACCATGCGGCAGTCAATCGCCCAGGAGGATGTCTCCGCCGGCCATGTAACGGAGACTTTGGCCGAAGACTCCACCTCGAAACGCATTTCGTCGAAGCGGGGCGTGTAGGATCCCCTCAGGGCGTCCTTGTTCGCGCCGTTCATGATGTGCTCAAAGTTCAGGTTGTTGCTTTGGAACACGGGGGAGAAGGGGTGCTGCCTGTGGCTCAATTTGGTGATGCCGGCACCCCAGCAGGCCCCGTAAAAGGGCGTCGCGCTGAACCACCCGAACAGGTCGCCCCCTGCCATGAAGACGTGGAAGGCCGGCGCATGCCGCTCCGAAACGGTGACCGGAGGGGGGGGGGGCGGGAACGCCCCCGCCCTGTTCATCGAACACGGCGGCGACCGTCACGTCCCCGTTCAATTCCACCGTGACGCGCTCGCCGCTTCCCTGCACGGGGCCGGTCCATCGGGGTGCGGGCGCGCCCTTTCCGGATAGTGCCTGAAGCATCACGACATCCCCCCTGCGAAAGCGGTAGACGCCGGGCGGGGGAAGTGTCTGTCCGTCGGCGGAGGGGCCTTCGCGCAGCAACCGGAGCGTGACGGGCTGCCGTTCAAAGACTGCTGTGATCTGGTGAACTCGCGTCACTTCCAAATCCCAGGAAGGGCTGCTTGGATCAGTCCCTGCGGGAAGGTCGCCTGTCCAGCCGTGAAAGGTCGAATTGCGGTCGGGGGTTGCGGTCAGCCGCACCGTCGAGCCAAGGGGATGCCCCACCACCTGTCCGGGCGGCCAAGTGGCGGAAGGCTCCACCTCCCCGTTTCCGGGGCCGCTCTTCAGCAGAATCAGCCCCCCGGAGGATGCGGCGGCCATCCCCGCGAAGTGAAGTGTCAGCAGGAACACAGGCAGGAACTTTTTCACCATATGTTTTGAGACTATAGGATGCTGCCGGAGCCGCAGACAACTTTTCGCGGCGCGCCGGCAGGCGCCGCGGGAATTCCCGCAGCGTTTCGAGGTGGCCGCCCAGAAGCTGCCCCGATCCGGGTGAACCGGGTGCGGCGCTGGGCTTGACATACCAACCCAATTTTGTCAGAATCCTCTTATAGGAAAAGTCGGCAAACGAAGGCTTTCAGATTCCGCCGTCCGCGCGGGGCCTTGGTCCGGCGGTGTGGCGTTTTGGTGGCCCTCGTCCCCAACACCAAAGAGAGGCTTGGATCATGAAAAAGACGCTGGTGGTTCTGCTGGGTGTCCTGCTGGGATTCTGGTCCGCGGGCGCTTCTGCCGCCCCGGGGGGCACGCTGATGCCCGATGCCGCTCTTGAGGCCGCCGTCGAGGCCATCATCGGGGACGACGGCGTGTCCGGCGCCGTGGACAGCGAATGGCTGGTGGGGGAGGGGGCGGGGTATGCGGGTCCGGAAGGGGGGCTCACGCTGCTGGGGCTGGTGGAGACGGGCGAGGGGGTCGAAATCTCCCCGGTGGACGGCGTGGCCAACCTCACGGGTCTGCAGGATGCGGCCAATCTTCAGGCGCTGTTCACCGCCAATTCGGACGTGGCAAGCTACGCGCCCATCACCGGGCTGACGGGGCTGATCGGCCTCGGGGTGATTGACGGCGCCTTTGGGGACGCGGAGATGACCGAGGTCCTCTCCGGCTCCCTGGACCTGCTGGTCTTTGCGCTGGCCAATTTCGGCGGGAGTTCCCCCAACACCCTGACCCAGACCGGCCTTGCCGCCCTGGCCGCGGGGGCGCCGAATCTGGTGGAGCTCGGCCTGCTTCGTCTCGGACAGGCCTACGACCTGACCCCCCTTGCGGGGCTTCCCCTGGGTGTCATAGAGCTTCTTGGCCTGGGGCTTTCGTTGCAGGAAAACACCCTTGCCGGTTTCGGGGTCATTTCCAACTTCACCGGGCTGCAGACCCTCGAACTCACGGCAACGGGCATGACCAGCGCAAACCTCGCGGAGATCGGCTGGGCGTCCCTCCCGTCGCTGGCGAATCTGGGGCTTGGTGAAAATCAGATCACCGAGGTGACCCCTCTTCTTGGCCTGATTGGCAGCGCCTCCGGAACAACGATATTCCTGGACGGCAACCCCCTTTCGACCCCGGCGGTCTGCGTGGACATTCCGTCCCTGGTGGGGGCGGGTTTCACCGTGAGCACGGAGAACGTGGACCCCTGCGGCATTGAGCTGAACATGCAGATTTCGGGAACGGGGACCATCCTTCCCGCGCCGGGCATTCACCGTTTCCCGGAGGGGACCGTGGTGCCGCTTTTCGCCCGGCCGGTGGCCGGGAGCGGCTGGGCCTTTGCGGAATGGCAGGGAGACGCCACGGGGACCATGACAGGCCGGACGATTGTCATGGACGCCGACAAGACGGTCACCGCCGTTTTCACAGACACCGGGGACCTGCTCACCCTCACCATCGCCCACGAGGGGGCCGGCGCGGGCGCCACGGACCCGCCGCCGGGGGTGTACACCTACCTGCGCTCCACCTCGACCTTCCTGGTGGCTTTCCCCGATCCCGGCTCGTTTTTTGACGGCTGGAGACGCATAGTGGACATTCCCGGCGAGGGGCCCCTTGAGCTTCCGCGCGACTACCAAAGCGCCACGCCCTTGAACTTCTCGGACATTGACCCGGCGATCACCAACGCATCGGCAAGCGCCGTCTTTACGGACTCGGGGCATGTGCTGACCGTGGAGACCGACGGCACCGGCACCACCACGCCCGCCCCCGGCGCCTACCCCCTCGCGGTGGGGGCGATCCTGTCCCTGGAGGCCGCCCCCGGCCCCGGGTGGGAGTTTGCCCGGTGGGAGGACGGACTCGGCGGGACGGTTTCCACGGACAACCCCATTGACGTTGAGATTGTGGACGCGGACGTCACCCGCCGCGCCGTGTTTGTGGAGAGCGGCTACAGGCTGACGTTGATCAGCGCGGGCACGGGGTCCGGGACGACCCTTCCCGCCTCTTCCCCGTCGCCGGGCAGCGTCTACACCTACCCGGAGGGGGCGTCGGTGACCGTGGTGGCCTATCCGGACGCCAACTCGGTGTTTGTCGGGTGGACCGGCGACCTGCCGCCCGGCGCGGACCCCGCAAACCCCACGCTGGAGATGGTGATGGATCAGGACCGCGCGGTCACCGCGGTGTTTGATCCGGCGGACTTCACGCTGACGGTCGGGCTGGAAGGCACGGGCGGGGTCTTGGTGGAAGGCTTTATCCGGAACGGCCCCGGCACCTACGGATTCCTCAACGGGCAAACGGCCTGGGTCACGGCGCAACTGACGGCGAATAGCGGCTCTGCCTTCCTGGAATGGACGGGCGACACCCCGTCCGGGCCCATGAATCCGGCCCAGGGAATTCTCATGGACGGCAACAAGACGCTTACGGCCTGGTTCACCGACCAGAACACGGTGCCCGTCGAGATTGCCACGGCCGACCCGTCAAAGGGAACCACCAATCCGCCTCCGGGGGTGTATTCCTATCTGGCCGGCCAGTCGTTCGTCGCCGCGGCGGTGCCGATTGCGCCCTATGTGTTCGCCGGCCTGCGCATTGAAACGGATGCCGGCGGCGGCTATGTGGACAGCGGCATCACCTATGTGACCTCCGGGCTGGCCGAGGCGGTCGGCAATTTCCCCACCCGGGTCACGGCGTATTTCGGGGAAAACCCCGCCACGCTGACCATTCTGGAGCCCGTCGGCGAGGGGCTGACCTACCCGCAGCCGGGAACCTACGAGCTGGCCTCCGGGACCGCCGTCACCCTGACGGCCACGTCGGAAGGCGCATGGGAACTCCTCGGATGGTTTGACGGCGAGGGCACGCTGGCTTCGGACAGCCCGTCCTTCCCCATTGTTCTCGACGGGACCATGACCTATCAGGCGCGCTTTGCCATTCCCACATTCACCCTTACCCTCTTCACCGCGGACACGGGGACGGGCGCCACGATTCCGGCGGGCTCCCCCGCCGGGGAGACCTACGAGCTGCCGATCAACTCCTTGGTGACCCTCACGGCCATCCCCGACCCGGACAGTGTGTTCACCGGATGGAGCGGTGATCTGCCCCCCGGCGCCAATCCGGCATTCCCGGTGCTCAACGTGGTCATGCATCAGGACCGCAACATCACCGCCACCTTCGTGCCGGCCGACTTCACCCTCACCGTCAATGTCGCCGGGACGGCGAACCCGGTGAACGTGACGCCCCCGCCCGGGGTTTACGGATACCTTGCGGGTCAGACGGCCGTGGTGATTGCCCTGCCCGCGTCCGGCAGCCCCGCCGCGTTCGACCTGTGGACCGGCAGCAGCATCACCAACAACGCGATTGTGCCGCTCGCCATGGACAGCAACAAGGTGATGACGGCCAACTATGTGGACGACAACGGATCGAACACCCACGCGCTCACCGTGACGGCGCCGGAGGGCGACGGCTCCGGCTCCTACTTCCCGCTGAATCCGGGCGCCTACCGCGTGGTGGCCGGCCGGACGCTGTTTTTCGGGGCCAACCCGAATCCCGGCAGCTTCTTCGGCGGCTGGACGGGCAGTTATGCGGGGGTCAACACGCCGCAGGAGCTGGCGGTGCGCATGGACCAGGACCGGACGGTCGGCGCGGTCTTCTCCGCCACGGGAACCACGGTGACCGTGGCCGTGTCCGGACAGGGCGACGTCTTTCCGCGGCCGGGGGTCTACGCCTTTGCCGACGGGCTCGTGGTTCCGTTCACCGGCCAGCGCATCAACTCCACCTGGCTCTTTGACAGCTGGCAGGACGCCCTCGGAAACGTGCTGGCGACCACGTCCACCTACAACCTGACCGTGGACGCCGGGCTGCCGGGCATGTTCATCACGGGCGTGTTCGCCGAGGATTCCGAGGCGCCGGTGCTGGCCTGCGGCGGCGACCGGACCCTGGAGCCCAACGGGGCCTGCGAGTGGATTCTGCCGGACTACCGGGGGGAGGTTGAGGCGACGGACAATTACGGTCCGATCATACTGGCGCAAAGCCCTTTAGCCGGAACGGTGATCGCCGGGCCCACGCTCGTTGTGATCACGGCCCGCGACGCCAGCACCCTCAGTCCGGACAGCACCTGCTCCTTTCTCGTCAACCCGGTTGACACGGCGGGCTTCTGCACGCAGCCGGTCTTCGGCCCGGACCAGGACGGCGATTGGCGGATCAACCTCACGGAGCTGATGCGGATCATCCAGTTCTACAACTCGCCCGGCGGGGCGTACTCCTGCGCCGAGACCGCCACCGAGGACGGCTTCCAGCCGGGCGCCGGGTCCACCTCCTGCGCGCCGAACGCGGCCGACCTGGACGGGGACTTCACCATCACGCTGTCGGAGCTGCTCCGCATCGTGCAGTTCTACAACGCCGGCGGCTACTTCTACTGCGGCGTCCTCTCTCCCGACGGCGACGGCTTCTGCGCGGGCCAGGGGTCCGGTGTGCGGCTGGTGCATGGCGGATTCGACGCGCCCGCCGTTGACCTGTGTGCCAACGGGGTGAAGGTGCTTTCCGACCTGTCCTACGGGCAGGCGACGGCGACGATCGGGTTCCCCGAGGCCGCCTATGACCTCGGGCTGGTCGCCGCGGGCGGCGACTGCGCCGATCCCCCCGTCATCTCCCTGCAGCAGGACTTGTGGGCGGGCTCCGACCAGACCCTGGTCGTCGCGGGGCCGCTGTCCGACCTTTCCTGGTTTGTCTTCCAGGATGACGCCACCGAGCCCGCCCCCGCAAACGCGCGCGTGCGCGTGATTCATGTGAACTACGGCCTGGAAACGGTGGACTTCGTGGCCACCGCGCCGGATGCGGTCACCTTTGCCGAGGACATCTCCTACGGTGAGCAGCGCGACACCGTGGAGGTGCCCGTGGGCGACTACACGCTGGCCATCACCACGGCGGACGGCGTGACCACGCTGGTGGGCGGCCTGGAGATCACCCTGGAGGACGGGATCGTCTACACCCTGATTCTTGCCGGAAACGGCATCACGGAACTCCAGCCGGTGATTCTGACGGAGTAACCCCGCAGGGGCATTCCACGGCGGCGGGAGCCGGAAGGTTCCCGCCGCCGTTCAATTTCCGGGGGGATGCCTACTCCACGGGGGTGAAAAGGGCGAGGGCGCGGCAGATGAGCAGCGCGGCGCGCGACTTGTTCAGCACATAGAAGTGCATGCCCGGCGCGCCGCCCGCGATCAGCTCCTCCGCCTGCCGGGCGGCGTGGTACACGCCGACGGCGTACTGCCCCTCCTCGTCGTCCTGGTGCACCTCCAGGCGGCGCAGGAGCCGCCCGGGCAGGTGCGCGCCGCACATGGCGGTCAAACGCCGGATCTGCGCCAGATTCGTCACCGGAAGGATGCCGGGAACAATCGGCACGGAGATGCCCGCGTCGGCGCAGCGGTCGCGGAAGCGGAAATAGTCCTGGTTGTCGAAGAAAAGCTGCGTCACCACCACGTCCGCCCCCGCGTCCACCTTCCGCTTCAGGTGCTCGATGTCCACGGCCACCGACGGCGATTCCGGGTGGGTTTCGGGGTAGCCCGCCACCAGCACGGCCAGTCCCGGGTGCTCCGTCCGCAGCAGCTCCACCAGGTCGGAGGCGTGGCGGAAATCAGGCGTTTGCGGGGTTCCCTGCGCCCCGTCTTTCGGCGGGTCGCCGCGCAGCGCCACGATGCCGGAAACGCCGAGCGCCACCGCGGCCCGGATGTATTCCCGGACGCCGTCGCGCGTGGTTCCGGAGCAGGTCAGGTGCGAGACCACCGGCATCTGCGGGTGCCGCTCCCGGATCGCGCGCAGCACGTCCAGGGTGCGGTCCCGGGTGGACCCGCCCGCGCCGTAGGTGCAGGTGATAAAGGACGGCTTGCAGCGCACCAGCTCCTGGAGCTGGTCAAAAAGGCTCTCCATCCCCTCCGGCGTTTTTGGCGGAAAGAGTTCAAAAGACACGGCCGGACGGCCCTGCCCGTAGAGCGAACGGATGTCAAACGCGGTCTGGTTCATTCAGGCTTTCCAAAAGGTTGTCTCAACCGGCCTATTCTAGGGAGCCGCCCGCGCCCCGGTCAAGGCCGTCTCCTGTGGAATCTTCCTGAAACACCAGTCGCCGCCCGCGCTCTTCCCCGTCCAGCGGGATGCTGTAGGTGACGGAGAAGGTGTTGGTGGTATCCTCCGGCGTGACCTGCCAGAAGTCCTTCCCGTGGACGGACTGGTCCACCGGCGCGCCGTCTACGGAAAGCCGGTGCCTGGAGGGACTCGAAACGCCGGAAAAGGTCATGGGCACATATCCCGCACCACCTCGAAGCACGTATTCGGCGCCCTGCGCCGCGTCCACGGCAATCTCCACGGGTACCCGGCGCAGCAGGGTGCCGCGCGCCATCTCGATGGTCAGCGCGTTGGCGCGGGCGAGGCGGTGGATGACCCGCCAGGTGCCGCCGTTCGCCTCCAGGTCCGCGCGCAGGGCGGCGTTCGGCCCGTAATAGTCCGCCGCACTTTGGGGAAGGACGAGCAGTTCGAGGTCCGCCTCCACGAAGTCGCCGGGTTCCAGCCGCGTCAGCCCCGGCGGCGGCGCGAGTTCCGCGTTCGCGCTGTGCGGCCCGTTTTCCGTTCCGTACACGGCGAAGAAAGGCCCGGGCACATCCTGTCCGCCCAGGCGGGCCTTCCACGACCGCACCACGAGCCCCCGGTCGGCCCAGGCGCCCGCCTTCCACTGCTCCCCGCGCACCCCGCCGGTCAGGGCGATCCAGGGGGACTCCCCCGGGGCGGGCATCGGGCCGCGCAGATACTTCTTCCCGCCGCGCTCCGTTTCCCACTCCTCCGCCAATCCCTCGGCGTTCCCCCGCGCGATGCGGGCGAACTGGTGGTCGTTGTACTGGTCCGCGCCGAGCTGGTAGAAGGTCAGCCGCGAGAAGTCCACCGGCTTCAGCACGTCATAGCGGACGCGGTGATACGCGCGGTTCACATCGTCGCAGCGCGGCGTGGACGCCTCGATCCGCGCGGCGACGGCGCCGTCCTGCGACACCCCCGCATAGACCACCCGGGTCAGGTTGGGCCCCTGGGAGAGGTAGGCGGTGCGCACCCGGGTCAGGTGCTGTTTCTTCCCCTTTGCGTCAAAAAGGACAAGGAAGTCCCCGCCGCCGACGTTGTGGGTCCAGTGCCACTGTCCGCTGTTCATTCCCGTGACCATCAGGGGACGCACGTCGTCAATCATGGAGCGGTTCAGCCCGACATCCGGGTCGTAGCAGATGGACTCGCCGAAGGAGCCGATGGCCGCCTGGTCCCATCCCTGGTTGCCGCCCCAGCCGATGAGGCAGAGCTGCGCGTGGGACGCCGCCGGCACGCCGCCCCACCGGGCATAGGCGACGGCGAGTTCCCCCTTCCATGTGCCGCCGGGGGGCACGGGCACCATTGTCACCGCGTGAAACCACGCCCCCTCGTAGAGCAGGCGTTTCTTCTCGTCGCGGTGCCAGTTCTTGGAAATCTGCACGGGAATGCCCGAGGGGTTCCCGTCGGTGTCCCGCAGCACGGGGCACATGCCCGTGACGCCCTGAAACGACCCCTCCATAGCGAAGACCACCGGCACGGCCGCCTCCGCGTTGCCGGGATTCTCGATGACCATGGGGAAGCGGTCCAGCCGGTCCAGGTTCTCCGCCATGGGCCAGTTGCGCGCGGGCAGGTCCGCCACGTGCGCCCCCAGCAGGGGGTCATACCGGACAGGCGGCGGGGTCTCGGGGGATTCCGGGTCCGTCACGCGGAGGAGCGCCCCGGAGGGGGCCGGCGCGGGGCCGGGCCATGCCAGCGTCACCCGCGCGGGCGTTTCGGCGGCCGCCACCGTGTGTTCCGCCCGCAGGGACGCCTCCCCGTCGCCGAGTTCCATCCGCAGCAGCGCGCCGTCCCGGAGGTCCTCCCCCGTCACCTCCAGCGTCAGGTGCATGCGTTCCGGCCAGGCGCACACCTCCAGCCGCCCCTCCGCGCGCAGCCGCTTCCCCCCATCATCCTCGAATTCCAGCCCCAGAAGGTCAAAGCGCTGGAGAAAGCGCCCGCCCGCGATCAGTCGCACCGGATAGTTGGCGTGGTCGTCCGTTTTTCTTGCGGCGCGCGCGCAGGCATACTCCCTGCCGTCAAGTGTCACCGACAGCCGCAGGGAGGCCGGGGGCAGGCCGAGCAC
>JAPXRP010000123.1:11193-12790 GCA_033813475.1 Candidatus Hydrogenedentota bacterium
GGGCAGGGGCGCCGCCAGCGCGCCCAGCCGGGTCAGGCCGGCGCGCTCCACGTCAAACGCCGCGCCGTAGCGGCTGGTCTGCACCAGCAGCAGACGCTGTCCCTCCGGCGACCGGCCCCGGTAGCCGTCGGCCCACCACAGAAAGGTGTGCCCCTGCGCCGCCGCGAGGGACATCCAGCACAGGAGCACCGCAGTGAACAGGAGAAAGCGTTTCTTCATGTGAGTGCTCCCGGAATCCTCCCGCCCTCTGCCGAACAGCATACCACGCCGCAGGGTTTCGCCCCGCCGGACACAGCCGGTGGCACCCTGTATAATGCGCCCAGGAGACCGTGCCATGAACCGAGCCCTCTTTGCCGCGTTTTCGCTGGCCGCCGCCGCCGCGTTTGCCGCCCCCTTTGACCTGCGCACGGGCGCGGCGTTGCATGCCTTTGACCACCTGCACGGCTACGCGGAGCAGGCGGAGACCGCCGCGGCCTGCGGCGCGACGATTCTCTACGCCACGGGCCTCGGCATGGACGGCTACACGGGCATCCCCGCGGTGGAGACGTGGGAGGCGCACCGGGCGCAATGCCGCGCCTACAACAACAAAACCCATGCCGCGGGCGTTCACGCCATTCTCGGCTACCTCTGCGCCACGTCCATAGTCGGCCTGGACACTTTCGACGCAAACTGGACCGATGAGATGCGCGCGGAGTTCGGCTCGGCCCCCGCCGACTGGCTCCAGCAGGACGCCGAGGGGAAACCGCTGCCCTCGTGGTACGGCGGCGACTACCGTCCCGCCTGCATGAACCACCCCGGCTGGCGCGCCTACCAGCGCTTCATGGTCCGCAGCCAGATCGAGACGGGCCACGACGGCATCTTCTTCGACAACCCGACGGTCCACAACAAGGGCTGCCACTGCCCGCACTGCATGGAGAAATTCGCGGCGTATCTGAAGGGGAGGGGCCGGCCCGCGGAGGACGAAAGCCTGGCGGGGCTCCGCCGCGCCGCCCTGGCGCAAAAGGAGGACTTCCTCCGTTTCCGCTGCACCACAGCCCGCGACTTCTTCGCCGAGATGCGCATGGAGGCCCAGCTAATCCACCCCGACGCCCTCTTCACGGCGAACAACAGCCTCAACCAGCCCGACGCCCTTTTCGCCCAGTGCCACCTCTTCGCGTACAACATTTCCGAGATGAGCCAGGCGGAGGACCTGGTTGTCGTCGAGGACATGGGCACCCAGCCCCGGCGGCTGGCCGACGGCGCCACCCTGGAGGGCGGCCCGACCTACGCCCAGCTCCACGCCGTCGCCCACGGCCGGCCCGTCGTCGCCTCCACCATCGCCGAGACGGACTACCACACGCCGCCGTCCCTCGTCCGCCTCGCCATGACCGAGGCCGCCGCCCACAACACGGGCTACCTCCTCTGGTCCGCCTGGCCCGAAGACCAGCGCGTCCGCATGGCCGCCGCCGTGCGCCCCTGCGCCGACTGGCTACGCGGCCACGCCGACCGGCTCGCCGGATCGCGGCCCCGCCGCGACGTTGTGCTTTTTCTCCCGTTCCAGAACTGGGTGAACACGAAGGAGTGCCGCGCCGCGTTTCTCGCGCGGGAACTGCGCAAA
>JAPXRP010000124.1:0-12688 GCA_033813475.1 Candidatus Hydrogenedentota bacterium
CCACAGCGCCGAATCGGTCCGCCGCGCCCGCGTTGTCCCCCCGGCTCAGGGCGAGCTGCCCCTGCTGGAAGTCCTCCACCGCCGCCACCGCGTCGGCTAGACTTCCGGTGGGAAGCGGGGCCGGCGGGACGCCGGCGCCACGGGCCGCCAGCACCTCCGCGAGGCGGGCGAACACGGGGACGTAGTCGGCGTCGCCCTCCATGGCGCGGCGCAGGGCGGGCAGGGCCGCCGCCGCGTCCCCCGCGCGGGCGGACTCCAGGCCGTACTCCGCCTGGGCGATGGGCAGGTCCGGCGCGGCCGCGGCCGCGTCTGCAAACCGTTCGCGGGCGAAGTCGGGCCGTCCGTTCTTGCGGTAGCCGTAGCCGTCCCACAGGGCGCGCAGGGCCGCCAGCGCGGCGGCGGGCGGCTGGTCCGCGCGGATGGCGCGGTCGAGCCCCGCGTGGAGTTTCACGGCGAAGGAGCTGCGGCGGCGCAGCCGGTCGAGCCCCTCCAGCGCCAGGTCTTTCCTGCCCTTTTCCGCCAGGGCGGCCGCGAGGTCGCCGAAGCCCTGCATGGTGGCGTGGTCCAGTTCGGCGGCCTCACCGCCCCCGGCGCTGCCCTCGCCGAAGGGGTCCTCCGGCAGGGCGCGGTCCCCGGGCAGGGTCACGCGGAAAATCCATATCGTGCGGATGGCGGGCAGGACGGTTTGCCCGCTCTCCAGCCCCCACCGGGCGAGTTCGGACGCGAGGTCCGCGGGCGGCGTGTCAGCAAAATACTCCCCGGCCGCCACCAGCCATACCGCGCCGTCCCCCGCGCCGCGCCGCCGCTCGGCCTCCAGATGGAAGGCCGCCAGGCGCGCAAGCACCGCGCCGTTCTCCCCCGCCGCCACGGGATTCTCCCAGTTCGCCGCCGAGGGCTCAACGCGGCGGTTGTACTCGAACACATCGCGCCAGAGGGTGCCGTAGACCAGCACGGTTGGCGCGGTGTCGGGCCCGGCGGCGGGTTTCGCCTCCGCCGCCAGCGCGCGCGCCGCGCCGCGCCAGTCCGTGCGCTGGGGACCGGGGCGCGTCACGCCCCACTGCACGGCCAGGAGCCCCGCAAGGGCGGTCACGGCCAGCCCGCGCGCCCAACGCCGGGGGAGCGTCTCCACGGCGATGCCCAGCAGCAGGTAAACGGCGAGGGAGCAGTGAACGGTGTAGCGCGGGAAGATGCACGGGCGGACCAGCAGGGAGGCGGCATACAGCGCCAGCGGCGGCGCGAGCACCCACAGGAAAAGCCCAAAGACGGCCTTCCGCCGGACCGGATTCCCCGCGCCGGGGCCGCGCCGCAGGACGGACCGCAGCGCGACCGCCAGCCCGGCGGCGATCAGCAGCGCCAGCGCGGCGTCAAAGAAAACCCGCGCGCCGCCCAGCATCTCGCCATACCCCGACACGCGGAGCTGCCAGGTGCAGGACACCACGTCGTCGGCGAAGAGGTCGGCGAGGAACTCGCCCGGACCGGGCAGGCTGATCCACTGGTCGGTGCTCTGCTTGGACCAGAAGCGCGCGGTGCGCAGGTACATCCCCGGGGGCGCGGCGGCGGCGAGGAACAGGGCCAGCCACCGCACCGTCCGCACGGCGGACAGGGGCCGCAGCAGCACCACCCAGGCCGCCTGCGCCCCGCCGACGAGCAGCGCGAAGGGATGCACCCAGAACAGCAGGAACAGGGTGAGCGCGTGAACGCACCAGCGCCGCGCCGACGGCCGCCGCACGAGTTCCAGCAGGGTCATCCACGACAGCAGCGCCAGCAGGATGAACAGCACATACATGCGGATGCCCTGGCCGTGGTGCGCGTGGACGGGCGACAGGGCCAGGCACAGCCCGGCGGCCGCCGCGCCCGCGCGCCCCATGAGCCGCCGCGCGAAGGCATACAACGCCGCCACCGTCGCCAGACTCAGCAGCACGGACAGCGCGCGCAGCCCCGGGAGGGAGGCCGACACGAAGTGATGCCAGAGATACTCCAGGGTGTAGTAGAGCGGCAGGGTGAGCGGGTCGAGGGTGCGGTTGAGCGAGAGGAAGCGCCCGAGCGACGGCGCGTCCAGGTGCATGAGGCTCGTGTACTCATCCCACCACGCGGACTCCGTGCCGATGCCGGCGGCGCGCGTGCCCAGGGCGAGCGCCAGCAGCCCCGCGAGGACCAGCGCGTCCCGCGCGCCGAAACGCTCCGGCGCGTCTCCCGGCGGGGCGGTCATTTCGGCGGCTCCGGCGCGCGCGGCCGCCGCAGGACCGCCCGCGCGAGGCGCGCGTAGATGCGCAGCGAGTCGCGCACCTTGCGGAAGTGCGAGGAGGAGTTGTCGGGCTCGTAGAGCGTCTGGATGGGCGAGTAGGCCACCGTGTGGCCGGCGCGCACGGCGAAGACGAGCATCTCCATCTCCGTCTCATAGCGGCCGCCCGAGACATGCGCCAGCACGGCCTCCGCGAAGCGGCGCGACAGCAGGCGGTAGCCGCACTGCGTGTCCGGCAGGTCGCGGCGCAGCAGCAGCCGCACCACCCGCGCCGTCGTCTCGTTGCCGAAGCGGCTGCGCCACGGCACCACCGCGCCGCCGAAGGTGCGGCGGCCGATGAGCAGGTCCGCATGGGCGGCGTCGAAGGCCGCCGCGAGTCCTGGCAGCTCGCCGGGGTCGTGCTGGCCGTCGGCGTCGAGGGTGCAGACGATCCGCGCGGCCGGATCCTCCAGCGCGCGGCGGATGCCCGCCAGCAGCGCGTGGCCCTTGCCCCGGTTCACCGGCAGGCGCAGCACCTCCACGTTGCCCCCGGCCAGGCCGTCGCAGGCGCCGTCCGTGCCGCCGTCGTCCACCACGATGACCCGGCCCGCGCGTCCGCGCGCGGCGGCGACCACCGGCGCGATGCGCGCCCCGGCGTTGTAGCAGGGGATCACCACGGCGACCTGCGGAAGGGATTCGGCTGCCTGGGGGGCTTCGGTCACGGCTGGTACCTCGTGCGGCGGAATCCGCCCGCCGCAATCATCGTATCAGGAAGGGAGCGACCCGCGAAAGTGCGGGGTCCGCGCCCATGGACTGAATGGACGAAATGGACACTATGGACGATATGGACACTATGGACGATATGGACGATATGGACAAGAAGACATGCTGTCCACAAAGTCCATGCCGTCCATTTCGTCCATAGTGTCCATTTCGTCCATTCCCCGCCTATTCCGCCGGCATGGCCGCGATGTCGGCGCGGAGCTTCTCCACAAGCGGGTCGCCGGGGAGCCAGGGGGCGGCCTTTTCAACCGCCGCGCGGGCCTTGCCGGGCTCGCGCCAGCCGACGAAGGTGCCGACCTGCGCACCGAGGATCTGGCGCAGGTAGTATTTCGCCGTGGGGTTGTCCGGGTCCTCGCGCAGGGAGGCGATGAACCCCTCCAGAGCGGCGCCGTCCATGACGAAGCCGCCGTAGTACCCCTTGAGCGCGGCGAGGTCGAGCACGCGGGACCGGTGGCGGCGCTCCAGGCGCTCCCGGTCCTCCGGCGACAGGGCGGCGGGGTCCATGAGCGCCGTGGGCGGCGTGGCCGCGCCGCGCAGGCGCTCCAGGCTCTCGGGCACGGCGCGGGCGTAGACGAGGCGCGGCGCGACGAACTCGGCCCAGGGCAGGTCGTCGCGCATGACGCGGCCCCCCGCCGCGAAGCGGTCCACGGCGGCCTTGTCCATCAGGAACGACCCCATGACCTCCACGGGGTCGCCCAGGTCCACGGCGGCGAGGGCGGCGGCCAGCTCCGGCCGCGCGAGGCGGCGGCGGGCGGCGTCGAGGTCCAGCCGCAGGGGCCGGTCGGAGCCCATGAGGAAGAGGTCGGCGTTCACGAAGAAGGCGCAGTACTCGGGGAAGACGCGGGTGAAGGTGAACACGAGCGAGGCGACCACCTCCGCGTTGAGGCTGTGGAGGGGCACCCACTGCGACACGACGCCGCCGGGCGCGAGCCGCGCGAGGCAGCGCCGGTAGTAGTCCTCCGTGTAGAAGTTGGACACCCCGGCCAGCGCGAGGGGCATGGGCTCGAAGGTGATGACGTCGTAGGTCCCCGTCGTCGTCAGCAGGAAGTTCCGCGCGTCGTCCACGACGAAGTGGATGCCCGGCCGGTCCAGCACGCCGAGGTTGTCCTTCGCGAAGAGCGGGGCGGCCTCCAGCACCTCGGGGCAGATCTCCACGGCGTCAATGCGCTCGAAGTCCGTGAGCGCCAGGGTGCCGCAGGTGATGCCCGACCCGAAGCACATGAAGAGCACCCGCTTCGGGTCGCGGTCGAAGAGCAGGGGCAGCGCGCCCTGGAGGCGGTTCATCTTCACCCCGCGCTCGATGGACGTCGTCGCCTGCACCCGGTTGATCCACAGCACGCGGTCCGCGCCGTCCGCCGCGCCCGCCGGCTGCGACACGGCGACGGTCCCCTCCACGCCCTCGCGGTAGAAGACGGTCTCGTGGTCCTTGGGCATGTAGGACGCGCTCAGGCGGCGGTTGATGTCGTCGGGCAGCGACCAGAACGCGTGGAGCGACGACGCCGCCAGCAGCAGCGCCGCCGCGCGCGGCAGAAGCGCGCCGCGCCCCCACAGCACCGCCAGCCCGAAGGGCAGCGGCGCGAGGGCCATCACAGTCATGGCGTGCTGCGCCCCCAGCAGCGGCAGGAGCAGGAAGCCCCCGGCCAGCGAGCCGAGCACGCCGCCCAGGGTGTTCACGGCATAGAGGCG
Organism: Candidatus Hydrogenedentota bacterium; assembly: GCA_033813475.1. Classification (GTDB taxonomy): domain Bacteria; phylum Hydrogenedentota; class Hydrogenedentia; order Hydrogenedentales; family CAITNO01; genus JAAYBR01. The sequence continues at coordinate 4,691 of JAPXRP010000124.1, forward strand.
GCCCACGTCGCGCCCGAAGCGCCCCGCGCTCCGCGACACCGCCCGCACCAGCGCCGGGAACAGCATCCCCGACAGGAACGCCGGCGGCAGGAGCAGCAGAAAGGCGTGGAGGAACATGCCGCGCACGACCAGCTCCCAGCGGTTGCCCGCCGACACCTGCATCTCCACCGCCCGCGCGGGCAGGCCGTCCAGCGCGTGAATCATGCACAGCCACGACAGCCCGAGCATCAGCAGCAGCCCCCCCGACAGGGGCACGGCGAAGCGCGTCCGCCGCGAGAGCAGCGCCGCCCCCGCCAGCCCGCCCAGGGCGATGCCGCAGAGCAGGGCCGTGAGCATGGTGGTGAAGGCGTAGGTGGTGCCCAGGAAAACCATCGCCAGCAGGCGCGTCCAGATCACCTCCATCGCCAGGGCGGAAAAGCCCGTCACGCCGAAGGCCACCGTCAGGAGCAGCGCCGTCCGGCGGCCCGTCTCGGGGCCCTCCGGGGGCGCGTCGTCCGCCGCGGGCGCGGCCGCCGCCGCCGTCCCTTCGCCGGAAAGCCGCGCCACGAGCACCGCCCCGACGGCCACCGCGGCGTTCGCCGCCGCCGCCAGCCAGGTCGTGTGCAGATAGCCGAAGCGCTGGATGAGCACGAAGCCCGCCAGGAAGCAGCCCGCCGCCGCGCCGAAGGTGTTCAGCGCGTAGAGCAGCCCCACGCGCCGCCCGCCCAGCGCGGGGTCCCCCGTGACATGCCGCGCCAGCAGCGGCAGCGTCGCCCCCATGAGCGTCACCGGCGGCAGCAGCAGCACGGCCGCCATGACCGCCCGCGCCAGCACGCCCGCCGCCGGACTCGACTGCGCCGCCCGCAGCACCGCCGCCGCCAGGCCCTCCGCCGGGCCCATCGCAAACGCCACCCCCACCGCCCACACGCCGATCAGCACCTCAAACACGCCGTACCACCACAGGGGCCGCGGCGTGCGGTCGGCGAAACGCCCGCCCCACCGGCTGCCCAGCCCCAGCCCCAGAAAGAAGACGGAAAGCACAATGGCCACGGCATGCGCCCGCGCGCCCACCAGCAGCACCAGCCAGCGCGTCCAGACCACCTGGTACACCAGCCCGCACGCGCCGGACACAAAGAAGAACAGCAGCACCAGCGACAACACCGCCAGCCGCCGCGCCGTCAGGGATTGTGTTTCCAAAAAAGCCTCGCTCCGGCGTGTTAAAACCCGCGCGGACCCCACCGGCCCGCATCCCCGCATCTTACCCCATCCGCGAGCCCGAACACCGCCAGGCACGGGGGCGGTGATGAAACAAGCGCATGGGATATACTCCATGAGGGACGCGCTTCCGTGCCGGGGAAAGGCGCGGAAGGATGCGTCGGATTCGGGTCCGCAAGGGGACCGGAGGTGATTCGTCGGCGCTTTACTGACAGATGGGAGGCCAGCAATGACAAGCAGGGACATCGCGACCGTCTTCGAAAACTTCAGGATTCGCCGCGTGTATGACGAGGCGGCGGAGAGGAGTGGGCAAAGTGCAATTTCCATGCGCGCGCGGTGGCTGACTAAGGCCGCGCTGCAGGAAAAGAGGGCGGACGATGAGTGAGAAAGGTTCCGATCCAGCTTCCCCGCCGTCAGGGGAATTGCTGATCTACGAGTCCGAGGACGGACGGATCAAACTGGACGTGCGGCTGGAACAGGAAACCCTGTGGCTGACCCAGACCGACATGGCGCGGCTGTTCGACTGCTCGGCGGACAACATCTCCCTGCACCTCAAGAACATCTATCAGGAGGGAGAGCTGGCCCCCGAATCAACTACCGAGGATTTCTCGGTAGTTCGAGCCGAGGGGGCCCGGCAGGTCACACGGCGCATCACTTTCTATAACCTCGACGCCATTATTTCAGTCGGCTACCGGGTGAAGAGCCTGACCGCCACGCGGTTCCGCATCTGGGCGACGCAGCGTCTGCGGGAATACCTCGTCAAGGGCTTCGCGATGGACGACGAACGGCTGAAGCAGGCCGGGGGCGGCGGGTACTTCGAGGAACTGCTCGCCCGCATTCGGGACATCCGCTCGTCGGAGAAGGTCTTCTGGCGCAAGGTACTGGACATCTACTCCACCAGCATAGACTACGATCCGCGCTCCGAGGTCTCGCGCGAGTTCTTCAAAGTGATCCAGAACAAGATGCACTGGGCGGCCCACGGCCAAACGGCGGCGGAGGTGATCCATGGACGCGCCGATGCCGGCAAGCCCAACATGGGCATGACCAACTGGGTCGGCCCGGTCATCCGCAGGAACGAGGCGGAAACCGCCAAAAACTATCTGACTGCGGAAGAACTGGACCTGCTCAACCGGATTGTGACGCTGTATCTGGAATTCGCCGAGTTGCAGGCCCTGAACCGCACCCCCATGACGATGGCGAACTGGATCGAGAAGCTTGACGATTTCCTAAAACTCTCCGGCAGGGACCTGTTGACGCATGCGGGAAAGATCACCCACGACGCTGCAATGAAGAAGGCGCAGGAGGAGTATGAGAAGTATCGCCGGCTGCAGCTGGAACAGCCTTCCCGGGCAGAGGTTGATTTCACCGAAGCGGAGCGCGAATTGAAACGCATTGAATCTGGAGACCGGGGTGGCGGAGTGCAGCAATGAGCAAGAACCCGCTGTCGGTTACAGGATGTAACCGACTGAAATTGGGGCTGCACGAGGGTGAAGACATCGGTCTTTTCTACACGGTCCTCCGCGCGGACCACTACGGCGCGACCTTCGTGAACGAGGACGTTGCCGAGTAAGGTCGTCAGCCGCCGTTTTTCGCCAGCCAGGCGGCGCGGCCGCCCCGGGGGACGAGGGGCGGCGAGGGGGGGCCGAACCATTTCTGGGCGAGGTCGGCGTCGAGGCGGTCGCGGCGGGGGAAGCCCTCGGTGAACATGTCGCGCAGGGGGCTCTCCTCGGGCTCCCAGCGGTAGAGGGAGCGGTAGTAGGCCTCGCGGCGGTAGGCCTCGTCCACGGGCACGGCGCCGCCGCGGGGCAGGGGCGTGGGGTGGCCGGCGTCGGCGGTGCGGGCCTCGTCGCTGCCGGGGGGCGCGCCCCAGCGCAGCTCGGGCGGGTGGTTCGGGTCGAAGGAGAGGTCGTAGAGCCGCGCCTCGATGTCGAGCAGCGTCAGCCGGACGGGCTGTCCGGCGGAGTTGGCGTACTCGAACGATGTCTCCGAGAACACCCGCGTCTTGGCGCGCAGGAGGGCGTCGGCGAGGTCGGCGGCGGTCCAGACGGCGTCCGGGTTCAGCCCCTCCAGGTCGAAGTCCCCCGGGTGCGCCTCGAACCAGGAGACGGCGTTGTTGAGGTGTTCGGCCAGCTCGAAGTAGCGGCCGCGCAGCTCGGCGTCCTCGAGGGCCGTGGCGAGGCGGCCCCAGCGGCCGTGGGCGGTGTAGACGTTGGCGGCGGCGTTGCCCTCGGGGAAGGCGACGGGGCCGTTTTCGGCGACGTCGCGGCGGGCCTCCTGGACGCGCTGCTCGCGCTCCCGCAGGCGGGCGGCGACCTCCTCCGCGAAGGCCCGGAGGTCGCCAAGCGGGCGGAACCGGTCCGCCGTGCGCAGGCGCAGACGGAGGAACTGGTGGAAGCTGCCGGCGGCGGCGCCGTCCACCAGGATCTGCCCGGTGCGCTTGAGCTCGTCCAGCTTCTCGTACTGTTCCAGGGAGTAGCCGAACTCGGCCATCTCCGCGTCCGTGCGGCGGCGGATCCGGGTGACGCGGCCTTTGTCGTCGGTCACGGCGAGGGGCCAGCGGTGGGCGCGGAACCCGCGGAAGCAGCCCGTGTGGTCCCCGTTGCCGGACGCGGTGAGGCCGGTGACGGCGTTGAGCCCGTTGAACGCGTAGATGTCGCGGGTGGGGGACGTGGTGGCGTCGAGGAAGAGCGTCTCGCCGCGCGCATTGATCTTGGCGAGGACCAGCACATGGCCGTCGAGGTAGTAGAGGCAGCCGGGGAGCAGGTGCTCGCGCGTGAGGGCGACGGGGACGGTGTCGGACAGTTCGGAGCGCTCGCGTCCCGGCTCCACGCGGAAGTTGCCGGTGCAGGTGCCCACCAGGGTGTCGCGGAGGAAGCGCTCGGGCGTGTCGTAGTCGAGGCAGCTCGTGACGCCGCCGGGCACGGTGAAGGCGGCGGTGCGGATGTCGGTGCCGTCGCCGGAGCGCACGCCGCTGGCCATCCAGGGGAGCGCGCGGCGGTACGCGTAGTAGGTGCCCAGGGCCACGGTGAGCTTGGCGCAGTCGAGGATGCCGTGCATGGCGCGGAGGGCGGAGGCCTCCATCTGGGGGTTGCAGCCGTCCCCCGCGAATTCGGGGTCGAGCAGGAGGTTCATCTCCGGGTCGGTGAGCACGCGCTCGATGCGGGCCAGCCGCTGCTCGCGGGTGCCCGTGGTCTTGGCGTCGAAGATGCGCGTGATCCATTCCGCGTGGTGGCGCACCTCCTCGCGCGTCCACTGGCGGCGGATGGGCCACGCGCCCCGCGTGGAGTCCAGGGTGGGCGGGTTCGGGTCGGCGGCGAGGGCCGCCGCGGGGAACAGCGCCAGCACAATCCAGGCGGCGCGGGCGAAGGCCCGCGCAAAACGCGCACTCGTCATGTTCTTTGTGTCCTCGGCGGGTTCAGGGGGCGGCCGCGGGCGGCGTGTCGTCCACCCACTTGCCCACCTGTTTGTCGAGTTTGTCGCGGACGGGGAATCCCTTCACAAACATGCCGCGCAGGCAGCTCATTCCGGTTTCCCGCTCGCACAGGGTGCGGTAGAAGTACTGCCAGCGGTAGGCGTCCTCCATGGTCACACTGCCGCCCTTGGGCACCGGCGTGGGGCGGTCCGGGGCGTTCGCCCGCTCCGCGCTGCCCATCGGCGCGCCCCAGCGCAGCTCGGGCGGGTGGTTCGGGTCGAAGGAGAGGTCGTAGAGCCGCGCCTCGATGTCGAGCAGGGTCAGGCGCACCTTGTCCCCCTTGGACGTCGTGTACTCCAGCGAATGCTCCGCGAAGAGGCGGTTCTTCTCGGCGATCATGGCCTTCGCCAGGTCGGACTGGGTCCGCACCGCGTATTTCTCCAGCCCCGTGAGGTCCACGAAGCCCGGGTCAATGCCGTAGAGGCGGATGGCGTACTCCATCCAGTCGGCGAGGTAGAAGTACTTGTTGCGGCGGTCCACGTCGGACGACGGCGAGCTCCAGGTCTCCCAGCGGCCCAGGGCCTGGAAGATGTTCTCCTTGGGCAGCTCCTCGGGGTAGGTGATGGGGCCGTGGGCGCGCACATCGCGCCACGCGTCGTCCACGAAGGAGACCCGGCCGAGGTAGGCCTCCAGCACCTCGTCCACATAGGACTCCATGAACGGCATCGGCGCGATGCGGTCCACGGACTTCATGCGCAGGCGCACGAAGTCGTGGAGGCTCTGGGCCTTGAGTTTCCCCATGGCGATGGTGTGGGTCCGCGTGATCTCGCCGACGATTTCGTACTGCTCCGTGGAAAAGCCGAACTCCCGCATCTCCTCGTCCGTGCGGCGGCGCACCGAGGTGACGCGCCCGGAGGCGTCGGTCACGGCCAGCGGGTAGCGCAGCACCCGCAGCCCCTGGAAGCAGCCCTCCCACTCCGTCGCGCCGCTGTTCCGCGGCGTGATCCCCGTCACCACGTTCATGCCGTTGTACGAGAAGATGTCGCGGGTGTTCGTCGTGCTGCAGTTGAGGAAGTTCAGCTCGCCGTACTCCGAGACGTGCGCCAGCATGAGGCAGTGGCCGTCCACATAGTTCACGCAGCCCGGCAGCAGAAACTCGCGCGTCACCGCCACGGGCACCGTGTCGGACAGGTGCGCGTTCTTGCCGTCCAGCGGCACGCGGTAGTTGCCCGAGATGAAGCAGCCCACCGCCTCGCGGAAGAAGGCCCCCACGGAGGGGTAGGCAAAGCTGTTCACGCTGTTGATGGGGATGTTGAACGGCGAGGTGCGGATGTCGCCCTCGCCGGAGGTCACCACGGTGGTCATCCACGGCAGGGCGCGCCGGTAGGCGTAGTAGGCGGGCATGAACGCCGTGAACTTCCCGCAGTCCATGAAGTGGTGCATCGCCCGCATCACGTCGCCCGGAAGCTGCGGGTTGCCGCCCTCGCCCAGAAACGCCGGGTCCTGCAGCAGGTTCATCGCCGGGTCCGTCAGCAGGCGCTCCAGCTTGGCCTGGCGCTGCTCCGGGTCCCCCGTGGTCTTCATGAGGTAGAGGTGCTCCCACCACTTCGCGTAATGCCGCGTCTCGGCGGGCGTCCACTGCCGCCGGATGGGCCACGCCCCCTGCGTCGAGCGGAGGGTCGGCGGGTTGGGGTCCTGCCCCGCCGCCAGCGCCGCGGGAAGGAGCATCAGGAAAAGCGCGCACAGCGCGCGCAGCACCGGTCGTCGGATGAGAATGAACACGATTGCCTTACCATTCGCCGGGGGACGGCGCGGCGGCCGTCCCGGACTTCTGTTGCGCGGCCCGTCCCGCCGCAGGACCGCCCTATGGTACACCATTCCCGGCCGCGCGGCCCACCCGCCGGAACGCCGGACAGGACGGGCGGGGCCGGAGCCGTGCGGGAACGAGATCGCCGCAGTCGCTGCGCTCCTTCGCGATGACGTGCGTTTTCGCGGTCATTGCAGCGACGAGGAAACACCCGTCATGGCGAGCGAAGCGAAGCCCTCTCGTGCCCGCCACGGCTCCGGTCCTCGCCCGTCTTGTCCGGCCCCGGTGCCCGCCCAGTGAAACACACCCCCTCCGTCCGGGGTCTTACCAGCGGCGGCCCGGGGACGGCGCGGCGCCGCCGGGGAATCATGCCATGGACAGGCGGACACTCGGGATGGCGGCGGCGGGCCTTGCGGCCGCCGTGGGGCTGGGGCTGCTCGAGGCGGCGTGGACCACGCCCGCCGCGCCGGGGGCGACCCGACCGATGCTGGGGTCCCTCGGCATCGCGATGGCCCTGGGCGCGGTGTGCTGGCGGCGGCTCTGGTGGGTGCCCGCCCTGGGCATGCTGGAGGAACTCGTCCAGATCTTCGCCGGACAGCTCCCCGACGTGTGGCCCACCCCGGCGCAGGCCCTCTTTCAGCACTGGTCCGCCGCCTTCACCCCCGTCAACCTCTACCCCTACCTCACCTTCCCCCTCCTCGCCGTCGCCGGGGAACTGCTTTACCGGAGCATGCGCAGAAAAGACCCCCCCGTCCCCGAGGGGGACGAATGCGCGTGAGCGCCGAGGTGGCACGGGCTTCCAGCCCGTGTTCTTGGGCCGCATCCATGACCCAAAGCACGGGCTGGAAGCCCGTGCCACCTCAGGGCGCGTTTCCGACTTCTTTCTTCAGGCACGGCATCTCAACCTTGAAATGCTCCAGCCTCTTTCACAGGCGCGTTTCGATCCAGTGGTGCAGGAGCGGGTAGGCCACCGCGTGGACAAGCGTCAGCGGCAGAATGTTCCGGTGTTTGAGGAAATACGCCACCGCGAAAAAGCCCGCGGGAAAGGTCAGCACCATTTGCAGGGGGATGAAGGTGCCGGGGATGCGCGTGGGGGTCCAGAAGTGCGCCAGGCTGAACGCCAGCCCCACGGCCAGCGGCAGCCGCCACGCCCCCCGGAACAGCGGCAGGGTGGACAGGGACACGAGCCCGACGGAGCACAGGGCGAACTGCTGGGGAAAGGCCCCGGGGATGTACTCCACCATCTCGGTGGCGTAGTGCGGGGGGAAGTCCAGCCCGCCGCCCGCGCGAAGTCCCCCCAGGGCAAGCGCGCCCACGGCCGTCCCCAGCAGGACGAACCCGGAAAGCAGCGCCCCCGGCGTCAGCGGCGTGGTGAGTCCCCAGATGTCCAACTTCTCCGGGGCGCGCCGCGCCCGCGCGAGGATGTATGCCAAGACGAGCAGGGAGGTTGTCACATTGATCGCGGGCAGGCCGATGTGCAGCGCGGGAAAGAATCCCTGCAGAGCCTTGACCGCGGCGAAGACCGCCCCCAGCAGCAGGGCGAACTTCACGTCCAGCCAGTCAATCTGCGGCGCTTCCATTCCGA
>JAPXRP010000125.1:0-12688 GCA_033813475.1 Candidatus Hydrogenedentota bacterium
ACTCGACCGGGCGGCCCAGGGCGTTTCGGACCTTTGGCGCGACACCCTCAACTTCTTCGACCGGGAACTGTTCACCATCGGCGACGAGTCCATCACGCCGCGCAAACTGATCATCGCCGGGGTGATCCTGGTGTTCGGCCTCCTGTTCACCAAGCTGTTCCTGAACCGGATCACCGGATTCGCCATCACCCGCCTCAAGCTCCGCCCGGGCGGCCGCTACGTTGTGGAGACCATCACCCGCTACCTGCTTCTGCTCATCGTCTTCTATGCCGTGCTCAAGTACCTCAACATCTCCCTGACCGTGTTGACCTTCATCGGCGGCGCGGCGGCCATCGGCGTCGGCTTTGGCGCCCAAACCCTCGTGAGCAACTTCCTGAGCAGCCTCATCCTCATGGGCGAGCAGCCCATCCGCGTCGGCGACATCGTCGAGGTCGGCGGGCTCACGGGCCGCATCGTCCACATGGGCGCCCGCGCCTGCATGGTGCGCACCTTCTCCGGCGTCGAGGTCCTCGTGCCCAACAGCAAGTTCCTGGAGGACAACGTGGTCAACTGGACCCTTTCGGACCAGAAGATGCGCTTCGACGTGACGGTCGGCGTCGCCTTCGGCTCCGACATTCGCCGGGTCAAGGACATCCTGGAGGATATCGCGGGCCGCCACGGGCAGATTCTTAAGGACCCCGAACCGGTCGTGGTGTTCCAGGATTTCGGCGACAACGCCCTGGTCTTCGCCGTCTATTTCTGGCTCGACCTGGAGAAAAGCGACTCCCGCGTGGTCCGCAGCGACATCCGCTTCATGATCGAGCGCGCCTTCGCCAAGGAAGGCATCGCCATCGCCTTCCCGCAGCGCGACGTGCACATGAACATGGCCGGACCCGTCGAGGTCCGCCTCGCCCCCGGGGAGGGGCCCGGAGGAACAAAGGAGTGACACACCGCATGGACATGAACCGAAGAACCTTCATGGCCGGAACGGCCGCCCTGGCGGGCACCCTCGCGGGCCGGGCCCGCGCCCAAAGCCCCAATGGCCGCCTCGGCGTGGGGGTCATTGGCTGCGGCGGGCGCTCGGAAACGCATATCGCCACCCTCCTCGAAATGGAGAAGACCGACAAAAACGTCGAAATCGTCGCCCTCTGCGACATCTACCGGCCCCGTCTGGAGAAGAAGGCCGCGATGGCCGGCCGGCCGGTCCGCCTCTACCGGGACTATCGGGAGCTGCTGGCGGACCCCGCCGTGGACATGGTCACCATCGCCACGCCGGACCACCACCACGGGGAGCAGGCCATCGCCGCGCTGGACGCGGGAAAGCACGTCTACTGCGAGAAGCCCCTCACCCACTGGCGGCAGTGGGACCTGACCCGCCGCTTCTTCGAGGCCGCGGCGAAGTCCCCCGCCGCCTTCCAGCTCGGCGCGCAGCGCATGTCCGACTCCGCCTTCCGCCAGATGAAACAGCTTGTGAAGGAGGGGATTATCGGGAAGCCCCTCCACGCCGAGTGCGGCATCTTCCGCACCGGCGACTGGGGCGAGCGCGGCATGCCCATTGACGACCCGGAGGCGAAGCCCGGCCCCGACCTCGACTGGGACGCCTTCCTCGGCGACGCGCCGAAGCGGCCCTTCGACGTGAGCCGCTTCTTCCGCTGGCGCATGTACGAGGACTACGCGGGCGGCCCCGTCACGGACCTCTACCCCCATGTGCTCACCCAGGTCATAGACATCCTCGGCGTCACCCACCCGTCCCACGCCGTCGCCACGGGCGGCAAATACCGCTACCAGGAGCGCGAGGTGCCTGACACCTTTAACATGCTGGTCGAGTACCCCGAGAACATCTCCATCGCGGTGCTGGGCACCCAGGGCAGCAACTATCAGGGCACCGGCGGCCGCGACGACATCCGCATTCCCGTCATCCGGGGCTGGGACGGCGCCCTGACCCTCCAGGACAACGACATCGTGTTCATCCCCGACGCCCCGGGGGGCGGGCGGAAAGAGGAGCGGTTTCCCATCGAGCGCGGATACAACGTGCTCTATCTCATGCGCAACCTGGTTGAGTGCGCCCTCACCGGCGCGCGCACCCTCGACAGCGGCCCCGCCCTTGCCTACCACACCCAAACCGCCCTGCTCATGGGCATGACCGCCTACCGCGAGAAGCGGACGGCCTTTTTCGACCCGAAAAAACAGGAAATCACCACATGACCCGTCGGACCCGTCCGACAAGTCCGACCTGTCCGACGGACCCGCCGAGAGGAACCCTCCTTATGACCAAACCCGCCGCCTTCCTGGTGCTCGCCGCGACGCTCCTGCTCGGACCGGTGACCGCCTCCGGCGCGGCGCTGGAAGACGTCGCCGCCGCGTCCGCCGGGACGTACGCGGGCATCTTCCAGAAGTTCGCCGCCTATGACACTGTGGTGGAGCCCGACAAGGACGCCCCGGAATGGTGGGCCGGCGCGCCGTCCGTGGTCCACGACCCCGACACGGGGTTCTGGATGGCCTGCCGCATGCGGATTGGCGAGGGGCCGCGCGGCCTGCGCGGCTACGAGGTGCGCATCCTCCGCAGCGACGACGGAATCCACTTCACCCCCGCCCTGAACATCCGCCGCGAGGACGTCCCCATCCCCGGATTCGAGCGGCCCGCCCTCGTCCGGGACCCCCAAACCGGCAAATTCCGCCTCTACGGCTGCGGTCCCTGGAAGGACGGCCCCTGGTCCATTATTAAATGGGACGACGCCGACCGGCCCGACCAGATTGTGGTCACCTCCGCCAAGCCGGTCATCGTTCCCCCGGAGAAGGAATACGAGCGCGACATCGTGCCGAAGGGGTTCAAAGACCCCGTCATCCTCTTCGCGGAGGGGGCCTGGCACTGCTATGTCATCGGCTACATCCGGGAAAACGAGCGGATTTTCCACTTCAGCAGCCCCGACGGCGAGAACTGGAAGCCGGTGGGCGATTTCCGCACCCCCATCATGGACCTCACGGGCTGGCACGACTTCTTCGTGCGGCCCGCCAGCGTCGTGCCCGTGGGCGCGGGCTATCTCTTCGTCTACGAGGGGTCAAAGACAAGCTGGCATGACCCCGTCTACAACATTGCCACCGGCCTCGGCTTCACCTTCGACCTGCACCGAATCACCGACTTGACCCCGGAGACCCCCCTCGCCCTCAGCACCACGCCCAGCGCGGAGTTTGCCACCCTCCGCTATTCCCACTGGCTGGACCGGGGCGACGAACTCTGGGTCTACGCCGAGGCCGCCCGCCCCAACGAAAGCCATGAAATCCGCCTGTTCCGTCTGAAAAAGTAGTCCTTTTCCGGTCCGGCTTCCGATCTCCCACGAGGGGTTCACGCAAAACGCCCTATTCGCTCCTTTCTGCCCACGCACCCGGCCGAACGCCGGGAAAAGGGGCGGAACCCCGTCTTTTTTTGGAGAACCGGCCCAAAAACTCTGGACATTTGGGAAAGGACGTGCTACCATGACAGCCGCGTAAAGTGGCGAGGTGTATGCGTTTTGCCCGCCCCCGGGACGGTGGAAGCACCCCTCTTCCGGGCGGCGGTGGAGTCTAAAGCCTTTTTTGGGAACATGTTGGCTCCGGACCCGGCTCCGGGTCCGGCACGGCGGGTGGTTGCAGAGAACACGGCGCAATGGGGCGCACGAGGCGAGGGTAAACGCATGGCGAAACGCCAAGAAGCGGTCAAGGCCAAGAAAACAGCAGTTTCCCCGAAAAAGTCGAAAGCAGCCCAGGGGAAGCCGAAAACGCCGCCCAAGGCGGTGGCACCAAAGGGAAAGACCAAGCCAACCCCCGTTGCGGCGAAAAAAGCCCCGGCAAAGCCCGCAAAAGCCGCCGCCCCGGGGCCGAAGAAGGCTGTTCCGGCCAAGAAAGCGGCCGTAGCCGCAAAAACGACCAAGAAAACCCCTCCGCCCGTGGCGCAGAAGAAGAAAGACGTCCGTTTGGCCCCCAAGAAGGCCGTCCCGGCGGTTAAGAAGCAACCAGCGGCCCCCCTGACGACCAAGGCCGCCCCTCCGGCCAAGAAGAAAGCGGCGGCAAAGATTCCCGCGAAACCGGCGGTAAAAGTTCCGGTAAAACCCGGGAAGGCGGTCAAAGTCGCTGAAAAAGCGGTTCCGAAGCCCGCGAAGCCGGTGGCCCTTCCCCCAAAACCGGCCGTCCCCGCCAAGGAAAAGGCTCCGGCCCCCGCGCGCCGGGAAAAGGCCGTGCCGCCCATCCCGGTCTCCTTCCTGGTGGAGTTGGCCCAGACGATCAAGGGGGCGGTGGAGGAGTCGGCGCGGGCGGTGAAGGGCCGCGAGGTGGTCAGCCATGCCGAAAGCGGGGATGTGACCTTTCAGTTGGACAAGATCGCCGAAAAAGCGCTGTTGAACTTCCTGAAACGGGCCGGCAAGCCGGTCGCCTACTATTCCGAGGACGCGGGATACTCCACCTTCACCTCCGAGAAGCCCAAACACCTGCTGGTGGTGGACCCCATAGACGGGAGCCGGGCCGCCAAAAGCGGGTTTGAGGGCTGTGTTGTGGCGGTGGCGAGCACCCGGGTTATCGAGCGGCCCACCATGGCCGATGTGGACAACGCCGTCGTGCTGGAACTGCTGGGGGACCGCTGCTTCCAGGCGGAGCGCGGCAAGGGGGTGAAGATCACCGCCGGAACCCAGCCCCGCCGCCCGAAACTCTCGGTCAACACAGAACTGCGGACCATGATCTGGTCCATGACCGTGCCGGGGCGCCCCGCCGAGCTGGTGTTCCCCACCGTGGCGCGCCTGATAGACCATTCCAGCCTGGAGGGGGGCTTTTTCGCCTGCAACAGCACGGCCTACAGCCTGACCCGCCTGCTGACCAACCAACTGGACGCCTGTGTGGACATCGCCAACCGGTACCACCGCGACATTCCGGACAAGGTCCAGCGGCTGTTCGAGAACGCGGGGCAGGGGAGGGTGATCGGCATCGCCCCCTACGACCTGGCCGCCGCGCTGCTGGTGGCCGAGGAGGCCGGCTGCGTGGTCACCGACGCCTATGGCAAGAGCTTCAACGATGTCCTGCTGCTGGACAGCACGGCGTCGAACCATCTCTCCCTGGTGGCGGCGGCCAACAAGGGGCTCCACGCCAAACTCATGGAATTCCTGGTGAAGCGGATCGAGATGCTGGAAGGCCGCTTTCAGTCCCTCCCCTCCGCCTGACCATGGCGCCGTGGGACGCCCGCCGGGGGGGCGCTCCAGGCGGTGCCCCATGTGACCGGACCGGGCGGCCCGCACACGCCTGAGGGGCGCGAAAAACGGGGCCTGGCCGCCCATTTTCTGCCGGCGATTGTTGGGGAATTCGGGCCTGTGCTAGACTGTGGCGCGCTCTTCAGTGCCCGCAAACAGGAAAGGTTCCCCGTTCTGTGACGCAGCCCCCCGCCGAGTTTTCCGCCGTTATTCCCGTGCGGGACGACCCTGTCCGGCTGGAGCGCCTGCTCGCCGGACTGCGGGAGCACGCCCCGGCGGAACTGTTGCGCGAGATCATCGTGGTGGACGACGGGTCGGCGGCGCCGCCGGAGGATGTCTGCGCGCGCCACGGCGCGGTGATGCTGCGGGTGTCACCGGGCCGGGGGCCCGGCCACGCCCGGAATGTGGGCGCGGCCGCTGCCAAGGGCACGCACCTCTTCCTGTTCGACGCGGATGTGACCTACGCGCCGGGGGCCGTCGAGAAGGCCGCCGCCCTCTTTGCGGCGGACCCGGACCTGAGCGCGGTCTCGTTCTTCAACCAGCGGTATGACGCGGCGGACGGCGCGGTGTCCAACTTTGTCGCGGTGCAGGAGCACTGCTGGTTTCTGAAATGCCTGGAGGACGGCGCCGACACGGGGCCGCTGGGGGGGCTGATGACGCGGAACGGGGCGATCCGCCGCGACGTGTTCGAGGCGCTGGGCGGGTTCAGCGCGGACTATGAGACCAACGCCGGGGAGGACTACGACTTCGGCAAGCGGCTGGTCCGCGAGCACAAGAGCGTGATCACGGCGTCGCCGGTCTTCCACCACGCCTATCCCACCCGGGTGACGCGGCTCTTCCGCAATTACTTCCTTCGCACGGCCCTGTTTGTGCCCTATTACCTCACCTACAAACCGCCGCTGGACAAGACCCAGACCTCCCGGGGCGAGGCGTTGATCCGCGTGACGGGCGTCTATGCGGTCTGCATGCTTCCGCTGACGCCTCTTCCCGTGGTCGGACACTATGCGGCGACAGCTTTCATCTTCTTAGCCACCCTGTACATAATCCTGCTTCGGGATTTCCTGCGTCTGGCGTGGGAGTGGAGCGGCCGGAAGGCCGGTTTCGTGGGCGCGTTCCTTCTGATCCATCTGGCGACCTCGTGCGCCATTGCGGCGGGCGGGGTGTGGGGGCTGGCCGGGCATCTCCTTTCCGGCGGAAAGGCGCCCGGCGCCGCGGGGGGCGCGCCATGATCCCCCGGCAGGTGCGGGCCGCGGCGCACTGGGCGGCCTCCCTGGCCCAGGGCTCGCCGCAGTATCTGGTCCTCTACGTCACGTCGCGCTGCAACGCCCGGTGCCGCATGTGCTTCAACTGGGACGGCATGGCGGCGCGGCGCGCGGTCCCCACGCAGTCGCTGGAGGAGCTGACCCGGCTTGCGCAGACGGCGGGCCGGGTGCCCCACCTGACGCTGTCGGGCGGCGAGCCGCTCATGCGCGATGATGTGGCGGAGATTCTGCACGCCTTTTACCGCCACGCGGGCACGCCCTTCTTCACCGTGCCAACGAACGCCCTGCGCCCGGACCGGGTGGGGGCGCTCATTCACCGTTTCGCCGACCTGTGCCCCGGGGCGTTTTTGAACTTCTGCCTGCCCTTCCACGGGCCCGAGGCGGTGCACGACGACATCATGGGGATTCCGGGGGCCTTTGCGAAACGGGACGAGACCCTGCGGGTGGTGGAGGCGGCCCGGGCCGCGCACCCGAACATCTCCTGCACCCTCAACTGCGTGCTGTCGCAGTTCAACCACCAGCACTGGCGCGAGACCCTGGACCTGGCGCTGGGCCCCTATGCGGGGATTCCCTTCGGGGTGGCCTACGCGCGCGGGGTCACGCACGAGCGCGACGCCGTGAATTTTCCGCTGGAGTCCTACCTGAAGATGTACGGCGAACTGCTGGCGCGCCGGCGGGTCGGGCGGTCGCTCAACCCCTACCCCGTGCTCCAGGCCGCCATGGCGCGGGAATACCGGGACACGGTGGCGGGGGTGGTCGCCGGGCGCATCCGGAACCTGCCCTGCCGCGCCGGGAGCGGGATGCTTGTCGTTTTTGACGACGGGAAGGTGTACCCCTGCGAGACCCTGGTGAACCCCGAATGCTGCACCGCCGCCGCCCCCCCGGCGGACGCCTGCATGGGCGACCTGCACGACACGGGCCACGATCTGGCGGCGCTGCTGCGGGGGGGGACGGCGCGGGACATCCTGCGCTGGCGCCGGCGGAACCTCTGCGCATGCACCTGGGAGTGCGCCGTGACCAACAGCGCGCTCCACAGCCCGCGCACCCTGCTGCGCCTCGGCGGGAGCGCCCTGCGGCAGTGGCTCTCAGGGAAGGGCTGACGTCCCGCGTTCTCCGGGAATCAGTTCACGTTCATGTATCCCTGCGAAATGATGTCCTCCATCATTTCGGGGGACAACTGAACCTCCTCCCCGGTGTGGGCGGCGGCGTCCGGGGCGGCGGCCTGGGCGTCCAGCACGCGTTTCAGCGCCTTCACCCCCTCCGGGGGCAGGTGGGCCGGGGCGGCCCGCAGCGCGTCGTCCCGGGGGGCGATGCCATAGCGGACGCAGTGGACGAAGAGGACCGTCTTGAGCCGGTGCAGGTCCGCCGGGCGCGCCCCGGACAGGTCGTTCAGCTCCCAGGGGTCCGCCTCCAGATCGTAGAGTTCATAGGTGGCCGGGCTGTCCGGGGCGAACAGAGCCCAGTCGCGGATGGCCTCCCACTCGTTTCTGCGGGCGGTGGAGGCCTTCTGCACGGCCAGCTTCATGCGCCCGTCGCACACGGTGAGATAGCCCATCTTGCGGTCTTCGGAAATGCTGTGCGCCGGCGGCGGGGCCGCCGGGTCGAGGAGATTGCGCCCCTCCATGCCCGCGGGGCCGGGGATGTCCAGCGCGGCGAGCAGCGTGGGCAGGATGTCCATCGGGCTGGCCAGGTCGGAGACCACGGCCCCCGCCGGGGTCTTTCCAGGCAGCCGCAGGATCAGGGGCACGCGGGTGCAGGTCTCGTAGGGGGTCGAGTGGCACCAGGCCCCCGGCTTCTCATTGAACGACTCGCCGTGGTCCGAGAAGAAGACGATGTGCGCGGCGTCGTAGAGGCCGAAGGCGCGCAGGCGGTCGAGCATCTCGCCGACCCGCATGTCCATGAAGGCGGCCTCGCCGTCGTACACCCGGCGGGCGTAGTCCACGTCGTGCTCGTTGGTCAGGGCGGGGTCGTTCTTGAACAGTTTGTCGTCCAAAATCTGGAAGGTGAGGTTCACCGTGCCCAGCATCCCCCCCTCGTTGCGGATCACGTCGGGCGTGTGGTTGATGTACTCCGAGTGGGGCTCGTAGAGATGCCGGAAGAGCACGACCCCGCCGCCGCCCAGGGCGCGCAGGGCGTCCGCGTTCAGGTCGAGGAAATCCCGCGTCATCGCCGAGACCTCCTCCGTGTCCTCGGAGAAGAGGTAGATGTCGAAGCCCTGGTCAAAACCCGTGCCCGGGCCGACAAACCCGTCGAAAAGGGTGCGGACAAAGCCCACGGTGAAATACCCGCGGTCGTGCAGCACCTCGGCGAGGGTGGTCACGCTCTGCGGCAGGGCCGAGAGGTGCAGCTCCGCCGTGTGCTGCGAGGGGTAAAGGGAGGTGAAGATGGACCCGAAAGAGGGGCGGGTCCACGGGCTCGCCGTGGTGACCTGGTCGTAACGGACCCCCTCCGCCGCGAGGCGGTCCACATGGGGCGTCGCATTGGTCGGGTGGCCGTAGCAGCCCAGCGGGGAATTGCGCAGGGTGTCCGCCCCCAGCAGCACCACGTCCGGCAGGCGGGGCGCGGCCGCGTGCTCCGCCGCATAGCGGCGCAGCGACACGATCTCGCAGAGGAAGTCGTCGGCGTGCCAGCCGGCGCCTTCCGGGCCGCGGGCGGCACATTCCAGAACCAGCCGGATTTTTTCAGTCCCCGCAGGGACGATGCAGGACCGCCCCCGGGGCGCCCAGTCCGCGCCCCCCGGCACCAGCAGCTCGGCCACCCGCGCCTCCGGCGCCACACGCCGCCATTCCCCCCCGGCGAGGGCTTCCACCAGCGCCACGGGCTGGCACCCCGGATCGCCCTCCGGCCGGATCCACACGTTGAACTTGACCACCTCCCCCGGCCCGGCGTCCATCGGGGCCGACACCAGCCGCGCCCGCGCGGCTTCCCCCGCTCCGGGGGTCAGGGACAGCCGCATGCCGTTCTTTCCTGTTCGGGCGGCGGTCGCCGCAGGCGTCCATCCCGGGAGCGTCTCCGCGGCATCCGGGTGCCACTCGGGAACCGATCCCCCGTCCTCCCGTTCAAACCCGCCGTTCAGGTTGGCGGGGTTGGGAAAGGCCAGGGTCGGGAACGAAGTGTCCAGGGGTGCGTAAGTTGTTTCGTCGGAAAGGTCTTTGGCGGGCTGGACGGGGGCGGGGACGGGGGGCGGGGCGGACGAGTGCAGGAAAATCCCCGCAAAGCCGAGACAGGCCAGTCCGGCGGCGGCCGCCGCGATCAGGAGGGACACGGTGTCCCGGGACGAACGCCCCCCCGCATTTTTCGCCGTTATGGGCCGCATATTCCCTGATTATACCGGGAGTCCGTCCTTCCCGCAACCCTGCGGCCCGCGCCCGGGGAAGGGAAGGGATATCCGGCACCCCCGCTGCGGGCGTGCAAATTGCCTTCCGGGGGGGCTTCTGCCATAATGGCGCGGTCATGGAAAACCACGAAACAGGCGCGGATCCCGCGCCCGGAGCACCCACGCCCTTGAAGAGCGAATGGACGAGAAACCTGCTGCTGGTCCTGGGATCGGCGCTGTTGGTGTGCGCGGTCTGCCTTGCGGGGGACCGCCTGCTGGGCCGGTGGGCGTCGCGCCCGGAGCTGCGCGGCACGATGGAGCTGATTTTTCCGCCGAACGCGGAGCAGACCTTCGGTTTTGCGGAGTTCACCTACACGGCGCGCATCAACTCGCTGGGCCTGCGCGAGCGCGAGCTGTCGTCGGACCCGAAGGTCTTCCGCATTGCGGCCATCGGCGACTCGTACACCTACGGCTGGGGCGTGGAGGCGGAGCAGACCTGGCTGCGCCGGCTGGAGGATGCCCTGCGCGCGAAGGGATATCTTGTGGAGACGGTGAACATGGGCAAGCCCGGCGCCGGCCCCCCGTTTTACGCCGAACTTGCGGAGAAGGCGCTTCCGCTGATCCAGCCGGACCTCGTGCTGGTCTGCGTGACCCAGGGCAACGACCTCAACGCCGCCGCGGACGGGCCCGTCGAGGTGATGCGGAGCCGCGCGGCCGGCATCGCGCGGACGCTGTTCCCCAACACCATGCGCCTGATCCGCGACCGGCGGATTGAGCGGATGGGCGACGCGCGCAGGCAGGAAATGCCGCCGCAGAAGAGCACGGCGGAGGACAACCGCCGCTGGCAGGCGAACACGGCCCGCGACTTCCACGAGAAGATGACGCCGGAGAACCGCGCCCGTTTCGACGCCATGGACCCCCGGGTGAAGGAGGCGTTCTTCGCCGGCACGTTCAACCCGTACATGGTGGATCTGGCCCTGAACAACCCGCGCATCTACAGCCTGCCGATGAACATGGAGGACCCGTGGATCAAGTCGCGGGTGGGCAACCTGGCCGGGTATCTCGACCGCATCCGCCGCGCCGCGGAGGAGTACGGCGCCATGACCGCCGTTCTGTCCCTGCCCGACGGCCCCTATGTCAACAAGCACGCCTTCGAGGGGGTGGCGAAGGTCGGCTACATCCCCGACGCCGAGTGGATGACCGCCCAAAACGCCGACGAGGGCATCCGCCGCGCCGCTGAAAAGGCGGAGCTGCCGTTTTTCACCGCCAGTCCGGTCTTCACGGCGCGGGAGACGGAGCCCGACCTGTTCTACGAGCTGGACGGCCACCTCACACCGAAGGGGCACGCCCTCTACGCGGAAGCGGTCACGCCGGACATCGAGCGCCTGATCGCCCCGGCCGCCTCCCGGGAGCAGGGCACATGACGGAGCCGGCAGCGCCTTCCCCCGTGCCCGGGCGTCCGAAACGCCTCGTGCCCGCGCTGGCTGTCGTGCTGCCCGTGGCGCTGCTTTTCGGCGTTCTTGAGGGCGCGGCGCGGGTCCGGGAAATCTGGGTGCCGCCGCTGGTGGTGGACCTGGGCCAGGGTTTCGACCCGTCCAGCCGCCTCTTCGTGCCCGACCCCTCCGACGCCTCCATGATGATGACCAACCCCGAGAAGCGGGTGTCGTTCCAGCAGCAGCGCTTCGCGCGGAACAAGCCGCCGCGCACCCTGCGCGTCTTTGCCCTCGGCGGGTCGTCGGTCAACTATCTCGACTACGAGTTTCCCCTGCTTGCGGGTCGTCTCCAGCAGGCGCTCGCGGACCGCTACGACCGCGCGGAGGTCATCAACTGCGGCGGCCTCTCCTACGGCAGCCACCGCCTCGTCCTCATCGCCGGGGAGATCATCAACTACGCCCCCGACCTCGTCATGGTCTACTCCGGCCACAACGAGTTTGAGGAGCTGCAGCAGCTCCGCCTGTCCGGCGTGGAGGTCAGCCGGGCCCAGCGCGTTCTCAGCCGCAGCGCCCTCTACCGCCTCCTGCGCGACTTCCGCGCGCGGCGCGCCATCGCCGCGCTGGAGGAGGCCCGCGCCCAGCGCGACCTGGCCGTCTCCCTGCCCGACGCGTCGAAGACCTGGGACTACCGCTTCACGCCGGAGGAGGTCGCCGGACGCATGCAGGCCTACCGCGAAAACCTCGCCGCGATCCTGCGGCTCTGCCGCGGCCACGGCGTGCCGGTGGTGATCGGCACCGTGCCCTCCAATCTGGTGAAACCCAGCCTGCCCGGTCCCGACGGGCGGCGCTACGAGGCCGAGGTGCTGCCCCTGCTGGCGGCGGGCGATTTCACGGCGGCGGCGGAAAAGGGGGCGGCGATTCTGCGGGAGGCCTCGCCCCGCCACCAGTCGAGCGGCCTGGAAAACGGCATCCTCCGCGCCCTCGCCGCCGAACACGGCGTGCCCCTGGCAGATGTGGAGGCCGCCGTCATCGCCGCCGAGCCCCACGGCGTCCCCGGCGAGACCCTCTTCAACGACCACTGCCACCTCAACCCGGCAGGCAACGCGCTCCTCGTCCGCGTGTATGAAAAGGAAATCCTCCGCGCCCTCGGCGCGGGGGAGTGACCCGGACCGCTGGGCGGGCCGTCCGCCATACCCGCCCCCCGCCCGTCATTCCCGCGCACGCGGGAATCCATCTTGGGTAAGCGGATTACGCCGCGCGCGCAAGGCATGGCCCCCCGCTTTCGCGGGGGTGACGGACGAGGTGGGTGCTTACGCGCATCTGGTCGCCGTCTTCTCGACAAAGGGTATTGGAAAGTCTTCTCTCGAGGATGACGGTGCGGGGGCGCAGCTCCGTGCGTTGGCGTTCCAACCGCCCCGAACCCTACTCCCCGCCGGGGCCGAGCACGTGTTCCGCCTCGGCGTGGACCGTGTCAAACAGCGCCTCCAG
>JAPXRP010000126.1:0-12587 GCA_033813475.1 Candidatus Hydrogenedentota bacterium
GGATGAGGCCGAGCAGGTATCCCGCCAGGCGCACCAGCCAGTGGGGGTGCGCGGCGACGGCGTCGGCGGCCCCCCCGGCCTCCTGGGCGGCCAGCGCGGCGGCGATGCGGCCGGCCTCGGGCGGGTCGGCCGCCCGGAGCCGCAGCAGCAGCTCCCCCGCGGGCACGGCCGCCAGTTCCGGCCCCGCGCCGTCGGCCAGCCAGGCGGCGAGGGGGCCGCTTTGGGCGGCGGCGGCGGCGTCTCCGCCGGTGTCGCGGGTGATGCGGTCGAGGAGGGCGGCGCGTTCCGGGTCGGCGGGCCGCCAGCCGGACGCCGCGAGGCCCGCCATCAGGGGCAGGGTGAAGTCCAGCGGGAGTTCCAGCATGGCCTGGAAGATGCGGGGCCAGTCGCCGTGGCGCACGGCGGAGTCGAGGGCGATGTGGATTTCCTGGTCCGTGCAGTCGGGGAGCCCCTTGCGCGCGCCGAAGAAGCCCATGCAGCGCAGGTCGCCGGAGTTGACGATGGCGCGCACGAGCTCGCGGACGGGTTCAGCGGCGCGGTCGTAGGCCATGCGGAGGTTCTGGAACTCGTAGTCCTCGGCGAAATAGTCGTCAAACTGGCGCGTCACGAAGAGGTACAGGCAGCAGTCCTCGGGGTCCGCGGGCCGGTAGCCCTCGCGCAGGCAGAGGGCGGCGGCCGCGCCCGACGGGTTTTCCACCGCCAGGGCGCACAGGGTGTCGCGGTTTTCCGGCCGCTCCAGCGCCGAAAGCAGCGCGTCGGCCCGCCGGGCGACCACGGCGTCCGGGTCGGACAGGGCGCCGGCCAGCAGCCCGATGCCGCCGGGCATCTCGGCGAGCCGGGTGAAGACGCCGGTCTTGAGGGCGGACAGGGCATGCAGCTCCGGGGGGGCGTCGGCGACGAAGTTGCCGTGCTCGATGATGTCGCCCAGCACCGGGTGGCGCGTTTCGGCCCAGCGGCGGCACAGCAGGTTGACGGCCTCCTGCGCCTGGAGCAGGCGCAGGCAGCCGGCGGCGCGCCGGGCCTCCTCCGCGTCCGCCCCCTCGGCGATGCTTATCAGAACCCCGGCGGCCCCGGGCTCGTCCAGAATCTCCCGTTCGCGGCCCGCCTGGAACGCGGAGCGCACGCGCAGGAGGGGGGGGGCCGAGGCCACGATGCGCTCGGCGGCGATGATGCCGCCCAGACGGGGGTCCTCCGTCTCCGCCCACAGGGCGCACAGGGCGTCGGCGGCCTCCCGCCGCGCGGGCCGGCCCAGGGCCTTTTCCGCCCCCGCGCGCACGTCCGGATCGGGGTCGTCCAGCAGACAGGCCAGGACGCGCGCGTCGTCGGGGGTGGCCGCGAGGCCGTCGGTCCGCCCCGCCCACACGGCGGTGAGCACGCGGAGTTCCAGGGGCGCCCGCGCCGTCATGGACCGCGCCCGCAGCACCGCGCCGAGTTCCGGGTCGCGGGTCTCGGCCCAGACCGCGCACAGGGCGTCCACCGCCGCCGGCTGGCGCAGCGCCGCGACGGCCCCCCGCGCGCGCGCCGACATTTCCGGGTCGTCCCCGCGCAGGATGTCCAGAAGCGCCGCGACGCCGGCGGCGTCGGTGACGCAGGCGTCGGGCGCCCCCGCCATGAGGGCGGAGAGGACCCGGACGGGCAGGGGCCTGCGGGCGATGTAGTTGGACCGGGCGATGTACTCGCCCAGGCGCGGATCGCGGGTCTCGGCCCAGACCCCGCACAGGGCGTCCACCGCCACCGGGCTGGTCAGGGACATGAACATGGTTTTCGCCTGGTGCGCCCAGGCCTCGTCCGGGCTGTCCAGGAATCCCGTGAGGATGCGCACCGCCTGTTCCCCCTCCACCACCCAGCCGCCGAGCCCCGCCCGCAGCGCCGAGGCGAGGCGCACCTCCAGGGGCCGGCGCGCCACCATTCCCCCGGCGACGATCGCCTCCAGGGCCGGGTCGCGGGTTTTCCACCAAAGGGCGCAGAGGGCGTCCACCGAGTCGGGGTTCTTGAGCGCGTGGACGGCGCGGCTGGCCGTGTCCCGCACCGTCGCGTCCGGATGGTTCATGGCGGCGCACAGGACGGGGACCGTCTCGGGGCCGGCGTCCTCGGCGAGCCGCCGGCAGGCCTTGCGCTGCAGCGCCGCCCCGAGCAGGGGGACGGCGCTCTGAAGCTGGCGCTCGCACTGCCCGACGTCTTCCTCGCGCATGCCGGAGCTTCCTCTCCTGGGTTCTCCTGCGGGGGAGCCTGCACGGCCAAACGTCATTATGCCCGCTTTTTCCGCCGGGTGTCCATTTCCCGGCCGGGGTTGCGGGCTTGCGCCTGTCCCGGCATTTCCGCATAATCTTCCGGGGGGAGGCCCAACTGATGGAGAGCGCGCCATGACACATCATCCCGCAGTCCTTTGCTGCTTTCTGGTTTCCGGGGCGCTGGCCGCGCCGCTGTGCGCGTCGGCGGCGGACCTGCGGACGGAGAACGTGGTGTATGTGATGCTGGACGGGTTCCGGCACCAGGAGGTGTTCTCCGGGGCGGAGGAGCCCTTGATCCAGGGGGAGGGGGGCGATCTGGAGCTGGCGCGGATGCGTTTCTGGCGGGCGACGCCGGAGGCGCGGCGCGAGGCCCTGCTGCCGTTTTTCTGGAAGGTGGTGGCGAAGGAGGGGCAGGTGTTCGGCGACCAGGAGCGGGGCAGCGTCGCGCAGGTGGCCAACCCGCACAAGTTCTCGTATCCGGGGTACAGCGAGACGCTGTGCGGGGTGGCGGACCCGGCGGTGGACAGCAACAAGAAAATCCACAACAGGCACCTGAACGTGCTGGAGTGGCTCCACGGGCAGAAGCCCTATGCGGGGCGGGTGGCGGCCTTCGGCGCGTGGGACCTCTTCCCGTTCATTCTGAACCAGCCCCGGTCGGGCATGGTGGTGAACGCGGGCTACGCGCCCTTCACGGAGGGGAAAATCACCCCGACGATCGCCACGATCAACCGCCTCAAGGACGGGATGACCCGCTACTGGAAGGGCGAGCCCTTCGACGCGCTGCCCTATGAGACGGCGCTGGAATACCTCAAGACGCGCAAGCCCCGCGTGCTGTTCCTGTCCCTCGGCGAGACCGACGAGTGGGGGCACGACAACCGCTACGACCTGTACCTGGAATCGGCCCACCTGGCCGACGGGTACATCCGGACGATCTGGGAGACCCTCCAGTCCCTGCCGCAGTACCGGGGGAAGACCACGCTGATGCTGTCCACAGACCACGGCCGCGGCCTGGGGCCGGACGGGTGGCAGGGCCACGGCAAGGACCTGCCCAACTCGGAGAACATCTGGATGGCCTTCATGGGGCCCGACACCCCCGCCCTCGGTGTGCGCGCCGACACGGGCCGGGTCACGGCGGGCCAGATGGCCGCCACGCTGGCGGCCTTCCTGGGGAAGGATTACCTGACGGCGGTGCCCGAAGCGGCCCCGCCGGTGCCCGGCGTCACCGCCGGAAAGAACTAGCAAAGGATCCGCACGATGAGTGAGACACTGGAGGCGCTGGAGCGCCAACTGGACGACCGCGACCCCGGCGCGCGCCGGGACGCCCTGAACCGCCTCGCGGCGATGCTGCGCGCGGGGGAGGCCGCCGCCGCGCCGGAGCACGACGCGGTCAACATGCACTGCCACTCCACCTTCTCCTTCAACGGCTACGGCTATTCGCCGGCGGGGCTTGTGGCGCGGGGCCGCCTGCGCGGGCTGAGCGCCATGGGCCTGGTGGACTTCGACGTGCTGGACGGGGTGGCGGAGTTTCTGGACGCCTGCGCGCTGCTGGGCATGCGCGGCGGCGCGGGCCTGGAGACGCGTGTGTATGTGCCGTCCTTCTCCGAGCGCGTGATCACCTCGCCCGGCGAGCCGGGCATCACCTACCACATGGGCATGGGCTTCACGGCCGGGCGTCCGGTGGCGGAGGCGGCGTGCCTCGCCGGGCTGAAAGAGACGGCCCAGCGGCGCACGCGCCAGCTGGTGGGGCGGGTGAACACCCTGCTGGACGACATCGCGCTGGACTACGACGCGGAGGTGATCCCCCTGACGCCGGCGGGCAACGCCACGGAGCGCCATGTCTGCGCGGCGTATTACGACAAGGCGGCGGCCGTGCTCCCCGACCGGGACCAACGCGCGGCGTGGTGGGCGGGGAAGCTGGGGATGACGGTGGAGCAGGTGGAAAAGTCGCTGGACGACGCGCCCGCGTTCCACGGCGTGATCCGGGCGAAGACCATGAAGGCCGGCGGCGTCGGCTATGTCTGCGAGAAGGGCGAGGCCTTCCCGCTGGGGGCGGACATCAACCGCTTCACGCTGGCGAACGGGGCCATCCCCACGATGACCTGGCTCGACGGCACGTCGGACGGCGAGCAGTGCATTGACGAGCTGCTGGACCTGATGACGGCCGAGGGCGTGGCGGCGGTGAACATCATCCCCGACCGCAACTGGAACCTGTCCGACCCGGAGGTCCGCCGGGTGAAGGTGGGCCATTTCCACGCCTTCGCCGAGAACGCGCGGCGGCGCAACCTGCCGGTGTTCGTGGGCACGGAGATGAACGCCCACGGCCAGAAGTTCGTGGACGACTTTAATGCGCCCGAGATGAGGCCCCTGCACGCGCTGTTCCTGGAGGGGGCCCTCGTGCTCCACGGGCACACGGTGCTGGAGGCCGCCGCGGGCATGGGCTTTGTCAGCGCGTGGGCGGCGCACCACCTTCCGGACGCCGGGGCGCGCAAGGCCTTCTACGCCGAGGCCGGCCGCCGCGCGCGGCCGGGGGCGGCCGTGAAAGGGCTCAGGCCGGAGGCGGACCCGGCGGAGGCGCTGCGCCTGCTGTCCTGACCGGCCGCCGCGGCGTGTGGTACCATTCGGACAGCGAGTCCCGGCGCCCGCGGGGCGCCGAAAAGGGAAGAAGGGAGAGTAAGTATGCGCGTTCTCCGAAACCTGCTGGCCCTGTCCGTGCTGGCGGCGCTGGCCGCCTCGTGCAAGGTGGAACCGCCGCCGCCGCCCCCCCCGCCGCCCACGGGGCCCCAGACCAAGGAGGAGGTGCTGGCGCTGGTGCGGCCCGTCATCGCCCCCATCCGCATCGCCGTGGACACGGGCTCCTTTCTGGGGCTGCAGGAGACCGCGGCCATCCTCCAGAACCTGCGGCAGGCCGTCGCCGAGCACGGCGGCAAGGATTTCGGCCGCGCGGCCCTGCGCGAGGTCGGCTATGAGATCGCCGAACTGGGCAGGGAGGCCAGCGCCGCGGAGCGCTGGAAGCTGGCGCTGTTCTGCGTGGACGCCTTCGACACCCTGTCCATGGAGAGCGCCCTGCTCTCGCGCATCAGCGCGCGCGCCCAGGAGATGATGGCGCAGCCCACCGTGCGCGTCCGGGGCTTCCTGGAGGACGGGGTGGACAAGAGCCTGTATGTCTTCATGGACATCACCGACCGCCGCACCGGCGAGGTGAAAAAGGTGCAGGCCCGCGAGGGCGAGGAGTTCCACGGCCTGCGGATGATCAAGGTGCTCGGGCGCAACAAGCAGGTGCGCTTCGAGTACATCAAGATACCGGGGCTCATCTTCGACGTGGATTTCGAGCCGAACAACCCCTGAAACGCCGGCGCCCCGGCCCGGCCCCGCACCACAAGGAGACCGAGATGACTGTTTCCCGCGCCGCAGCCCTGTCTTTCGCCTGCCTGTTCCTGTGCCTGTCCGCCTGCGTGTCCCCCGGGGGCGCCCGCGCGGAGGGCAGGGTGATCTCCGCAGATGTCGTCGTGTACGGCGGCACGGCCGGCGGCGCGGCGGCGGCCGTGCAGGCGAGGCGCATGGGGAAGACCGCCGTGCTGGTGGAGCCGGGCGCGCACATCGGCGGGCTGACCAGCGGCGGCCTCGGCGCCACGGACATCGGGAACAAGGGGGCCATCGGCGGCGTCTCCCGAGAGTTTTACCGCCGCGTGAAGGCGCACTATGAGACGCCGGAGGCATGGACCCACGAAAAGCCGGGGGACTATGAGAACCCCCGGAAGACGCCGAACGACGACGCCATGTGGACCTTTGAGCCCAAGGTGGCCGAGGCGATCCTGCGCGACATGCTCCGCGAGGCGGGGGTGGAGGTCGTCTGCGGCGAGCGCATGAAGCGCCCGGGCGGCGCGGTGAAAGAGGGGGCGCGGCTGGCGGCGGTGGTCATGGAGAGCGGGCTCGCGGTGCGCGGCCGGTGCTTCATTGACGCCACCTACGAGGGCGACCTGCTGGCCGACGCCGGGGGGGACTTCACCGTGGGCCGCGAGGCCGAGGAGGACTACGGCGAGGACCTCAACGGCGTGCGCACGGCCCAGGCCAAATACCACCAGCTCATGCGCGGCATAGACCCCTGGCGCGTGAAGGGCGACCCGTCCAGCGGGCTGCTGCCCGGCATCCAGCCCGGCGGCCCGGGGGAGGAGGGGTCCGGCGACCGCCGCGTGCAGGCCTACAACTTCCGCATGTGCCTGACCGACCGGCCCGAAAACCGCCTGCCCTGGGCGAAGCCCGAGGGCTACGACCCCCTGCGCTACGAGGTGCTCCTGCGCAACTTCGAGGCCGGCGAGACCCGCGCCCCCTGGAACCCCATCCTCATGCCCAACCGCAAGACGGACGTGAACAACAACTTCGGGTTCTCCACCGACAACATCGGCATGAACCACGGCTGGCCCGGGGCGGACTACGCCGCGCGCGAGGCCATGTTCCAGGAGCACCTGCTGTACCAGCGCGGACTCATGTGGACCCTCGCCAACGACCCGCGGGTGCCGGAGGACATCCGGAAGAAGGTCTCCCAGTGGGGCCCCTGCCGCGACGAGTTTCCAGAGCACGACGGCTGGCCCCACCAGCTCTACGTGCGCGAGGCGCGCCGCATGCGGTCGGAATACGTCATGACCCAGCACAACTGCCAGGGCCGGGAGACGGCCGGCGACCCCGTCGGCCTGGCCGCCTACACCATGGACTCCCACCACGTCCAGCGCTACGTCACCGCCGACGGCGACGTGCAGAACGAGGGCGACGTGCAGGTCGGCAAGTTCCCGCCCTACCCCATTTCCTACAAGTCCCTGCGCCCGCGCCGGGCGGAGTGCGAGAACCTCCTCGTGCCCGTGTGCCTGTCCGCCTCCCACATCGCCTACGGCTCCATCCGCATGGAGCCCGTGTTCATGGTCCTCGGCCAGTCCGCCGCCACGGCGGCCTGCCAGGCCCTCGACGCCGGCGTCCCCGTCCAGGACATAGACTACCCCGCCCTCCGCGCCCGCCTCGAACAGGACGGCCAGATACTAGCCTGGAAACCGTGACCGGCGGCAGACTCCCCGCGCACAAAAAGAACGGACATGGATGAACAGGATGCGCGGGATTCTTTGTCTCATCCTGTCCGTCCTGTTTATCCATGTTCCCTCTTCTTGGCCCTGGACAAGGCCAGCGGGACGCTGGGGGTACGGGGGCGGACAGGCGGGGGCTGTTCCGTAGCGCCGCCGTCCCGGCGGCCTTGGCCCGCTGTTGGCCCGAAAGTTGACATTTAATTGGGCGGCGTGCGATACTTTCCGGGATTCTGGATGGTGTGAAAGGGCGTTTCCGGTCAGTGGCGGGAACGCGGGACGAGTCTTACGGGGCGTTTTTCAGGGTTGATGCCGCCCCAAACCCTCTGTCAGCACCTTCGGGGTTGCGGTGTATTTCCGCGTTGGGGTACGCGTTTTTCCGCTTTTGCCTTCCGGATTCCCGGGGACACAGGGTTCCGGGCGGGGGGCAGGGGATGTTTGGCCAAGAGGACGACCCGGGTGATGGTAGCCCCGGGCGCAACGAAACAGTTCACGAAAGGAACAGAGCATCATGGCGACAAAGATCGGTATCAACGGGTTCGGGCGCATCGGCCGCAACGTTTTCAAGCTCCTCATGAAGGATCCGGCCTTCGAGGTGGTGAGCATCAACGACCTGACGGACGCCAAGACGCTGGCGCACCTGCTGAAGTATGACAGCGTGTTCGGCGTGTACGACGCGGAGGTCTCGCACACGGACGACGCGATCATCGTGAACGGCAAGGAAGTGAAGATCACGGCGATCAAGGACCCGGCGGAGATCGGGTGGGGCGCCCGGGGCGTGGAGATGGTGCTGGAGTCCACGGGCCGCTTCTCGAGCAAGGCGGACTGCATGAAGCACATCGCGGGCGGCGCCAAGAAGGTGCTGCTGAGCGTGCCGCCGAAGGACGCGGTGGACGCGATCATCGTGGTCGGCGTGAACTGCGGGACGCTGAAGGCGACCGACCAGATCGTGTCGAACGCCTCCTGCACGACGAACTGCCTGGCCCCGGTCGCGAAGGTTCTCCACGAGAGCTTCGGGATCAAGCGCGGCATGATGAACACGATCCACGCGTACACGAACGACCAGGCCGTGCTGGACGTGCCCCACAAGGACCTGCGCCGTGCCCGCGCCGCCGCGAACGCGATCATCCCCACCACGACGGGCGCCGCGCGCGCCGTGGGCAAGGTGCTTCCGGCCCTGAACGGCAAGCTGGACGGCTTCTCCATGCGCGTGCCGGTCATTGACGGCTCCGTGGTGGACCTGACGGTCGAGCTGGAAAAGAACGTGACGAAGGAGGAGATCAACGCGGCGGTGAAGGCGGCGTCCGAGGGCGCGCTGAAGGGCGTGCTGGCGTACTGCGCCGACCCGGTCGTGTCCTGCGACATCATCGGCAACCCGCACTCCAGCGTGTTCGACTCCCTGATGACGATGGTCATGGACGGGAACTTCGCCAAGGTCGTGTCGTGGTACGACAACGAGTTCGGCTACTCCAACCGCTGCGTGGACCT
Source organism: Candidatus Hydrogenedentota bacterium (assembly GCA_033813475.1). Lineage (GTDB taxonomy): Bacteria > Hydrogenedentota > Hydrogenedentia > Hydrogenedentales > CAITNO01 > JAAYBR01. The sequence continues at coordinate 8,786 of JAPXRP010000126.1, forward strand.
CTTCAAGAAGATGGCCTGAGCGGATTGCGCGTGAATTCCGGGGCCGCGCCGCAGGGCGCGGCCCCTTTCCCCAAACAGACCGGCCTTTGAACGACGGGTGAACGACATGACGATGAAGAAGTTGGGCATCGAGGATCTGGACCTTGCGGGCAAGACCGTGCTCATGCGCGTGGACTTCAACGTGCCGCAGCACGCGGACGGGACGGTGCGCGACGACATGCGCATCCGGGCCGCCCTGAAGAGCATCAACTATGTCCGCGAGCGCGGCGGCAAGCTGGTGCTCATGTCGCACCTGGGCCGCCCGAAGAAGGTGAAGGACGACGCGGCGAAGCTGGCGCTGCTGAAGATGGACCCCGTGGCGGACCATCTGCGCTCGCTGGTGGGCGGCAACGTGACGAAGCTGGACGAGGTGGCCGGGCCGGCCGTGGAGGCCGCCGTGGCCGCCATGCAGCCGGGCGACATCATCCTGCTGGAGAACACGCGCTTCCACCCGGGCGAGGAGAAGAACGACCCCGAACTGTCGCAGCAGCTGGCGAAGCTGGGCGACGTGTACGTGAGCGACGCGTTCGGCACGGTGCACCGGGCGCACGCCTCCACCGAGGGCGTGACGCGGTATGTCGCGCAGAGTGCGGCGGGCTTCCTCGTGGCGAAGGAGATGGAGTATTTCGGCAAGGTGCTCCAGTCGCCGGAGCGGCCGCTGGTGGCGATCCTGGGCGGCGCGAAGGTGTCGGACAAGATTTTGGTGATTGACAACCTGCTGAACCTGGTGGACACGCTGATCATCGGCGGCGGCATGGCCTACACCTTCATGAAGGCGAAGGGCATGGAGATCGGGAAGTCGCTGCTGGACAAGGACGGGATCGAGGTGGCGGCGAAGGCGATGGAGAAGGCCGCGGCGCAGGGCGTGAAGCTGCTGCTGCCGGTGGACTTCAAGGTCGCCGACGCGTTTGACAACAACGCCAACATCCAGACCGTCGCGGCGGACGCCATTCCGGCGGACTGGGAGGGCCTCGACATCGGCCCCGAGACCGTCAAGCTGTTCACGGACGAGGTCAACCGCGCGGCCATGATCGTGTGGAACGGCCCCGTGGGCGTGTTTGAGATGCCGAACTTCGCCGTGGGCACGCGCGCCCTGGCGGACACGATGGCGTCGTGCAGGGGCGTGACGATCATCGGCGGCGGCGACACGGCGGCGGCGGTGATCCAGTTCGGCCTGGCCGACAGGATGTCCCATGTGTCCACCGGCGGCGGCGCGTCGCTGGAGATGCTGGAAGGCAAGGAGCTTCCGGGCCTTGTGGCCCTGACAGACAAACCGGGCGGCTGCGGCTGCTGCTGCTGCGGCGGCTGAGCCCCCGACAACCCCGTACCCGCGGCCCGGCCGTTCGACACACCGACGGCGCGCCTGGCCCCGGGTGAACCAGAAGGAAAAGGTGAAGAAGATGCCCCTGACGAAAGAGAAGAAAGAGGAACTGATCAAGAACTACGGCAAGACCGAGGCCGACACGGGCTCGCCGGAGGTGCAGGCGGCGCTCCTGACGGAGCGCATCCTCCACCTGACCGAGCACTGCAAGACCCATCCGAAGGACCACTCCACGCGGCGCGGCCTCCTGAAGCTGGTCGGACGCCGCCGCCACCTGCTGGACTATGTCCGGCGCTGCGACATTGAGCGGTACCGCGAGCTGGTCAAGACGCTGGGCCTGCGCAAGTAACCACGACGTCCGGGGCGGCCCCGCCGCCCCGGGCGTTTTCCGGAACCCTCCGGCGCCCCCCGCGAAACGCGCGGGAACGGGGCCCCGGCAGCCCGGATCCGGTTTGAGAATAGAAGAAGAGAGAGAAAAAAGAAACACAATGACATTATGGAACCCCATGCATGCTGTTCCATTGTCAAGGGAGCAACAGCGAACATGGTAGAACGCATTTCAGTGATGGTCGGCTCCGACGCCCTCGAATTCGAGACCGGCCGCATCGCCAAACAGGCGCACGGCGCCGTCATCTGCCGGGGCGGCGACACGATGGTCCTTTCGGCCGTCGTGGTGGCGCCCGAGAGCAAGCCGGGGCAGGATTTCTTCCCCATGACCGTGGACTACCGGGAGCGGTTTTACTCGGTGGGCCAGATTCCGGGGAACTTTTTCCGCCGCGAGGCGCGCCCCTCGGAGCGCGAGATTCTCGTGTGCCGCCTGACGGACCGCCCCCTGCGGCCCCTCTTCCCCAAGGGCTTCACCAACGAGACCCTGGTCTGCCAGACCGTGCTGTCGGCGGACAACATCCACAACCCCGACGTGCTGTCCATGAACGCGGCGTCGGCGGCCCTGCACATCTCCAAGATTCCCCTTTCCGAGCCCATCGGCGCCGTGCGCGTCGGGTGCATCGAGGGGGTGCTTGTCGTGAACCCGCCCATGGACCAGATGGCCGCCAGCACCCTCGACATCGTCGTCGCGGGCACCGCGGGCGCCCTGTGCATGGTCGAGGGCCAGGCGAAGGAGGTGCCGGAGAGCCTGATGGCCGACGCCCTCGAGTTCGCCCACGGCCACATCAGGAACATCGTGGCGGCCATCGAGGAGCTGCGCACCCGCGTCGGCGCCGAGAAGATGGCCTTCACGCCGCCCGCGGTCGAGGAGGAGGTGGTGGCGGACGTCGCCGCCCTCGCCGAGGCGCGCCTCAGGGAGGCCCTGGCCATCCGCGAGAAGATGCTGCGCCTGGACACGATTGACGCGGTGAAGGCGGAGACCCTGGCGGCCCTGCAGGCGAAGTACGGCGAGGAGCTGTACGCGGCGCGCGAGGCCGGCGTCGCCGCCGCGTTCTCCGACCTGAAGAAGCGCACCATGCGCGGCGCGGTCATCGAGACCAGCATGCGCATGGACGGCCGGCGCCTGGACGAGGTGCGCCCCATCACCATCGAGGTGGGGGTGCTTCCGCGGGCCCACGGCTCCGCGCTGTTCACGCGCGGCGAGACGCAGGCGCTCGTGGCGACGACGCTGGGCACCAGCCGCGACGAGATGCGGCTGGACGAGCTCACGGGCGACAGCTTCCAGCGTTTCTTCCTCCACTACAACTTCCCGTCCTGGTCGGTCGGCGAGGTGCGCCGGATCAGCGGTCCGGGCCGCCGCGAGGTGGGCCACGGCAAGCTGGCCGAGCGCGCGCTCCAGTCGGTCATGCCCTTCCTGGAGGAGGGCGAGAACGCCCCGGCGCCCGAGGACGACTTCCCCTACACCCTGCGCATCGTGTCCGAGGTGACCGAGAGCAACGGGTCCAGCTCCATGGCCACGGTGTGCGGCGGGTCCCTCAGCCTGATGGACGCCGGCGTGCCGGTGTCGGCCCCGGTGGCGGGCATCGCCATGGGGATGATCAAGGAGGGCGACGAGATCCGCATCCTGTCCGACATCCTGGGCGACGAGGACCACCTCGGCGACATGGACTTCAAGGTGTGCGGCACGGCGAAGGGCATCACGGCGTTCCAGATGGACACCAAGGTGAAGGGCCTCTCCCGCGACGTGATGGAGCGGGCGCTGGCGCAGGCCCGCGCGGGCCGCGACCACATCCTGGGCAAGATGAACGAGGCGCTCGACAAGCCGCGCTCCGACATCTCCCCGTACGCGCCGCGGATATACACCATCACGATTGACCCGGACAAGATCCGCGAGGTGATTGGACCGGGCGGCAAGGTCATCCGCGAGATCCAGAGCGCCAGCGGCGCCGAGATCGAGATCGAGGACGACGGGCGGATCCATGTGGCCGCCGTGGACAAGGCCAGCGCCGACGCGGCCATCGAGATGATCCGCGGGATCGTCGCCGAGGTCGAGGT
>JAPXRP010000127.1:0-12393 GCA_033813475.1 Candidatus Hydrogenedentota bacterium
TTCTCGGGCTGCTGGGGCAGATTCCCCTGGTGGACACGCATGAGCACCTGTGGGAGGAGTCGCACCGGATCGGGGCGTTGACGGCGCCGGAGAAGTACGGCCGCATCGCCGCGCCGGATTTCGGGATTCTCCTGAGCCATTACACGGACTCGGACCTCTGCTCCGCGGGGATGCCGTCCGACCTGCTCCAGAAGATCACCTCGCCCTCCCTCTCGCCGAAGGAGAAGTGGGAGATCATCGCGCCGTGGTATCCCAAGGTGCGCAACACGGGCTATTTCCTGTGCCTGCGCGAGTCGCTGCGCCTGCTCTACGGCGAGACCGACCTGACGGCGGACAATGTGGAGTCCGTGTCGGCGCAGATCCGCGCGGACATCCAGCCGGGCTTCTACGAGCGCCTGCTGCGCAAGGTGGCGAACATTGACTACTGCCATGTGAACAGCCTGGAGGGCGAGGTGTTCATGAAGACGGAGATGCCGGACCTGCTGGCGCAGGACCTGAGCTTCGTCGGCTTCTGCACGCTGGACGGCTGGAGGAAGAAGGCGGAGCTGGCGGACATCGAGGTGAACTCGCTGAAGGACTGGCACCAGGTCATTGACTGGTGCTTCGAGCAGTACGGCCCGCAGGCGGTGGCCCTCAAGAACCAGATGGCCTACGGCCGCCGCCTCGACTTCGCCCCCGTGACGGCGGGCGAGGCGGAGAAGCCCTTCGAGCGCCTGCTGGCGGACGGGAAGGACCTCACGGCCGACGAGCGCAAAATGGTCCAGGACCACCTGTTCCATTACTGCCTGAAGAAGGCGGCGGAGTACCACCTGCCGGTCAAGCTGCACACGGGCTACTACGCGGGCCACGGGTCCATGCCGCTGGAGGGCGTGCGCCAGAACGCCGGGGACGTGTGCGGGCTGCTGCGGGCCTACCCCAACGTGCGCTTCGACCTCTTCCACATCGGCTACCCCTACCAGGACGAGTACATCGCCCTGGCAAAGCAGTACCCCAACGCGTGGGTGGACATGTGCTGGGCGTGGATCATCAGCCCCGGGGCCTCGCGCCGCTTCCTCGCCGAGTTCCTGGTCACCGCGCCGGCGAACAAGGTGTTCGTCTTCGGCGGCGATTTCATCCCCGTGGAGATGGTGCCCGGCCACGCATCCATCGCCCGCCGGGGTGTGGCGCTGGTCCTGCGCGACCTGGTCGAAAGCGGCTGGCTCGCCGAGGCCGACGTCCCCGACATGGCCGAGCGCCTCATGCGCGGCAACGCCCACGACTTTTTCAAACACCCCGCGAGGGGATGACCCTTTCCGGAGAACCCCATGCACGCCGACACCTTCGCCGCCGCGGGCCTTCTGGCCGCCTGTCTGTTCTTCGCCGCCACTCCGGGAGCCCGGGCGGCCGAACCGCTCACGGTGCGCACGGCGCAGTATGAGCTGCGCCTCAACGGCGACACCGGGGACCTGGAGTCCTTCGCCGCCAACGGCCGCGAACTCATCCTGGCCTGCGGCGCGCCGCGCGCCCTGTTCACCCTCCGGTTTCGCGCCGCCGACGGCGCGCCGACCGACCTGTCCGCCCTGTCGGCGCGGGCCTTCTCCGCCGCGCGCGAGGAGACGGACGGCGAGACGCGGCTGGTCCTCGCCTGCACGGAGCTGGACGGGCGGCCGGTGGACGTGCGGGTGACGGTGCGCTGCCCCCACAACGAGCCCACGACCTACTGGTCCCTGTCACTGACCAACGGCACGGGGCTCCGGCTGGACCACATAGACTTCCCCACGGTGGTCACGCCGGACGACCTCGTGGCGACGGGCGGCGACGCGCGCGTCTTCTGGCCGGGCATGGAGGGCGTGGTGGTCGAGGACCTGTCGCTGCGCGAGGGGTTCTGGTGGAAGTGGCGGCCCATCGAGCACCCGACCATGGGCTGGATCGGCCTGTACCCCTCGTCCTGCCCCATGCAATTCATGGCCTACTACGGCCGCGAGGCAGGGCTGTATCTCGCCGCGCACGACCCGGAGAGCCACCCCAAGGGCGTCGAGTACCACCCCCACCCGCAGGGCGGCATCTTCCTCGACTACCGCCTCTTCCCCGGCGGTGTGATCGCGCGCGAGTACGCCATGCCCTATGAGATGGCCCTGGGCGCCTTCACCGGCGACTGGCACGACGCCGCCGAGCGCTACCGCGCCTGGCTGGAAACGTCGGCCATGCCGCGCCCGCCCCGGCTGGCGGAAAACCCCGCCCTGCCCGACTGGTTCCAGGAGTCGCCCATCGTGGTCACCTACCCGGTGCGCGGCACGAAGGACCTCGGCGACATGGCGCCGAACGAGTACTTCCCCCACACGAAGGCGCTCCCGGCGCTGGAGTCCCTGTCCAAACAGTTCGACAGCAAAGTGCTCGCCCTGCTCATGCACTGGGAGGGCAGCGCGCCGTGGTCGCCGCCCTACGTCTGGCCGCCCTACGGCGGCACGGAGGATTTTTCCGGCTTCGTGGAGGCCCTGCACGCCGCGGGCAACCTTGCGGGACTCTACGCCAGCGGCACAGGCTACACCATCCGCAGCAACACGGACCCCTCGTTCACGAAGGAGGAGGAGTTCGAGGACCTCCACCTCGTGGACATCGTGGCGCGCGCGCCCGACGGCACGCCCGCGGAGAACGGCGTGTGCGCGGGGCCCAACGCCCAGCGCATCGGCTACGACATGTGCCCGGCGAACGAATGGGTGAAGGACACGGTCGCCCGCGAGGTCGCCAAAATCCTCCCCTCCGGCGTGGACTACCTCCAGTACTTTGACCAGAACCTCGGCGGGGCCTGCTACCGCTGCTACGCGACAACCCATGGCCACGCGCCCGGCCCCGGCCTCTGGCAGAACGCCGCCATGGCGGACATCTACCGGCGCATCCAGGAGCTGGTCGCCCGGAGCGGACGCAGGGTGCTCATCGGGTGCGAGGCCGCCGCCGCCGAGCCCTTCATCCCCTACCTGCTCTTCAACGACAACCGGTTCCACCTGAACCTGCACGCCGGAACGCCCGTGCCCGCCTACGCCTACGTCCACCACGAGCACCTGAACAACTTCATGGGCAACCAGAACGGCGTGAGCGCGTTTGTGGACATTCCCCGCTCCCCGCTCAACCTGCACCAGCGCGTGGCCCTGTCCTTTGTCCAGGGCGACTTCCTGACGGCGGTGCTCAAGGGCGGCGGGAAGCTCTGCTGGGAGTGGGGCGGCTCGTGGGACGCCGAGGGCCCGGACCATGACTCCGTGGCGGCGCTCATGCGCAACCTGAACGCCTGGCGGCGCGGCGCGGGCAAGCCCTACCTTCTCTATGGCCGCATGCTCAAGCCCTTCCCCGTCGCCGGCGATTACGAGATTCCGATAATCACCCCGCGGGACCAGCGCATCCCGTTCCGGTCGGTGTTCACCACCCGCTGGCAGGCGGGAGGCAAGACCGCCCAGGTGCTGGTCAACTACACGCCGGAACCGCAGCGCGTGACCCTGCTCTGCGGAGAGGCGGCGGGCCGCGCCGTGCTGTTCACCACCCCCCGCGCGGCGGGAACCGCCGCGTCCACGGCGGGGGCCGACGGTCTGGCGCTGGAACTTTCGCCCCTCAACGCCGTATTGGTGGAGTGGGGGGAGTGACGGCGCGGCGGGCCGCGCGACGGTTTGAGGGTTTTCCGCCCGGGACGGGCAGGGAGGACGAGTCATGACCAGCCGTTTCTTTGGGTTCCGCCGGGCCATGTGCGCGGCGCTTGTCCTGCTGCTGTGCGACGCCGCCGGGGCCCAGACGGTCCGGCTGCGCGCCGGACAGCGCACCATCACCACGGACCGTTACCAGGTGGTGGTCCAGAAGAACGGCCAGGTCAACGTGGCTCTCCCCAACGGCGAGCTTCTCTGCGAGAACGCCCTGCCCGCCGTGTTGTTCGCGGGGGAGGAGGAGGCGGAGTCCCTGGGACTGCGCGCCGGGGACGCCGAGCGGATGACCGTCTCGGACCCCCTCGGACAGGGCCAGGGCTTCATCTTCTCCGGCGAGGACGGCGAGTGGCACCTCCGCACCTATCCAGGAAAGCCCTTCCTCACGGTCAAAATGGTCTACCGCAACACGGGCAAGAAGCCCGTGCGCGTGGCGCGGCTGTCGCCGTGGACCGTCGGAACGCTCCGCAAGGGCGCGTGCATCCTCGGCCCGCAGGCCGCCCAGACCCTCGTGCTGGACAACGGCTCCCTCTTCCGCGACTTCAACGACTACGCCAGGGTGGCGCGGGGCGGCGCGGAGCGCGCAGGGTGGAACCTGGCCGCGCACAACCCCGTCTCGGGGCGCACGCTCATCGCGGGCTTTCTCACCCACGACCGGGCGTGGACCGAGCTGTCCCTGACCCGCAGCGAAGAGGCCGCCGAGAACGCCTTTGACCGCCTCGCATGCGACTGCGTGTACGACCCCCCGCTGGAAGTGGCCCCGGGCGGCGAGCTGGCCTCGGAAACCCTCTATCTTGCCGTTGCCGAGACCAACCCGCTGACGGGGCTGGACCGCTTCGGCCGCGCGGCGGCGGCGGTCAACGGCGTCCCCGGCGCGCCCGCCTTCCTCCCCCACGGCTGGGACCCCTGGAGCACGAAGCTCCACAAGAACATCACCGAGCAGAACATGCTTGAGAATCTGGACGCCCTCGACCGCACGCTGAAACCCCACGGCTGGACGCATTTCGCCCTCGATGCGGGCTGGGAGCGGGAGCTGGGCGACTGGGAGGCCCATCCGGAGAAGTTTCCACGCGGCATGAAGTTCATGGCCGACGAAATCCACCGGCGCGGCATGACCGCCAGCCTCTGGCTCAACCCCTTCGCCGTCGCCCGCGGCAGCCAGACCGCCAGGGAGCACCCCGGCTGGCTCGTGGAGGCGCGCCCCGGCGTGGGCAGGATGCTGGTCGGCGACGACACGCTGCTCCTCGACGTGACCAAGCCGGAGGTGCGGGAGCACATCGCGGGCGTCGCCCGCCGCATCACGGAGGAGTGGGGCTACGACGCCATCGTCGAGGCCGACTTTGTCTACTTCCTCCTCATGGCCAAGCCGAACCCCGGCGACAACCTGACGGACGTGGAGCGCCTGCGCCTGGGCATGGAGGCCCTGCGCGCCGGCATGCGGAAGGGGGCCTTCCTCCTCACAATGACCCCGCAGCCCGTGAACGGCGTCCTCGCGGAGGGCGTGCGCACGGGCCGCGACTGCGACCCCGTCTGGAAGTCCGACAACCTCCAGAAGAACTGGGGCGCCGTGGACACCCTCACCAACGCGATCCGCCGCTTCTATGTCGCGCCCCATCTCTATCTGCCCGACCAGGACTGCGCCTTTTTCGGCCACGAGGAAACGATGAAGCGGTGGAACGCCCTTGACAAGCCGCGCCTCACCCGCGACCAGGGCATCGCGTGGCTCACCGGCGCGGCCCTCACCGGCGGGGTGGTCAAGATTGGCGACGCCTTCGCCGACCTGACGCCGGACCAGGTGGACATTCTTCGCCGCCTCCTGCCCGTGCCGCCGAACCCCGCGCGGCCCGTGGACCTCTTTCAGGAGGAGTCCCCCGCCGTGTGGTTCCTGCCCCTGCGCAACGGCGAAGAGAGGTGGTATCTCCTGGCCCTGTTCAACTGGGCGGCCGACTCCCCGCGCACCCACGACCTCTCCCTTTCCGCCCTGGGCCTGGACGCAAAGGCCTATCACACCGTCTATGACTTCTGGGCGGGGCGCTACCTGGGCCGCGTGGAGGGCGCCCTCCGGGCGGAGACCGCCCCCGCCGGCGTGCGCCTCTTTGGCCTGCGCCCCGACGAGGGCCGCCCCCAGTTTGTCGCGTCGGACAACCATCTCTGCATGGGCGCCCTCGACCAGCGCGGCCTTGCCTGGGACCCCGCCACCGGCATGCTCAGCGCCGCGTTCAACACCGTCGCGGGCACCCCGTACACCCTGACCTTCCTCTGTCCCGAGCCGTGGCGGCCCGGGGAGGCCCTGGTGAACGGCGCGCCCGCGCCCCTGGCGCAGGACGGTCCCGCGGTCAGCCTGCGGTTCACCTCCGCAGAAACCGGAGAGACCCGCTGGTCTGTCAGCTTCACCCGCTGACCCCCTGGCGGGGAATGGAACAGGCCCCCCCCGGGTGTTACCCCCATATCGGGGCGTGAGACGACCCCGGAACCGGAGGACAACAGCATGGCCTCTGTTACGCTCATTTACGGGACCACCATGGGCTCCACCGGCGAGGTGGCGGAACTCCTCGCGCGCGAGCTGGGCGATGTGGATGTGCGCGATGTCAGCAGCGTGACGCCGGACGATTTCCTCGCGGCGGACCTGCTGGTGCTCGGCACCCCCACCTGGGACGACGGCGACCTCCAGCAGGATTGGGTTTCTTTCCTTCCCAAAATGGACGGAATGGACCTCACCGGCAGGAAGGTGGCGCTGTTTGGGCTCGGAAACGCCTTCAGTTTCCCCGGCCAGTTCGCCAACGGCCTGGGAAAGCTCTACCGAAAAGTCGTCGAATGCGGCGCGACGGTCGTCGGTTTCTGGCCCGTGGACGGCTACACCTTCCACGCGTCGGACGCCGCGGTGGACGGGCGCTTCTGCGGCCTGGTCCTCGACCAGGAAAACGACCCCGCGAAGACCCCCGAACGCGTCCGGGCCTGGGCCGCCCAGATCCGGGGGGAGTCCGGGCTGGCATAGCCCCCTCCCCTTTCCGCAGCCCAAAGCCGCGCAAAGATTGACTGGGCGGGGGATGGCTGGTATACTGTCTTCCCCTGCCGGGACGGGCTGTCCATTCCGGCGGAAAGGAAGCACTGTCCGGCCCCCATGCCGGCAACCATGCGGCGGGCGAGAACCAGCCAGGCCGTAATCCCACTACAGAGGGGAGGTTGAGCATAAGTGACCAAGGTTCGCGTAAAGACCGATGAGCCCTTCGAGAAGGCCCTGCGGCGCTTCAAAAAGAAGTGCAACAAGGAAGGCCTGATGCAGCGGCTCAAGGAACTGACCTATTTCGAGAAGCCTTCGGACCGCCGGCGCCGCCGTCTGGCCAAGGCGATCTCCCGCGCCGTCCTGGAGGAGACCTGAGCGGCGCGCACGGCATGCCGTTTATCCACGCGTTTTCGGAAGCCTCCCTCGACGGGAGGCTTCCTTTTTGCTGTCCGGCCGCGCCCGCTGAAACTCAACAACGGCGGAACGGGTCGGACTGGCGGGGCGCGCGCCCCGCGCGCTTCCGGCGCGGCGACTCCCGCCGGAGGCTGAACATCAACCCAGTCAAGGAGCCGAGACCATGAATGTCCGCATCCCCGCCCTGCTTGTCCCCTGCGCCCTGATCGCGGCCGCCGCCGCGTTTGCGGCCGACCCTGTCCCGCCGGTCAAGGTGGGCGTGTTCCCCCAGGAAGTCGCGCGTGCCTACGCCGGCAAGGACGGCCTTCCCGGCGCCGTGCTCGGCGTCACCCTGGCGGACGGCGTCCCCGTGGTCCGCTGTGACGGCGGTTCCTTCGCCCTGCGCGACGGGAAATTCGCCCCCTCGGACCATGCCTGGGCCCGTCTCGCGGTGGTGCCCGGCGCCGGCGGATATGCGCTCCTCCGGCCCGGCGCAAAGGACGCACTGCCGGAAAACGCGCTGGAAATGAACCACTGGACGCCCGATGCGCCCGATCCCGCCGTGCTGGGCGGTCCCGCGGGTCTTTTCGTTCGCCGGGAAGACGGCACCTATGAGAAGACCGTGGCCGACGACGGCCTGGGCCGGCTCTGGGGCACGTCGGACGTGCGCGGCGTGGCCGTGGCCGCCGATGGCGCGCTGTGGTTCGCCACGCGTGCCGGGCTTGCCCGGCGCGCGGACGGCCAGTGGTCCTTTTACACGGGCGCCGAAGGGCTGCCCTACGACGACATCACCTGCCTCGCCGCGGGCGGCGACGGCTCCCTGTGGGCGGGCACCACGCGCGGCGCGGTCCGGTTCAAGGACGGCCAGTGGAGCTACCGCCAGGGGCGGCGCTGGCTGCCGGACGACAACGTGACGGGCATCGCCGCGGACGCGCAGGGGCAGGCCTGGGTCGCCACGAAGAAGGGCCTGGGGTGGATCGGCCACCAGCCCATGACCCTGTGGGAGAAGGCCGCCTTCTACGAGGACGAGATGGAGCGCCTCATCCGCCGCACGGAATACGGCTATGTTTCCGAGGTGGGCCTGAAGACGCCCGGGGACAAGAGCGAGGTCATCCTGACGGACAGCGACAACGACGGCCTCTGGACCGCCATGTACGGCGCGGGCGAGTGCTTCGCCTACGGCGCCACCAAGGACCCGGCGGCCAAGGACCGCGCCAAGCGCGCCTTTGAGGCCCTGCGCTTCCTCCAGAAGGTCACCCAGATGGGCGACGTCAGGCCGCCCGAGGGCTATGTGGCGCGCACCATCCTGCCGGGCGACGGCCCCGACCCCAACGAGGGCCGGCTGGAAAGCGACAAGCGGCACAAGGCGACGAACGACAGCCTGTGGAAAATCTACGAGCCGCGCTGGCCGAAAACCGCCGACGGCAAGTGGTTCTGGAAGAGCGACACGAGCAGCGACGAGCTGGACGGCCACTACTTCTTCTACCCGCTGTACTACGAGCTGGTCGCGGAGACGGAGGAGGAGAAGGCCCGCGTGACGGAGGTCATCCGCAGCCTGACGGACCATCTGGTCGCCAACGGTTTCCGCATGATTGACCACGACGGCACGCCCACGCGCTGGGCCATCTACGACCCCTTCTCCCTGAACAACGACCCGAACTGGTGGTCCGAGCGCGGCCTGAAATCCATCAGCATCCTCGCCTACCTCGCCGCGACGGAGTTTGTGACGGGGGACGCGAAGTACGGCGAGCTCGCCCGCGAGCTGGTGGACAAGCACGGCTACGGCCACAACGCCATGCGCTACAAGACCCACTTCGGCCCCGGCTCCGGCAACCAGTCCGACGACGAGATGGCCTTCATGTGCTACTACCTCTTCATGCGGTACAGCAAAGACCAGGCGCTGAAGGAGCAGATGCTCTACTCGTTCTATTCGGCCTGGACCGTTGAGCAGCCCGAAATGAACCCCTTCTTCAACTTCTGCTACGCCCCCTTCGGCGCGGGCGCCACGCACACGAACCCCTGGGGCACCCACTCCATCGAGCAGTGGCCCGGGTGGCTGGCGGACGCCGTCTTCACGCTGAAGGACTTCCCCCTGGACCGCGTCGGCTGGGGCCACCAGAACAGCCACCGGAAGGACCTGCTCCTGCTGCCCCGCCAGCAGGCCTCGGAGCCCTATGAGCCCGCCGGCCGCGTGCGCGGCAGCCGCAACAACGGCAAGACCCTCCCCGTCTCCGAGCGCTTCTTCCACCACTGGAACACCGACCCCTGGACCCTCGACTACGGCGGAAACGGGGGAACCCTCGGCAGCGGCACCGTCTTCCTCCTGCCCTACTACATGGGCCTCTACCACGGGTACATCGCCAAGGACTAGACCGGCGCGCCTTGCGCGTTGAAAGTCCTCCCGCGGGCCGGGGATAATGACCCCGGCCCGCGGGACGGACCGCGGCATCGGGGAACCGGGACGGAAACGCGCGCGCATGAACAGACACTGGGTGGTCATGGCCCTCGGTCTCGTCGGGGGTATTGCCTTGGGGGGGCGGCTTTCCCCCGGTTACGCGGCTTCCCCGGGCGCCGCCGCCTTCTGCTGGGGTCTTGCCCTGGTTTGGACCGCCGGGCGCATGCCGCTGCGCGACGTGGTTGCCGTGTTTGGCTGCTGCGCGGGTGTGGGGGTCCTCCTCCTCCCTTTGTCCGCGCCGCCGCGCGACGGCGACGCCCTGGCGCGCGCCGCCCTGCGGCACAACGGTTCCCTCTGCACCTTGGAGGGAACGGTGCGCGACGCCCCCGCCATAATCCCCTCCGGCGGCCTGTGCCGCTTCGTGCTGAGCACGGAGTCGGTGCGGCACGGGGGGAGTGTCCTGCCGGTGGCGCCGTCGCGCTGTCTCGTGTACTGCGCCGCGCCGGAGTTCCTGCCGGTGGACGGGGACCGCGTCCGGGTCACGGGCGCCCTGGACCCCGTCTTGTCCGGCGTGAACCACCGGGTGCCCTCCTATGAGCAGGTCATGCGGCGGCGGGGCGTGTTCACGCGGATCACCGCCAAGCCCCGCGACCTCCGCCGGCTGGAAGACGCCGGGGCGGGGCTTCGGTCCCTCGTCTGCCGTCTGAGGCAGGCGCAGGCCCGCGCCTTTCTCCAGGCGCTTCCGGAGTCTGCGGTGCCCTTTGCGCTGGGAGTGTGGCTCGGCGAGCGCTCCGGTCTTGACCGCGAAACGAACCTTGCCTACGTCCACTCGGGAACGGTGCACATCCTCTCGGTGTCCGGCATCCACGTCGGGCTGGTCTATCTGGCCCTTTCCTTTCTGGCCGGGCTGGCGGTGAAGTCCCCGAAACACCGCGCTGTGCTGGTTTTGGCGGGGGTGTTTGTTTTTGCCCTGGCGGCGGGGGCGCGTCCGGCCACCCTGCGCGCCGCCTTCATGGCGGCGGTCGTCGTCTGCTATGACCTCTTCGACCGGGAACCGGACATCCCCTCGGCGCTGGGCATTTCCGCCGTTGTCCTGCTCGCGGCAAACGCCTCATCGCTTTTCGACGCGGGGTTTGTGCTCAGTTACACGGCCATGGCGTCCCTGCTGCTGTTCCAGCAGCCGGTGGCGGAACGTCTGGGGCGGCTTCCCCGGGGACTCGCCAGCGCCGCCGCCACCGGCGTCTCCGCGCAGCTTCTCACCGCCCCCGTGGCCGCGGGGTATTTCCAGGTGCTTCCCCTGGCGGGGCTGCTGGCCAACCTGGTGGTGGTGCCCGTGCTGGGGCTGGTGCTGTGGCTGTGCCTCGCCGTGTCCCTGCTGGCGCCCGTGCTGCCCGGACTGGCCCCCCTTCCGGGACACGCCTGCGCGCCCCTGATCGCCTTCATCGAGGCCGTCGTCCGGTGGGCGGGCAACATGCCGGGGGGGCACGCCGTGGTGCCGCCGCCGACAGTGCCCGCGCTCTTCTGCTGGACCGCCGCCTGTCTCTTTTTCCGGCAGTGGCTCCTCGCCCGCCCCTCCCCGCGCCGCAACGTCTCCGCAGCCCTGGTCCTCTTCGCCGCCGCCCTCTTCCTTTGGCGGCCCGGATACCCGGCGGGGACGGTGGATTTTCTGGACGTGGGACACGCGGACGCGGCGTTTCTCATGACGCCCAAGGGGGGCACGATGCTGATAGACGGGGGAAACCGGGTGGCCAACGCCGATTCGGGGCGGGACACGGTGGCCCCGTTCCTGCGCGCCCACGGCGTCCGCAAAGTGGACGCCGTGGTGGTCACCCACGCCGATGGCGACCACATCGGCGGCGTCTTCCACATTGTGGGGCATTTCCCCGTCGGCGCGGTCTGGCTGGGCCCGGAGCCGGTGAAACCGGAGGCGCTCGAGGATGACCTGATCAATCTTTGCGGAGAACGGGGCGTCCACGTGCGCCGCGTGGCCGCCGGGGAGGACATCCCGCTGCCCGGGGCCCGGGTGGAGGTGCTGCACCCGCCCGCAGACGGGCTTCCGGGCGCGGAGGCAAACGACAACTCGCTGAGCCTGCGCGTGTCCTGGGAGGGGCTGTCCGTGCTTTTCGCCGGGGACATCGAGCGGCGGGGGGAGCGGGCCCTCGCCGGACGGGACTGCGCGGCGGCGGTGCTCAAGTCCCCGCATCACGGGTCGGCCACCTCGAACAGCGGGGAGCTTCTGCGGGCCGTCCGTCCGGCGGCTGTGGTGGTCTCCACCCGCCGCACCTCGCGCTGGCGTGCCGTGGGAAAGGGGGTGATGGAGACCTTCGCGGAGCACCGCATCCCCGTGTGGCGCACGGACTGGCAGGGCGGCATCCGCCTGCGCGCGGAGGACGGCACGCTGGTGCTCACCGGCGCGCGGGAGCGGCTGGGATACTCCCTGAAGCCGCCGCCCGAACCGGACAGCCTGCCCGCCCCTCCCTGACCGGCCTTTTTTTGCGATACAGGGACAGTGAACATGTCGGTATCCCTGTCATAATGCACTCATTCTGTTTCCCTGTGCCGGATACAACCGGAACTGGGGAGTGCGCAGGCCCACCGTCACTTCGTGCGGAATACTATCGTTCCTGTGGACATGGTGTGCACATGCTCTATACTGCCCGCCGTTTTTCCTCGGGCCGGAAGCATACATCGAAAAACTCGATAGTCAATAAAGTCAAAATTCGCCGCGAACGTCTAATAAAACAACAGCCAACCAAACGATCGCATGGTCTGGGATTCTTTTCCTCTGCAAGAAGGCATTGTCTGGGGATATGAATGACTCCATGGAGACTATCGCACAATTACGGGGTTAATGTCCCTCCGGACGGGGTCTTTTCTGCGCGACTGGGCCGCCCCGTTTGGAGTTCAGCAAGAGGTGGCCCCCCCCCTGGAAACGCCAC
>JAPXRP010000128.1:0-12350 GCA_033813475.1 Candidatus Hydrogenedentota bacterium
TCCTGTATTATCGGGGCCTGCCGGAACCCAACAAGGACGGGTCGGACACGGAGGTCACCTGCTACGCCGAGAGCGCGGACGGAAAAACATGGACCAAGCCGCCGCTCGGGCTCCACGAGGTGAACGGTACCCGGGAAAACAACGTCATTCTGGCGGGAGCGGCCCCGTATTCCCACAACTTCGCCCCCTTTTATGACGCGCGAAACGGGGTGCCCGCCGAAGCGCGTTACAAGGCGCTGGCGGGCACCAGCGAAACGGGGCTGGCCGCGTTTGTCTCCCCGGACGGGGTGAACTGGCGGATTCTGCAGAAGGGGGTCATCAAGGAAGGCGCCTTTGACTCCCAGAATGTCGCCTTCTGGTCTGAGGCGGAGGGACGTTACGTCTGCTATTTCCGGACCTGGTCGGAGGGCCCCTTCGCCGGGTTCCGCTGGATCAGCCGCGCGGTCTCCGACGATTTTGTCACCTGGAGCGCGCCGGAGGAAATGGGCAACGGCGGCGCGCCCTTGGAGCACATCTACATCAACCAGACATCCCCCTATTTCCGCGCGCCGCACATTTATGTCGCACTGGCCGCCCGTTTCATGCCCGGGCGCACCGTGGTCTCGGACGCGGAGGCCGCCGCCCTCGGGATTCAGGGCGGATACGGAAAGGACTGCTCGGACGGGGTGCTCATGACCAGCCGGGGCGGGGCAAGCTACGACCGCACGTTCATGGAGGGCTTCATCCGCCCGGGGGTCGGGGTGGAACACTGGACCTCACGGTCCAACTACCCGGCCTGCGGCGTCGTCCCCACGGGGGAGAACGAGATGTCCTTCTTCGTCCAGCACAACTACGGGCAGCCGACGGCGAACCTGGTACGCCACACCCTGCGTTTGGACGGCTTCGCCGCCGTCACCGCCGGGTATGCCGGCGGGGAGATGACCACGAAGCCCCTCCGCTTTGAGGGAGACACCCTGTTTCTCAACTTTGCCACCTCGGCGGCGGGAAGTGTTCGCGTGGAAATTCAGGACGTGGACGGGAACGTGGTTCCCGGCTTTGGTATAGAGGACGCCATGGAGCTCATTGGCAATTTCATCTCGCGGCCCGCGGCGTGGAAATCCGGAAAGACCCTGCGGGATCTCGCCGGGAAGACCGTCCGCGCGAGGTTTGTGATGAAGGACAGCAGCCTCTATTCCATCCGCTTCGGAAACGCGGGAGAATGATGGGCAAATCCCCGAAAGAAACAGGTCTCTCCTGCCCGGCCCCGCCGGGGGAGGGGGAGACGGGGAAGGTGGGGTTCGCGCTCGGGGCACTTCGGTCTCCCTGGGTGTCCCGGCTGGGTGCGCCCGCCGTGTCCGCCGGGGCCCTGTTTCTGGCCTTCCCCACGGCGCACCTGCATCCGCTGGCGTGGCTGGCTCTGGTGCCGCTGATCCTTTCCTGTGCCCATGCCGGACCCAAGGGCACCTTCTTCCGCTTCTTCTTCGCCGGGTGGCTCTTTCATTCCCTGACGTTGCAGTGGCTGTGGGCGAACATCTTCTGGGCCGGCGGCTGGGCGGTCATCGGCCAACAGTTTCTTTGCGTCGCCTTGGCGCTGTTTTGGGGGGTATGCGGCGGCGTTTGGGCCGCCGGGAGGCGGCGCTGGGCTTTTGGAGGCGCCCTTGAACTGGCCGTTCTGTGGTGGTTCATTGAATTGGGGATGGCCAACCTCTTCACGGGGTTTGGATGGACCGCTCTGGGGTACACCCAGGGGGCGGTCCTGCCAGTCGCCCAGTGGGCCGCCTTGGGCGGCGTGTCTCTGGTCTCCTTCCTCCTGATGGGCGTGAACGCGCATCTGGCGTTGGCCATCTGCGGCAAGCACCGCCTTCTGGCCGGGTGCGCCGCAGTGCTGCTCGTTGGGATTGCATTTTCTGGCGGACTTCTACTGCTGGAGTCCCCGTCCCCTGAAGACGCCCCCCTCCGGGCGGGCATCGTGCAGCCCATGTTCTCCCAGGAGGTCAAGTGGGACCCCCATTACGCGCGCTTTCTCTTCGACACCCTGGAGGACATGACCCGGGCTATGGGGCGGGAGGGCCGGATGGATCTGGTGGTCTGGCCGGAGGCGGCGGTGCCCGACGCTTTGCCCGCCGCAGAGGTGGATGCCCGCCTGAAGGCGCTGGCCCATGATCTGGACTGCGTTCTTCTGACGGGCTACGGCAGGGATGACCGCGCCGCAGGCCGCTCCTACAATTCCCTGATGGCCGTTGCGCCGGATGGAGCGGAACCCGCTTCCTACGACAAAGTGCGGCTGGCCGCTTTTGGCGAGTATGTGCCCTTCGGAGAGTATCTGCCTTTCCTGGAGGCAATTGCTTTCGGTGGCGTTTCCGCCGGAGAAAAGCAGCGCCTTCTGCCGGCGTCGGAGCTTCAGGTCGGCCCCCTGATCTGTTTTGAGGTGCTGTTCTCCGGAATGTCCCGCAATCTGCGCAAGATGGGGGCTGACTGCCTGCTGGTGGTCACCAATCTAGCGTGGTTCGGCGCGAGCAATGCGGTGATGCAGGAGCTGGAGATCGCCCGCTTTCGCGCCGTTGAGACGCGTCTGCCCCTGATTCACTGCTCGAACACCGGGATTTCAGGGGTCTTTGACCCCTTCGGCCGGTTCCACCCGGTCAACATGCAGTATTTCTCGGGCGGACAGGTCCGCGCCTATGATGCCGAACGCTTCCCGGTTGGGGCGGGAATGTCGCGGCGGCTGGTGGGCATCCTGGACATCCCGGGGAAGGGGTCCGGATGCATGGCGCCGTGGTGGGCCGGGGCGCTGCTCTTCCTGTCAGTCCTGGCTCTGTCCCTCCTGTGGCGGCTGGTTCGTCCGCCGCAGGGTGGCGGAGAATCCGCCTGATGGATTCCAAGCGGGACATGACCCGGTTCGCCGCCGTCTTCGCGGGGGGGACCATGCTTAGCCGGGTCAGCGGGCTGGTCCGGGACATGATCTTCTTCCATTTCGTGAAGGGGGAGGCCCTGGGCGCCTTCGTCTTCGCGTTCAGCCTGCCAAACATGCTCCGGGACATGCTGGGCGAGGGCGCGACCAACGCCGCACTGATTCCCGTGTTCGCCGAAAAGAGGGAAAAGGAGGGGGAGGAGGCCTACCGGAAGGCGGTGGCCTCCGTGATGGGCTTCATGCTGCTCATCCTGTCGGTGATCACCGTGCTGGGGGTGGCGGTGATGCCCGCAGTGCCGGGATTTCTGCGCATGCTGACCGTGGTGACAGGCGAGGACCTGCCGCAGGACGAGGCGCAGCTTTCGGAGCTCGTGCGCCTGCTCCAGTGGACCTTCCCCTATGTCCTCATGATCTGCATGACCGTGTTCGCCAGCGGTCCGCTCTTTTTGGCGCGGCGCTACGGGTCCGCCTCCTGGTCGCCCGTGATCCTGAACGTGGTGCTGGCCGCGTCCTGCGTGCTTTTCGCGCGCGCGTTTGTCAACCCCGCCTGGGCGCTGGTGCTGGGCATCTGGGCCGGCGGGCTGGGCACATGGGCCTACATGTTTTGGGACATGCACCGCGCCACGGGCGTGCTGCTGCCCCGGTTCGACTTCCGCAACCCCGCCGTGGGGCGGGTGCTCCTGCTCATGCTGCCCGTGATCGCGGGCCAGTCGGCGGGCGAGGTGAACAAGGTCATCGAGCGCATGTTCGCCGCGTCTTTGGGGCTCGACAAGGTGCTCGCCCTGTACGCCTCGAACCGGCTGGTGCAGCTTCCCCTGTCCGTGTTCGGCGTGGCCGTGTCCGTGGCGATCCTGCCCTCCATCTCGCGCGCCATGGCGCGGGGGGAGCGGGATGTTGTCCGCGACACGCTCATGCACGGACTGCGCCAGAGTTTCTTCCTCGTGTTTCCGGCGATGGTGGGGCTGGTGGTCCTTCGGGAACCGCTGGTGCGCCTGCTCTTCGAGCGGGGGGAGTTCGGGCCGGAGGACACCCGGCTGGCCGCCGACGCCCTGGGCTACGCCGCCCTGGGCCTTCTCTCGTTTTCCTGGGTGAAGGTGTCCATCCAGGGATTCTACGCGGCGCAGCAGACGCACATACCCGTGCTGGCGGCAACGGCGAGCATGGTCCTGAACATCCTGCTCAACATCGCCCTGGTGCGGCCGATGGGCTACCTCGGCCTCGCCCTGTCCACCAGCGTTTCGTACACTGTGAACTTTCTCGTGGTCTACGCGCTCCTGTGCCGGAAGTACGGCCGGCTGTGGAACGCCGGCTTCCTGGGGGCCCTTGCGCGGATGCTGCTGGCCGGCCTGCTCATGGGCGCGGGCGTCATGCTTGTCTCCGGTTTCGTGGCGCCGGTGTTGGGCACGGCGACCCTCGCCGCGCGCCTCGGGGGGGTGCTTGTTTCCATTGGGGTGGCCGTTGGTGTATATTTCGGAGCCTGCGCCCTCCTGGGGGTCGCGGAAATGAGGCAGGTTGTGTCGGTGTTCCTAAGAAAAAGGGGAGCAGACGCCCCCCCTTCGGGATGAGCCGCCGTGGAGCTGGTCATTATAGCGACGGACGACGTGTCCGTTTATATTCCGTTTTCCGCCGAAATCGAGGCGCTCGGCTACGAGGCCCAATGGGCCTCGAACGGGCTGGAGGCCGTGCTGGAGGCGGAGCGGAGGAGGCCTTTGGTCGTTTTTCTGGACGAGCGTCTTCCGGTCCTCAACCCGTATGAGGCCTGCGAGCGGCTGCGCATGATTCCCGAGTTCCACCACGAATTGCCCATTTATCTCATCACGCACAACGATGCGGACCCGCGCGCCCGGGACAAGTCCGGGTTCACCGGGGAGTTTCCGGCGGCGCACGGCGCCTGGGCGCTTCAGGAGCTCATGGCGCAGCTCAGCGCGCAAAGATAACCCCGGCCGCGCAGACGGCCGGGGCATGTTCTTCGGGGGGCGGGGGTTCGCTACTTGATGACGATTTCCCGGTTTTTCGCGGAGGACAGGTAGATCGCGTCTATGATCTTCTGGATGCGGAGGGACTCCTCGGGCTTCACCATGACGGGCAGGTTCTGCTCCACGCATTCGCAGAAATGGCGGACCTCCCTTCGGTGGCCGTCCTCCGGGGAAAGCCAGTCCCAGGTGGTGTGGTTGAGCGAGTCGTGGTCGGCGCTGAAGAACCCGAGGGGGTTGATGCCGACGCCGCCCTTGTCCCCGAGGATGTACATGTTCTCGATCTCGTCGTGGACGTTGGCGGCCCAGGACACCTGCATCTGCATGGTGAGCCCGCCCTCAAACCGCACGAAGGCGGTCGCGTAGTCCTCCACGTCGAACTCCTTCGGCGGGTAGGGCGTGCCCCAGTCGGCGTTGAAGAGGTCCTTCCGGTCGCCGAACTTGCGGTAGACCTTGCCGCTGGCGGCCACGGGCTTCGGGCTGCCCATGAGCCATACGCACAGGTCCATCATGTGGACCCCGATGTCAATGAGCGGCCCGCCGAGGGACTCTTTGGCGATGTGGAACTTGCCCCACCCGGGAACGCCGCGGCGGCGCAGCCACTTGGTTTCGGCGGTGTAGATCTCGCCGCAGGCCCCGCCGGCGATGACCTCCTTGAGCTTCTGCGCCCGCGCCTCGAACCGCATGTGCTGGGCGACCATGAGCTTCTTCCGCGCCTTCTTGGCGGCGGCGATCATGGACTCGCACTCCTTCACGTTCATCGCCATGGGCTTCTCCACCAGGACATGCGCCCCGGCCTGGAGCCCCGCGATCGTCGCAACGGAGTGGAAACGGTTCTGGGTGCACACGTCTATGATGTCAAAGCTGTTCTCGGCGAGCATCTTCCTCATGTCCGCGTAGGTTTTGGCATCGCGGCACTTGGCGGCCTCCTCTTCCCGGCGGGCCTTGACGATGTCGCACAGGCCTGCAATATGCACACGCCCCTCCGCCTCCAGCTCGCGCCAGTAGGGAAGGTGCTGGTCCCGGGCAATCGCACCGGTTCCGATAACTCCAACGGTGAGCGGACTCTTCTGTTTGGCCATCTCTTCTCGTGACTCCTTGACCTGGTGTGCCCCGGAGGGGCGGTTCCTGTTGAGGGGGTAATCATACCCGACCGGGCACGCTGCCGCCAAGACGGCGGGCCGCGCTTTTGATTCCGGAGCCCGATTGGGTAGAATAGACCGGTCTGCGGGGTTGTCCCGCTTGTGACGCGAAACGAATGATGCCCCTGGTTCCCAGGGGACGGGAGTCCGGACAATGACAATGAACCATGTTTCCCTGCTGGTGCTCGCGGCGGGCCTTGCGGTCGCCTTTCCCGCGGTCTCCGAGGACCTCTACACGGGCGGCGCGCCCACGGCGGAGTCCCTCGGATGGCGCGTCGGCTGCCAGGCCTACAGTTTCAACCGCTTCACCTTCTACGAGGCCGTGGACAAGACGGCCTCCATCGGCCTGAAGTACATCGAGGCCTATCCCGGCCAGCGCCTGAGCAAGGACAAGCCGGAGGACGTCACCTTTGACCAGAACATGTCCCCGGAGCTCCAGAAGGAGGTGCTCGCCTATCTCGCATCGAAGGGCGTCACACTGGTGAACTACGGCGTGGTCGGCATCTCCAAGGACGAGGCGGAGGCCCGGAAGCTTTTTGATTTCGCCAAGGCCATGGGCGTCGAGACCATCGTTTCCGAGCCCGCCAAGAACCAGTTGTCCGCCATCGCGAAGCTCGCGGACGAGTATGGCATCAAGGTCGCCATTCACAACCACCCCAAGCCCAGCATGTACTGGGATTACAAGAGCGTCCTCAAGGCCACCGACGGGCTTAGCAAGAGCGTCGGCTCCTGCGCGGACACGGGCCACTGGCCCCGGTCCGGTGTGGACCCCAAAGAGGCCGTCATCGCCCTGGCGGACGCCGGCCGGATCACCTCGCTCCATTTCAAGGACCTCAACGAGTTCGGAAACCCCAAGGCACATGACGTGGTCTGGGGCCAGGGCGTCTGCAACGTGAAGGACATTCTCGCGGAGCTGAAGAAGCGCGACGTCAAGGCCGTGTTCAGCATCGAGTACGAGCACAACTGGGACAATTCCCTTCCCGAGATTTCCCAGTGCGTGAGGGCCTTCGAGGAGTTCGCCAAGGAACTCGCGAAGTAGTCTCCCCCCGATATCTGCTTTCACCGGCGTCTTCGCGCCCCAGCGCGGGGACGCCTTTTCTATTTCGCCGCTGTGCCGGGAGGAAGCCCTTTTGATATACTTCCCCCGGATATCCGCAACGGAGGGACGACACAGTGTCTGTTGATATGACCGTCATCATGGCGCCCAAGTGGGATTCACGGGAGCCGGCCTGTTCAACCGCCTACATCTGCCAGCGCCTCCGGTCTCTCGGACGCACCGTGCAGTATTTGGACTACAACATCGAGCTGTATGATCTGTGCCGCCGTCTGGGCATGGGGGACCTCTGGACGGATCCGGTCTACCATCAGGGGTGGGTCAAGGGGGCGTTCCATTTCCTGGCCGCGTTTCTCGACATTGACCGCATCCAGGGCGACGTGGTCGGCTTCTCAGTCACCGCCACCAACCGGGACATGTCCCTGCTCCTCGCCCGCATGGTCCGCGAGCGTTTTCCCCGCAAGAAGATCGTCTTCGGGGGGTATGCCCTCTACTATCACACCGACCTGTACGGCGTCTCCCCCGGAGCCGTTGACGCCATTTGCATGGGCGAGGGCGAGCACACGCTGCGCGATGTCCTGGACCGCGACTTCAAAAACCTGGAGGAGGTGCCCGGCCTTTACCTGCCGGACGGCGACGGCTGGCGCCTCACGGTGCCCCGGCCGCTGATCCAGAACCTTGACGAGATCGCCTGGCCCACTTTCGAGGAGGTTGACCTCGGGCTCTATGACGTTCCGGACCTTCCGCTGATGGGGAGCCGGGGGTGCATCGGGAGGTGCGTCTTCTGCAATGACCGGCACAGAACGCCGGGATACCGCACCCGGTCCGCCTCGCACCAGGTGGACGAGCTCCAGTTCCTGAAGGAGCGCTATGGCACGCAGTTCTTCATCTACAACGACCCGCTGATGAACGGGAGCGTGAAGGTCCTGGAGGAGAAGGCGGACGAGATTCTCCGGCGGGGACTGTCGGTGGACTACGGCGGAAACCTCATGGCGCACCGCGGCATGAAGCCCGAGCTGTTCCAGAAGCTCCGGCGTTCCGGCCTCACCGTGGCCATCGTCGGCCTGGAGAGCGGGTGCAACGAGACGCTCGGGGGCATGAACAAATACCACACCGAGGAGTCGGCCGCCGAGTTTTTGCGGAACTGCCACGATGCGGGCATGCGCGTCGAGATCAACATCATCGTGGGGTTCCCCACGGAGACGGAGGAGCATTTCCAGGCGACCATCCGTTTCATTGAGAGAAACCGCAACAGCATTGACTGCGTGGTCAGCGTGGCCACCTTTCATGTCGCCTATTCCGACCTGTGGAAACGCAGGGGGGAGTTCGGCATTGAAATGGAGGACCATGGACACACCGCCGAATGGCGCACCCGGGACGGCCGCAACACCCTTGACATTCGGCTGGACCGGCTGAACCGGTTCCAGTCCCGAATGCGCGAGTTGGGGCTTTCCCTGGACCGGAGCGACAGAGCGGTGGAGCAGAAGTGCCCCGATGTCAGCGGGCGCTTCCTGAAGACGTACCTCGACAGCCTGGGGGAAGAGGGGAAGCTCTCCGCGGAAGAGCGGAACCGGGCACCGTTCATTGGGCGCGACATCCAGGGACGGCTTCGGCGGGCGGCCCTGGCAAAGGCGCTGGGCAAAGTCGGCGTTCTTGACCAGGCCGTTTGGATGAAAAGAACGCTGGCCAGGGTGTTGCGCGGGACGGGTTCCGGGACCCAATAGAGTCCCCTCACATTTTCAGGAGTGCTCGCGCCTCGGACCGCCTCCCTGCGGGGTGCAGGCGCAGAACCGTGACAGAGCAGGCGGGGAAGGAGTGGGCGAAGGATCCCTGGGGATGCCGCACGACGGAGACTGCCGGGATGACCGCGCCGGGATGGTCAAGGCTGTTCTCCGCCGTTCTCTCCGCCGCCGAGAGGACGGTCGCCGTCCCCTCAAGGGGGCCTGACACGCCCTTCAGGGTGACGGTGGTCTCCCAGGCCCGGTCGAGGAAATTGGAAACCTTGATAATGTGGTCCCCCGTCTCCGTGTCCAGCCCCGCGTTGGCCGTGATGCCGGGCGAGCGCAGGGAGGGCAGGGGCTCCGCCATCACGCGCGCGCCGTCCAAAGTGACCGTGACAGTCTCCCCCCGCACGGCGACCTCAATGTCGTACCAGCGCCCCGTCTCAATCTTGCCGGGGAGGCGCCGGGACTCGCCGAAGCGGGCGCCCTGCACGCACGACTCGAGGCCGTGCGCGGTGTTGCCCCAGCCGCCCAGGTTGATCCAGTGCCAGGTGCCGCTGTCCGAGGCGCGGAAGAGCACCAGGAACCCCTCGCCTCCGGCCAGTTTGCGGGCCTTGAAGCGGAGGGTGCAGTCGGTCCAGTCGGGACTTCCCGTCAGCGCGACCCGGTTGGGGCCGAGGTCGGACTGGGAGAGCACCCCGTCCGCAACGGACCATTCCCCGTCGAAGAAGGTCCAGTCCCCGGGGTGGTCGGCCGCGCGCCAGGGTTCCGGCGACGCGCCCGTTCCGGTCACCTCAATGTCCTTGAACTCCGCCCGGGTGCGCCAGGTGCCCACGCCGATGCGGCCTTCCCGCAGCGAGATTTCCTCCCCGAGGCGGGGATAGTCCACGGCATGGAGACGGTCGGGCAGGTTTTCCGCGAAGAGCTTCTGGACATGCCAGGACGGGGTGCCATAGACGCGGTGGCTGTCGAAGACGACCAAATTGACGGGCCACTTGCGGTCGTTCTCATGGCAGAAGAGCGGGGCGTAGGCGGCCATGGCCACGATGTCGCTGTTGTTCTCCAGACCGATCATGAACGCCGCCTCGCCCACGGCGGCCTCCAAATTTCCTTTTCCGGCGGCGGTGTTGGCGGCGTATTCGCTCACGAAAACTTTCGGGAGCGTCCGGTCGTAGGTGTCATACTTCTCTGCGTTGGCGGCGAACCACTGCGGGGTCATGTAGTAGTGGTGCTCCTCGTAGTCCGCCGGCGACCCCGGAACCGGGCTGTTGGAGATGAGCCGGATGTCGGGCTGCTTCTCCCGGAACGCGCGGGCGAAGAGGGCGTACCGCTCCTGATACTCCGGCCCCCCGTTCTCGTTGCCGATGGTGATGTACCGCAGGTCAAAGGGTTCGGGACGGCCGTTGGCGGCGCGCCGCGCCCCCCAGACGGTCTCCGGCCCGCCGATGGCGTACTCCACCGCGTCCAGCGCGTCCTGGACATACCGGTCCAGGGCGTCCATCGGCTGGAAGATCGGATTCCGGCCCTGGCAGGTCATGCCGCAGTTGACCACCAGGATCGGCGCCGCGCCGATGTCCTCGGCGAACTGAAGGAACTCGTGGTAGCCCAGGCCGTCCGTGGCCCGGTACCCCCAAAGGTTCTGCCGTCCGGGCCGTGCAGCGGGGTCGCCGATGGTCTCCTTCCAGTCCCAGGCGGTCTCGGGCGTGAACCCCTCCACGATGCACCCGCCGGGAAAGCGGATGAACGCGGGCTTCAGCGCGGCGATCCTTTCGGCCAGGTCCGGCCGCAGGCCGTCCTTCCGGTTAAGATAGGTTTCTTCGGGAAACAGGGACACCATGTCCAGGCTGAACGTGCCGGGCCGGTCCGTGCAGATGACCAGCACGGCCTCCGCGTCCTTTTCCGTCACAGAGAAGACGGCATCAAAGCGGCGCCATTCTTCGGAGGGGACGCCAAGGGCCTGGGTGTCATAGCGCCGTTTCCCGTCGCGCGAGGCGAGAAAGGCTGTCAGGGGCGCCCCGTCCCCCCGGGCATGGAGGGAAAGGGCATAGCGCCCCCCAGGTTTGACATGCATGCCCCAGAAGCCGCCGTTTTCCAGCCCCGCCCAGCCGTTTTCACCGACCGACTCCACCACAACGCGCGCGGAGGTGGGGGCCTGTGTGTTCAGGGGCGTGTCCGTCTCCAGCAGCACGCGCGCCCGCGCGTCTTCCTCTATCAGTTTCCATCCGGTGAGGGGAACCGCCTGGTCTCCCTTTTCGAGACGGTATCCCGAAGGGCTGATGAACGCCTCCGCATCGTCGGTGCAGTCCTCGGGCACGCGGTTGTCCTCAAATCCCCGGTTGCGCACCATCTCCGCATAGAGTCCGCCGTCGCCGGAATGGTTGATCTCCTCGAAGAAGACCCCCCAGAGGATCGGGCTGGTCTCGCGGACAACGGTTGACGTGTCTATGGCAAGCTCATCAGAAAAGACGGGGGCGGAAAGGGCGGCCAGAAGCAGCAGGGGGATCGCGGCACGCATGGGGGCACCTCCTTGGTTTGGGGTGATTGTATCCGCCCGCCTACGGAAGCGCAACGCCTTGTTTCGCAAAGTTTGACCCGGGGCCGTCCCGGAGTGAAGAATAATAGCGGTTGCGGACGAACCCTTCTGGAGGATCGAACATGTCTTTCTTGGTGATGACTCTGGCCTCCCTGGCCGCCTCGGGTGCCTTTTCGCTTGCGGACGAGGCCGGGAAGGTCACGGTGCTGGACAATGGCGCGCCCGTTTTCGTGTACTGCGCCGATCCCGTCAAGGCGCCCAAACTTGTTCCGGAGAAGTTCACCCGGGGGGGGTATATTCACCCGCTCTATGGTCTGGACGGCGAGGTGCTGACGGAGGACTTCCCCTGGGACCATTTCCACCACCGCGGCCTTTTCTGGGCCTGGCCCGACAGCATGGTGGGCGGGCGCAAGATGGATGTCTGGGCGCTGGACGGGGCGCGGCAGGTCTTTGTGAAGTGGCTGACGAAGGAGGCGGACGAGAAGTCCGCCCGGCTCACCGCTGAGTGCGTGTGGGTCTTCGACGACGCCCCGG
This sequence comes from Candidatus Hydrogenedentota bacterium, assembly GCA_033813475.1. Lineage (GTDB taxonomy): Bacteria > Hydrogenedentota > Hydrogenedentia > Hydrogenedentales > CAITNO01 > JAAYBR01. The sequence continues at coordinate 11,848 of JAPXRP010000128.1, forward strand.
ACGCCCCGCTTGTCCGGGAGACGGCGGAGATGGTTGTGCTGCCCGTCGAGGGGGATGCCCGCGCGATGGACCTCACACTGCGGTTTGAGAATGTCGGAAAGGAAACCATCACCATTCGCGGTGCGACCACGGGCAACAAGGGATATGGCGGCCTCTGCCTCCGGCCCGACTCCGCGCGCAAGCCCATGCACTTCACCGCCGCAACGGGGAAGATTGAGAAGGACGTGCTCGAACTGGCCTCCCCGTGGGCGGACGTGTCCATTGCGGTCGAGAAGGGCTCGGAGAAACTCTCCGGCCTGGCCGTGTTCCAGCACCCCTCCCTGCCCGGATACCCGCATCCCGGCTGGATCCTGCGCAACTACGGGTTCCTCGGGCAGTCGTGGCCCCACACCACCCCCTACGATTTGGAGCCCGGGAAGTCCTTCACGCTCAAATACCGGGTGGTGATCCACCGGGGAAGCGCGGAAGAGGCGGGCATAGAGAGACTGCACGAGGCCTACGTC
>JAPXRP010000129.1:0-12330 GCA_033813475.1 Candidatus Hydrogenedentota bacterium
AAACCCGAAAAAATTGACTGGGGGTCAAGGGGTCGCTGGTTCAAATCCAGTCGCCCCGACCATTGTAAGTTCAACCGCCGCAAGGGATTGAGAGAATCAGCCCTTGCGGCGGTTTTGCTTTGTCTTCTCTGCGGGCCCGCCGGGGGCCGGGTTCGCGCAAAAAGCGGCCGGCGCGGGATGAATTCGCCCCGCAGGAAGTACCATAATGCCTTTGGTGGTCGGCGGGCCCCCGCGGTCCATTAACCGTAGGCGGCGGCGGACACGGGAGGATTTTTTCGGGAGGTGGGAATCTGCGCAGTTTCAAGGGATTGCCGTGGCGCTGGCACGGTCTGCCATGTGCCCGGTGACCACTTCAACCAGTGGAGGGGAGTGAAGATGTTTTCCAATGCAACGGCCCGGATGCGGGCGCTCATGGTCCTGGTGTGTCTTGCGGGCTTCTGGGGGCCGCCGGCCGCCCAGGCCCAGCCGGTCGCGGTGCCGAACCCCTCTTTCGAGTCGGGCGGCGACGCGCCGGAGGGCTGGCGGCTGTCGCGCGAGAACGGGTTCTGGGCGCGGGAGGGCGCCGACGGGGCACGCGCCATCGCCGCGACGGGCGACGGGAAAAGCGAGTCGGCGAGTTACTGGCTGTCGCGCGACCTGCCGCTGGAGCCGGGGGCGACCTACCGGCTCCGTTTCCAGGGGAGGCATGTCGAGGGGATCGGGCGTTCGCTCTTCTCCGGGTTCTTTTTCAACAACCGGGACCTTCCCGATCTGACGCAGGAATGGCGGCAGTTCACAACGCATCTGGCCGTGCCCACCGAGCTGCGGCAGGGGATGACCCGGCTGCGCTTCGGACAATATGACATTGAGGGTACGGTCGCCTTCGACGATCTTGAACTGGTGAGGACCATCCCGGTGTACCGGCGCGTGGGCGACCTCCAGTTGGGGGAGGGGGAGCGCATCGAAGAGGGCTGGTACGTGTTCAACGCGCCCTTCGAGGGCGAGTCCGGCAGCCACGCCCGGCCGCTGGAGAAGTTTAACACCAGTTTCAACCGGCCCCGGTGGCTCTTTGGCCCGGGCGACTGGGTCGTCTACCGTCACACGGTGGGTTCCCTGACGCAGACCGGCGGCGAGGTCGAGATCAATGTCGGCTATTACTCCGGCGGCGAGCTGGTGGTGGAGGCGGGCGCCGACGGGGAAACGTGGACCGCCCTGGGCGCGCTGCAGAACCGCGAGACAAAGCGTCTGGCGCTGCCGCCGGCACTGTTCCCCGCAAAGGAGCTGTGGGTGCGCCTGCGCATGCCCGACCTGCCGGAGGCGGGGCGGGACCCCCTCCATGGCGGATCGCTGCAGGTCCACGGCTACACCTGCCGCACCGGTCTGGCGGAGAACCCCGGCAACTTCCTGGGGGCGACCCGCTTCGTCGCCGTGGCCGTGCCTGACCCCGCGCTGCGGGTGTCCGTGGAGGATTTCGGCGCGGCCATTCCCGGAGAGAACACGCTGCGCGTCCGGGTGGCCAACCCGGGCGGCGGCGACGTGGAGATCGCCCCTGTGATCACGGCCAGCATCGCCACCGGGAAACGGGCGGAACGGGTCTCGGACCCCGTGGTGATTCCCGCCGGGGGGGATCCCGTCGCGCTGGACCTTCCCTACGAGATACCCGGCGTCGGCGACATCGCCCTGGACATTGCCCTGGGCGGCGCGTCCGGGTTCCGCGCGGAGACGTCCTTTTTCCTCTCCCCGCTGCACGAGGCGGATTACGGCCTGCTGCTTCCCGGCAACGGGGGGGACGTGGCGCTGTGGGGCGCCTCGTCCGGATGGAAAGTGAGCCGGGACCGGCCCGCGCCGCGCGCACAGGGCGATGCGCTCCGCATCCAGGCGGCGCGCAACGAGCGCGAGGCGGCGCAGGTGGTGCTGCGCCCGTCGAGGCCGCTCCGCGGGCTGCGCTGCACCCCGGGGGCGCTGGCGGGCCCGGAGGGCGTGGAGCTGCCCGCCTCCGCCGTCACGGTGCTGCGCGTGGGCTATGTGCCCGTGGAGTTCCCGACGGATGTCCTCGGCGCGGCGGGCCCCTGGCCCGACCCCCTTCCGCCGCTCGACGGGCCGGCCGATCTGGAGGCCGGCGTGAACCAGCCGCTTTGGGTGCTCCTCAGCGTGCCGCGCGACGCGCGGGCGGGCCTGTACCGCGGGTCGCTCCTGCTGGAGGCCGGGGGCTGGCGGGCCGAGGTCCCGCTGGAGGCCGAGGTCTTCGATTTTGCCCTGCCGGACCGCAAGACCTGCCAGACCGCCTTCGGGTTCGACGGTGACGTCGCCGCCACCTACCACGGCGTGCGCTCGGCGGAGGACCGGCGAACGCTGGCCGCGTTCTATGCCGAGGCGTTCAGCGCGCACCACATCTCGCCCTATGAGCTGGGACGGCCCCTGATTTACCCGGAGCTGTCGTACGCGTGGCCGCATTCCCCGCTGTGGGGCGGTCACGGCACGCGCGTGACGGGGCCGGAGTTTCGGGAGGGGGGCGCGATGCGCATCCTGGACAATGACGCCGGACGGACGGTGAAGGCCTCCTACGACCGGCGTTTCGACATTCCCGCTGGGGGGCTCAGGGCCGCGTTTCGGCACAGGTGCGCGGCCCCGGACCAGGAGTTTCCCATGATCGTCTCCCACTACGACCGCGCGGGGGAGTGGATGCCCGGACGCAACGCCATGTACACCGTGAAGGGCGGCACGGATTGGCAGGACGCCGGGATCACGGTGGACACCTTCCCCGAGGGGGCGGCGCAGGCCGCGTTTGAATGGCAGCCGGCGCCGTACGTCGAGGACGGCTCCACCACGGGCACGGTCTGGCTCGACAGCGTCCGGATCAGCGACGCGGGCAGCGGCGAAGTGCTCCTTGAGGACGAGTTTGCGCCCCGTCCGGCCGAGGACCTGGACAGCCTCTTCACGCCCGTGTTCGACTGGGCACCCTGGGACGCCGCCATGACGCGGATTCTGGACACCCACCACTTCAACTCGTTTGTCTTGAAGACCCCGGGGCTCGGTTTCGGCGCGGGCTGGGCGCAGCACGGCCACATTCCGGGCAGCCTGCTGGGGTACGGCGAGGACACGCCGGAATACCAGGCCGCCTTCACCGCCTGGTACTCGGAGGCGGAGCGCCACCTGCGCGGGAAGGGGTGGCTCGACGAGGCCTTCATCTACTGGTTCGACGAGCCCGAACCGCACCAGTACGACTTTGTCATGGCGGGCAACCGGCGGATGAAGGCCGCCGCGCCGGACCTGCAGCGGATGCTCACGGAGAAGATAACCCCCGAGCTGGTCGGCGGGCCCAACCTGTGGTGCCCCGTGTCCTACGAGTTCAGCGGGGAGGACGCCGCGGAGCGCCGCGCCGCGGGCGACCGCCTCTGGTGGTACATCTGCTGCGGCCCGAAGGCCCCCTACGCCACGCTGTTCATTGACCACCCCGGCACCGAGCTGCGGGTCTGGCTCTGGCAGACCTGGCAGCGCCAGATCGAGGGCATCCTGATCTGGCAGACCAACTACTGGACCAGCGACGCCGCTTATCCCTACAGCCTCCAGAACCCCTACGAGGACCCCATGGGCTGGGTCAATGTCATGGGTGACTATGTGCCGCGCGGCGCGCGGAAGCCCTGGGGCAACGGCGACGGCCGTTTCCTCTACCCGCCGCTCAAGGCCGCCGCCGGGAACCCCGAAACGCCCGTGCTCGAGCCGCCGGTCAGCTCCATCCGCATCGAAATGCTCCGCGACGGCATCGAGGACTACGAGTATCTCGCCATGCTTCAGCGGCTGGTGGAGGAGCGCAAAGACGGCATGACGGCGGACGAGCTGGCGACCTGCCGTGAACTGCTCGAAGTGCCCCCCGAGATCAGCGCGGGCATGACCGAGTTCACCGGGGACCCGGCGCCCATCGAGGCCCGGCGCGAGGAAGTCGCGCGCGCCATCGTCCGCCTGACGGCGGAAAAATGACCGATCCTCCGGGACGGCGGTGGGCCTTTTCGTAGCGCCGCCGTCCCGGCGGCCCTGTCTTCCGCCTTTGTGTCAGGGTGCCGGCCGGAAGAGGGGAGGGGAGGCATGTCTGCTATACTCCGAAACCGGTGTTGCCGCATTGGCGCGCGGCGCCCGGCCACAGGGCGGAAAGGGACACGGGATGAGGCTGTTGGATTATTTCCGGACCGGACCGGACCGGCCGCTGCTGGAGGATGAGGGGGCCATCCGGCGCATCTATGAGCGGAAACGCAAGACGGTCTTCTTCGGGCTGGTCTTCGGGTACAGCTTCTTTTACGTCTGCCGTCTCACGATCTCCATCGCCAAGAAGCCCATCGTGGACTCCGGGGTGCTCGACCCGGAGCAGTTGGGGACCATCGGCTTTGCCTTCTTCCTGGTTTACGCCTTCGGCAAGCTGGTCAACGGGTTTCTGGCGGACCGCAGCCACATCGGGCGGTTCATGTCCACGGGGTTGCTGGTGTCGGCGGTCACGGTGGTGCTGTTCGGGTTCACGAACGCCTTTCCCCTCTTTGTCGTGATCTGGGGCGTCAGCGGCTGGTTTCAGGCGATGGGCTCCGCGCCGAGCGGGGCGTCCATCTCCCAGTGGTTCAGCAACCGGGAGCGGGGCCGGCGGTACAGCATCTGGAGCTGCGCGCACCCCACCGGCGAGGGGATCAGCATGGTGGTGACCGCCACCATCATCTCCTACCTGGGCTGGCGCTGGGGCTTCTGGATCGCGGGCGGCGTCTCGCTCGTGGTCGCGCTGCTGCTGTTCAAGCTGCTGGCGGACCGGCCCCGGGCCTACGGGCTGCCCGCGGTGGCGGACTACAAGGACGACCACCCGGTGGAGGCGGCGCGCGTGTGCAGCGCCGAGGACGACGTGAACCGGGCGCAGTTCTCGGTCCTCCTGAACCCGTACATGTGGGTGCTGGGCCTGGCCTGCACGGCGGTGTACATCGCCCGCTACGGCGTGAACAGCTGGGGGCCCATGTACCTTCAGGAGGCGAAGGACTACACCCTCATCACGGCGGGGCTGGTGCTGGGCTGGGCGAAGCTCTTCGAGCTGTCGGGGGCCATCACGTCGGGGCTCGTGTCCGATTTCTTCTTCGGCGCGCGGCGCAACGTCCCCACGCTGCTCTACGGTCTGGTCATGACCGCCGGGCTGATTGTGCTGTACCTCAGCCCCTCCACCCATCTCGCCGACCTCGACCTGTCGGCCCGGGACACCCTCGCCGCCGGGCCCGTCACCGCGCCGGTGCGGCAGCTTTTCGAGAAGCAGGGCATCGCGCTGCCGGCCCTCGCCACGGTGGAGGCGTTTCCGGCGGACGGCGACAAGCCGGCGGTGTGGCTGGTGAAGAACGACCGCTGGTATCTCTTCTGGACGGGCTACGCCGTGGAGGAGGCGCCGGCGCGGCTCAAGGTGACGGCAAAGTACCGGCTGGCCCACCTGGCGGGGGTGGCGCTGTTCTGCTTCGGCCTGGGGGGCACGCTGGTCTTTGTCGGCGGGCTCATCGCCATGGACATCTGCTCCAAGCGGGCCAGCGGCGCCGCCATGGGCATGGTCGGCATGTTCAGCTACCTCGGCGCGGCGGTGCAGGACTGGGTCAGCGGAAAACTCATCCAAGCGGGGGCCGCCACGGTGGACGGCCGGCTTGTGCACGACTTCGACAACGCCTTTCTGTTCTGGATCGGCGCGGCGGTGGCTGCGGTGCTGCTGCCCTGCCTGCTCTGGAACGTGCGGGCAAAGGATTGACACCATGTCCCATTACGACCTGCTGGTCCTCGGCGCCGTGTCCAAGGACATCATCATCACCCCGGAGGACGTGGAGCATTCCGTCGGCGGCGCGGTGGTTTACTCCTCCGTCGCCCTGCGCCACCTGGGGGCGAAGCTCCTGGCGGTGACCAAACTGCACCCGGACGACCGGGCGGCGCTGGAGGTCTTCGACCGCCACGGCGTGCCGTACCTTGTGCGGGAGTCCCGCACCACCACGTCCATCCGGAACACCTACCACACGGCGGACCGGGACCGGCGCACCTGCGAGGCCCTGGGCATGGCCGAGCCGTTCATCCTGGCGGACGTGCCCGCGGACGCCACGGCGGACGTGTACTACCTGGGCGGGCTCATGAAGGGGGAGTTTCCGGAGGAGCTGGTGCTGGAGATGTGCACGCGGGGCCGGGTCGCCATTGACGCGCAGGGGTTCATGCGGGTCAACGACAACGGCCCCATGGTCTTCCGCGACTGGGACCGGAAGCGGGAGGTCATCCGCGCCGTCCACTACCTGAAGACCGACCACGCCGAGGCGGAAACCCTCACGGGCGAGAAGAACCGGGTGCGCGCCGCGAAAATGCTGGCCGCCTGGGGGGCGAAGGAGGTCATGCTCACGCACCACACCGAGGTGCTGGTGTGCGTGGACGGCGAAATCCACGCCGCGCCCTTCACGGCCCGAAACCTCTCCGGGCGCACCGGACGCGGCGACACCTGTTTCGCCTCGTACTGCTACTGGCGGCGGAACCATTCGGCGGAGGAGGCCTGCCGCTTCGCCGCGGCGGTCACCTCGCGGAAGATGGAACGTCCAGGCCCCTTCACCGGGACCGTCGAGGACGCCGTGGAGTAGTCATAAACGGAGAGCGCACCATGCAGCGACGCGACTTCCTGTTGACGACCCTGGGGGCGGGCGCGGCCGGCCTCGCGCTTCCGGGAAATGCCGCCGCCCCGGCGGAAACCCCCGCAGTGCCCCCCGCAAGCCCGGAGGCGTCCCCCATTCTGGCAACCCACACGGCGGAGGACCACCGGGCGCGCCTCGGGAACATCCGCCGCTGCGGGCGCGCCGTCCGCACCTGCCTGCGCGAGCACCTCGTCACGGACTATCTCCCGGCCCACGGCACCTATAACCTCGGGGAGTATCCCTCGCGCGAGCGGTGGGCGCCCAACGACTACGACGAGGAGGAGCTTGACCGTCTCCGGGACCACGGGATACAGATCATCCAGGTGTTCGACGACTGGAACGATTCGTTGCGCCTGTTCGGGGGCGACAAGTACAGCCCGGTCAATCCGGAGGGGTTCCGCAGGTTTGTGGACATGGTTCACCGGCGCGGCATGAAGATACTGCCCTATATCAGCACCGGGTTTCTGCAGCGGACCGACCCGGATTTCCGCCCGGAATGGTCGCGCGAGGGCGACTTTCTTGTCCTCGGCTACTGGAACATGGCGCGCTGCTCCCCGGCCAGCGCCGGATGGCGCGCCTACATGCTGCCGAAGGTGCTGTCCGTGCTGGACGAGTACGGCGCGGACGGCCTCTACAACGACGGCGGATACCTCGCCAACCGGCACCACGGCCGGGGCGCGCCCACGGCGGACGAGGTGGCGGACGCCTTCGAGGAGACGCCGGACCACGACGGGGCCTTTGCCGACCTGCTGGGGCTGCTGTACGGCGAGGTCAAGCGGCGCGGGGGGATTTTCAAGCTCCATGTCAATGGGGCCGAGGAGCCGATGACGCGCGGCCTGCGGACTTATGACTACCTCTGGGTCGGCGAGGGCGTCGGCAATCTGGACGCCATGCGGGAGACGGTCAAAGCCTACCGCCCCTATGTGGTGCCCTGCCCCGATGTGACCTTCGCCCCCTACGCCGACGCGGACGAGCCGTACCTGCACGGCATTCCCTACATGCAGTTCCCCCTGCTGCAGGCGGGCCGTCCGTTCACGGGGGAGCGCGCCATGATCCACGGCGTCGCCTACAACCCCGATCCGAACGATTTCTGGATGCGCATCTGCCGGGACGCGTGGAAGTCTCACCAGGAACACCCCGAAGGGCCGCATGCCTACGGGGCGTGGGACGCGATCCCCGGACGAAGCGACACCCGGCCGACCCATCTCCGCTGGCTGAGGAAATACACGCCCCTGGTGGAGGAGGGGACCCGCGCCTGGCTGGAAGTGACCGACAGCGACCTGTTCAAGGCCCCGCAGCCGCAGAATGTCGTCGCCTCCGTGTTCGCCAACCGCGAGGTCTACCTCGTCCTGGCCAACTACGGGAACGCTGCCGTGGAAGTGGCCACAAGCGCCAAGTACACCTCCCTGTCCAGCCCCGACGACACCCCCCGGGACACCTGGCCCCTGAAGGCCCGGGGATTGGAAATCCTGCGCTTGCGCGATGCGGAGGCGTAGGGACGCGTTAAACCGGAGGCGTTCCGACAAGAGATTGCCGCGTAGACCGGGGCGGCCTCCTCGCAATGACCGCGAAAACAAACGTCATTGCGAACGAGCGAAGCGAGGGAAGCAATCTCGTTCCCGCTAACGCTCCGATTCCAGCCCGTCTTATCCGGCGATCCGGATATGTGTTGATATGCCGGGGGGGCTTTGCTAGACTCCCTCCCGGCGCGTTTCAGGCCGGTTTCCGGCCCAGACCGCGCGCGCAGGGAGACACCGCCATGCCCGCCGTTGACCATGCCACCTATGTCCGCATGCTGGACCGCGCCCTTGCCGGGGGCTTCGCGTATCCGGCAATCAATGTGCTGGAGCTGACGAGCCTGAACGCCGCCATTGAGGGCTTCGAGGCGGCGGGCAGCGACGGGATCGTCCAGATCTCCGTGGCGGCGGGCATGCATGCGTCGGGCCCGGCGAAGGACCCCGTGCTGGGGGCCATCACGCTGGCGGAGCACGCGCGCCGGGTGGCGGAACGGGCCGGGGTTTATGTGGCGGTGCACACCGACCACTGCCCGACCGGGAAGGTGGACAGCTTTCTAAAACCCCTCATCTCCGAGACGGCGCGGCGGCGCGCGGCGGGACTGCCGAACCTCTTCCAGAGCCACATGTACGACGGCAGCGACCTGCCCATGCGCGAGAACCTGCGCGTGGCGGCGGAGCTCATGGCGCTGTGCCGCGAAAACGAGATCATCCTGGAGGTGGAGGCGGGCGTCGTCGGCGGCGAGGAGGACGGCATCTCCGGCGCGCCGAACGCGAAGCTCTACACCACGCCCGAGGACATGCTGCTCGTGCATGAGACCCTGGAGCGCGACGGGGGGCGCTGCCTGCTGGCCGCCACCTTCGGCAACGTCCACGGCGTGTACAAGCCGGGGCATGTGAAGCTGATGCCCGGCATCCTGAAAGAGGGGCAGGACGCCGTGGCGGCGAAATACGGGGACGCCGCGCGCATGTGGCTCGTGTTCCACGGCGGCTCCGGAACGAGCACCGAGGAAATCCACGAGACCCTCGGCTACGGCGTCGTCAAGATGAACGTCCACACCGACACCCAGTACGCCCTGACCCGCGCCGTCGCCGACCACATGTTCACGCACTACGCCGGGGTGCTGAAAGTGGACGGCGAGGTCGGCGTGAAACAGGACTACCTCGCCAGCACCTGGCTCGACAAGGGCCGCGCCGGGATGGTGGAGCGGGTGGTCCAGGCCTGCGAGGAATTGAAGTCGTCGGGAAAAAGCATGGGGTCTAGGGTTTAGGGTTCAGGGTTTGGGAAGAAAAGGAAGGGATGGGGAAGATGGGCATGAAGAGCTACCGGGACTTGGAGGTTTGGAAGCGGGCGATGGATATGGTGGTCGCGGTATACGGCTTGACCGGCGAGTTTCCCGCGCAGGAGAAGTACGGTCTGGCGAGCCAGACGCAGCGGGCGGCGGTGTCCGTGCCCGCGAACATCGCCGAAGGCTATGCGCGTCTCCATCGGGGGGACTATGTGCATCACCTGAGCATGGCGAGAGGCTCGCTGGCCGAACTGGAAACACACATCACCCTCGCCGTCCGTCTCGAATACGTTCCCCGCGAAAAGGCCGTGGAAATATGGAACACCACCCAGGAAGTGGGCAAAATGCTCACAGGACTCATCTCCTCGCTGCGCCGCCCGCCGAAAGGTTCCTTGCCGCCTTCCTAGACCCTAAACCCCAGACCCTAGACCCTGGAGTCACAATCGTGAAGCAATACACCGCCCAAAACCTGCTCATCCCCCCGTCGCCCTGTCCGGTCGACACGGGCTGTGTCCTGTCCATCACCCCCGATACCGCCGGGTGGGAGTACATCTCCTTTCAGGTCCGTAAACTGGCCGCCGGGGCGGCGTGGTCCTTTGAGACCGGGGAAAACGAGCTGGCGCTGGTCAATATGAGCGGACGGTACACCGTGGTTTCCGACAAGGGGACGTGGTCGGGCATCGGCGGGCGGACATCGCCTTTTGGGGGGGCGGCGCACGCGCTGTACCTGCCCCGGCGCACGGCGTTCGCCGTGACGGCGGAGGAGGCCGGGGAGTTCGCGGTCACCTGGTGCCCCACGGACGAGGACCACGCCCCGTGGCTGGTCCGTCCGGAGGAGTTGCGGGTTTCCCTGCGCGGCGGCGACAACGTCACCCGGCAGATCAACGACCTCCTGCCGCCGGGGTCGCCGGTGCACCGGCTGGTGCTGGTGGAGGTGTACACGCCGGGGGGCAACTGGAGCAGCTACCCCCCGCACAAGCACGACGTGCACGCGGTCGGCGCGGACGGCGCCCTGCTGGAGGCCGACCTCGAGGAGGTCTACTACTACCGGATCAACCCGCCGGAGGGCTACGCGTTTCAGCGGGTTTACACGGACGCCACCTGCCCCCTGCACAAGGCGGGGTATCCCATAGACGCGGTGGTGACGGCGACGGACGGCTGCGCCGTGCTGGTGCCCGAGGGCTACCACCCCGTGGTGAGCGCGCCGGGCTACACGACCTACTACCTGAACGTGCTGGTGGGCAGCGCGCAGAGCCTCATGGCCCGCGACGACCCCCGCTATTCCTGGGTGAAGGAAACCTACCGCGGCGGCGATGACCGCCTGCCGCTGTATTAGACGCCCCCCGGAGAGCGCGTGCTATACTAGATTCGGGGCGCGGCATGCCCCCATCTCGGGGAATTGCGGGTTATGGACCTTACACGGGAAGTGCAAAGCGAAATTGAGAAGGCCGTTGGCATCCTCCTGCGCAACGGCGCGCGGGAGGTGTATCTTTTCGGGTCCCACGCGCGCGGGGACGCCGGCCCCGGCTCGGACCTGGACCTGGCCGTGAGGGGACTGCCCCCCGAGCACTTCTACCGCGCCGTCGGGGAAATCTGCCTGGAGCTGTCCATGCCCGCTGACATTGTGGACCTTGACGACTCGGGCCCTGTCCTCTCCTGCCTGAAGGAACAGGGGGATTTCCTCCGTGTCGCATGACCTGGAAGCCCTGATTGTTTCGGAATTGGAGCAGCTTGATCTGTTGATCAGCACGAGGCGTTCGCTCTTGACCCGTTGCATCGCAGGCCCCGTCACCGTGGAGGAGTTGGACGCCCTTTCCGCCCTCCTGCACTCGGCGTACACGGCGATGGAACGCATCATGTTTCATGCGGCAAAGAAGGCGGGGTTGCACGACGTTGCCAGCAGGACAAGCCCCATGTGGCATACGATACTTCTCAACTCCCTGGCCGATGCGCACCCGCCCGTCCTGAGCGCTGAGCTGCACGGCCGGCTTCGGGACTATCTGGGGTTCCGGCATGTGTTCCGCCACGCCTACCTTCACGAGCTGAAGTGGGGAAAGATGCGTCCCCTTGTCGAGAACCTTGAGGCGGTGGTCTCCTGCTTTAGGTCTGAAATCATGGAATGGATGCAAAAGAAGGCGTGACGCTTCTGGAAGGCGGAACTCTACCGCGAGGGGGCTGCGGCCTCTGGCGCGCAATACGTGAGCTGGGCACCACCTCCGGCTGGAGAAGACAATGACGCAGGAAAAAGTGTTTGACTCCGTGCACATGGGCCGGTCGTCCATTGACCTGTACAGCGACGACATGGGGGCACCGTTTCCGGAGATCACGAAGTTTGCGGCCTATGTCGGCGGGTCGCCGCTGAACATCAGCGTGGGCGGGCGGCGGCTGGGGATGGACACGGCGGTGCTCACGGCGCTGGGCGCGGACCCCGTGGGGGACTTCATCCTCCGCTTCCTGGAGAAGGAGGGGGTGGAGACGGCCTACATCCCCCGCAAGCCGGGGCACCGGACCAGCGCGGTGGTGCTGGGCATCGAGCCGCCCGACCGCTTTCCGCTGGTCTACTACCGCGACAACTGCGCGGACATCGAGCTGACAATAGACGACGTGCTGGCGGCCCCGGTGGCGCGGTGCCGGTTCTTCCAGTTCGCGGGCACGAACCTCTCGAAGGAACCCAGCCGCAGCGCGACCTTCTTCGCCGCCGAGCAGGCGCGGGCGGCGGGGGCCGAGGTGGTCTTCGACATTGACTTCCGCCCCGACCAGTGGCACGACCCGCGCGCCTTCGGCGTGATGGCGCGGGCCATCCTCCCGCTGGTGGACATCGTGCTCGGCACGGACGACGAGATCAACGCGGCGATGCTCCAGGACCCCGCGCAGATCACCCTCACC
>JAPXRP010000130.1:0-12310 GCA_033813475.1 Candidatus Hydrogenedentota bacterium
CCGTCCTTCGACACCTTCGCCTTCACCCGCGACGTGCACCACGTCTCCCCGAGGCGGTTCACATAAAACAGCCACACCAGCCCGTCGGGCGCCTGCCAGACCACGGGGTTGCCGTCGCCCTGGAACGGCGTGTCCGCGATGACCACCGGGTGGGACCAGCCATCCTCCCTCGTCCTGCGGGATCCGTAGACCGCCGTGTTGTCGTCATACTCGTTCTCGCCGCCGTAGTAGGCGATGTAAAAATCCCCGTTGGCGAGCTGGGTGATCGAGGCGGGGTGCTTGTACGGGCCGGGGTGCTCCTGCCCAAAGACCCGGTACGTCTCCACATTGGTCTTGAACATGGGGAGAACCAGCCCCTCGGTGGACGCGGCGTCGGCGCCGCACGCCAGCATGGTCACAGCAAGCAGAAACGACATGGGGAACCCTCCTGTGCGCGGCGGCCCTGTCCGTCCCGGCCGCCGGTCTTTGCGCTTTCGACAAGGCTTACTCTACCATAGGGGGCGCAATCCAAGGGAGTCCGCATGTCCGAAACACACCACCAGACGCCGCGCGGCGACGGCGGTTTCCGCGCCGACTATCTGCGCCTGTGCGACTGGACGGCGCAGGTCGGCCTCGCACTGGAGGAGATGGACGGGCTGTGGTGGTGGCGGGCGGGCCTGCGGCGGCGTGCGGCGCTGGAGGCGCTGCGGCTGCTGCCGAAGCCGCCGCTGCCCGCGGAGGCGGCCGCCGCCCTGCGCGCGCGCGCGGTGGAGGAGCAGCGCCGGGTGCTGGAGACGCTGGACCGGGGCGGGCTTTCGGGGGCGGAGGCGGCGGAGGCGGTGAACGCGCAGTGCCGCGTCCTGGCGGGGGTCTACGGCGAGCTGACGCGCATGGCGCGCAGCCCGTGGTGGCGGCTGGGCATCGCCGCGCGCCGCGCGGCGGGGGCGCTGGGCGTGAAGAAGCGCGCCTTCCGCATGCCGACGGAGGAGGCGGCGGAGGTCATGGGCCTGTTCCGCGCCTGGCTGGCCCGGTCGGACTTTGCGGCGTGGTATCCGGACCGCCTGCCCGCAACGGAACAGGGACAGGCGGCCGCCGCAACGGATCCGTCGCTTTTCGGCGGCATGATGGCGGAGTTGCTCCGGGACGGGGGATACCCCCTGCTCCCCCATGTCTGGCGGGCCAGCGAGGCCCGCGCCGCCGCCGTCCGGCGGCAGCACTCCCCGGCCGGACCCGCCCCGCTGGTCTCGGTCATCATGGCCGCGTGGAACCGCGAGGCGGTCATCGGCGACGCCGTGCGCAGCGTGCTGGAGCAGACCTGGACGCGGTGGGAGCTGCTTGTCTGCGACGACGGCAGCACGGACGGCACGGCGGCGCGCGCGGAGGCGGCGGGCGATTCCCGGGTGCGCGTGCTGCGGCTGCCGCACGGGGGCGCGGCGCGGGCGCGCAACGCGGGCCTCGCGGAGGCGCGGGGCGAACACATCGCGTATCTGGACACGGACAACCTGTGGCACCCGGCCTATCTGGAGACCATGCTCGCGGCCGTGGCGGGCCGGGGGCCGGTGTGCGCCTTCGCGCGGAGCGTGGAGGCTGTCGCGGGCGCGGGGGGCCGTTTCCGGGTGCGCTCGGCGCGGGGGACAGACCACGACTACGAGCGGCTCCTGCTGCGGAACCACCTGGACCTGAACACCTTCATGCACCACCGCGCGCTGTATGAGCGCCTGGGCGGGTTCACGGAATCCCTGCCCAAGGGGCAGGACTGGGACCTCGCCCTGCGCTACACGCACAGCGGGGAACCCGTGGCGGTGGACGCGCTGCTCGCCCTCTACCGGCGGCACCCGGACTGGGGGCAGCTCACGGACACCCAGCGCCACCGCGCGGGCTTCGTCGAGCGGATCGTCCGGGGCAATGTCACGCTGCTGGGCCGCGACGGCCTGCCGTCCCTGTCACGGATTACGCCGCGCCCGCGGGTGCTCGTGCTGGGGGCCGGTGCGGACGCCGCGCGCGCGCGCGCCCTCGCCGAGGCCCTCACCAGCCACGACATCGCCAAGGCCGAGGCGGCGGACACGGCGGAGGCCGCCGCCGGGCATCCGACCGGGGCCGACGCCCTGTATGTTGTCGGAGACGCGGCGCCGCTGCTCGCGGGCCGCCTCTTCCCGCAGGGCTTTCCCGTGTTTCTCGAAGACGCGCCGGAACTGGTGGAGCTCCCCGGGGCGGTGGTGCGGCCTACCACCTCCCGCGTGCTGCCCGGACTGGAGGGCGCGGGGTTCCCCGTGGGGGGGGGATGCCCGGACGCCCCGGCCTTTCCATCCTCCGCCCGGCAGACTGGGGACGGTTTGCGGGTGCTCCTGGCGGAGGAGGAGGCCGGTGGCGCGCTGTCGCCGGAGGGGGCGCGTTTCTTCAAACGGCTGGACCTGCGCGCCGCCGTTCCCGCCGCCGGGGGAATCCCCGATGCGGATGTCCTGCTGGCGGGATTCCGCGAGGGGGACGCGCCGGACGCGCGCCGCGTCCATGACGTTGTTGTGGGGGCCTTTGCCGCGGGCGTGCCCGTGGTGGCCGCGCACGGATGCGGCCTCGACACGCTCATCCGCCGGGGCTGCGCGCGCGGGGTGCGCACCGGGGACTTCGACGCCCTCCGCGCCGAGCTGGGGGAACTGGCGGGGGACCGCCGCCCTTCCCCGGCGGCCGTCACGGCCCGCCGCCTGTATGACCGCACGGCCTCGCCCCGCGCGGCGGCGGTGCAGGTGTCGCTGCTGCTCACGGAGGCCCTTCCCCCCGCGCGCACGGACTGACACGGACCGACCGCCGCGCCGCAACCACACGCCAATCTGCCGGACAGGTCGGACAGGTCGGACAGGTCGGACAGGTCGGACAGGTCGGACAGGTCGGACAGGTCGGACAGGTCGGACAGGTCCGACTGGTCCGATGGCCCGCCTTGAACCACGCCTCCACGCAGGGTACAGTGTCCGCCATGTCCTCCCCCGTCCGGCCCCAGCCCTCCCGAGAAGACAACCGGCGCGCCGCCCTTTCCATGTTCGGCGCCGCCGCCGGGTTTGCCTTGATGGCCGCGCTGGCCCACGGTCTGCGCGATGAGTTGGCGTGGCCGCTGGTGGCCTTTGCGCGGTGCGCGGCGATGCTGGCGGTGATGGCCGTTGTGCTGGCCGTGCGGCGCGCGCCCCTGGTGCTCCTGGGCAACCGGGTGCTGTGGTTCCGCAGCGTTTTCGGCGTGCTGGGGCTGCTGACCACCTTCTATTGCCTCAGCCGGATGCCCATGGCGGACACGGTGGTGATCTTCGCCATGAGCCCCCTGTGGATCGCCCTGATCTCCGCGCGCCTCGACGGCGCGCCCACGCCCCCGTCCACCTGGCTGCACCTTGCCCTTGGCATCGGCGGGGTGCTGATGATGGAGCGCCCCTCCTTCTCGGCGGACTCCCTGCCCCTGGCCGTCGCCGTGGCGGGGTCGGTGGCCGTCGCCGTGGCCATGGTCAGCCTGAGCCGCACACACGACTACCCGCGGGAGACGGTGGTGATGCACTTCTCCCTCTTTGCGACGGCGGTCACCCTCGCGCTGACACTGGCGGGGCTCGTGGCCGTTCCCCCCGCCGCGGGGCCGTTTCTCCCGCGCCGTCTGCCCGTGCTGGCCGCCATGGGCGTCTGCGGCACGGCGGGCCAGCTCCTGATGACAGCGGCCTACCAGAAGGGGCGTCCCACCCTGATGGCGCTGGTGGGACTGAGCCAGATCGTGATGGCGGCGGGGCTGGATGCGGCGGTGTTCGGCCACGCGGTGGACGCGCCGAAGGCGGCGGGCATGGCGCTCATTGTTCTGGGGATCACGCTGCACGCGCGCGGGGGCAGAACGGTTCCCCAGGGGGGATGAGGGGGGCGCCGCCCGGGCTCAGGCGCCGGGCTGCGCGGCGCTCAGCATGCGCGCGATTTCGCCCAGCACCCGGTCGGCCAGCACGGTTTTCGGGATGATGCCGTAGGCGTCCGGGTCGCGGTCGCGGTGGACCAGCCAGGCCTCGCAGTCGTCGGATCCGATGGCGCTCCGCTGCCCGCCGACGCGGTTGGCGATGAGCAGGTCGAGGTTCTTGGCGCGCAGCTTGGCCGCGCCGTTCGCCGGCACGTTCTCCGTCTCGGCGGCGAAGCCGACGAGAACCTGGCCGGGTCTGCGGCTGCCGCCGACGGCGGCCGCGATGTCCGGATTCGGCACCAGCGGAAGGGTGAACGCCCCGGCGCCGCGCTTGATCTTGGAGAGGTGCGTGGTCTCGGGCCGGTAGTCGGCCACGGCGGCGGCGGCGATGAAGACATCGGCGCGCGGCACCAGCTCCATGACCGCGTCGTGCATCTCGCGGGCGGTCTGCACGTCCGTCACCTGCGCGGCCGCGGGCAGGGGCTCGGTGGACGGCCCGCGCACGACCCAGACCCGGGCGCCCCGGCTGAGGGCGGCCATGGCGAAGGCGCGGCCCATGCGGCCGGTGGACCGGTTGCCGATGTAGCGGACCGGGTCGAGGGGCTCGTGGTTCGCCCCGCTGGTGATGAGGATGGTGCGGCCGAAGAGGTCCTTGTGCGGGTTGAGGGCCATGGCGGCGAACTCAAGGATGACGTCCGTCTCGATGAGGCGCCCCTCGCCCTCGGTGCCGCAGGCGAGCCGCCCCTTGCCCGGCCCCACGAACAGGGCGCCGCGCCGGCGCAGCCGCGCGATGTTGTCGCGCGTGGCCGGGTGCAGGTACATGTTGGTGTTCATGGCCGGGGCGAAGAGCACCGGCGCGCGCGTGGCCAGCAGGGTCGTCGAGATCCAGTCGTCCGCGATGCCGTTGGCCGCCTTGGCGATGATGTTGGCCGTGGCCGGGGCGACCAGGAAGAGGTCGGCCTGGCGGGCCATGGCGATGTGCTCCATCTCCGACGCCGTGCCGCGCTCCCACAGGCCGAGGATCGCCCGGCGGCCCGTGATGGCCTCCAGGGTCGCGGGGCCGATGAGCTTGCAGGCGGATTCCGTGAGCGCGGGGATCACCGCCGCGCCGCACTCCACCAGCCGCGACGCCACCTCGCACGCCTTGTAGGCGGCGATGGAACCCGTCACGCCGAGCACGACGGTCTTGCCGGAGAAACACCGCTTCATGGGATCACTCCGACTCCTCGTCGTCGGCGAAGAAGTCGCCCGAGGCCTCCTCTTCGGCGGACCAGGTGAGCTTGTTCTCCAGCACCTCCTCGAGGGACGTGATGGTGGGCTTGCGGCCCCGGGCCGCGGCGCCGAAACCGTGCGACTCCGTGCGGCTGATCTGGACGGAGCGCTTGCCCGCCACAATCACCAGCCGGTACAGGCTGTCAAACTTGTCCTTGAAGTCGTCCACGCAGTAGGGTGCAGGCATCTGTCTTGTCTCCCGTGTCTGTAGGGTCATTCCGGCGCGGGGCCGGAGTCACTCGCCTCGTCTTTCCGCCATGATGCGGAGAATCTCGTCCGCCGCCCGGTCCACTGTGTCGTTCACCACCACATGGTCGAACTCGCCCGCCGCCGCCATTTCCGTCCGGGCGTTGCGCAGGCGGACCGCGATGTCCTCCTCGCTGTTGGTGCCGCGCGCGCGCAGCCGGCGCTCCAGCTCATCCAGGGAGGGCGGCGCCAGGAAAACGCCGACGGTCCCGGGGTGGAGCCGCTTCAGGCTGCGCATCCCCTGGACGTCGAGTTGCAGTAGTATATCACGACCGGCCGCCAGACAGCGCTCCAGCTCCGCGTTCAGCGTGCCATAGCGGTTCCCGTGCACCTCCGCCCACTCCGCAAACCCGCCCGCGGCCACGCGCCGGTCAAACTCCCCCCGGGGGAGAAAGTGGTAGTCGCGGCCGTCCACCTCGCCCGGGCGCGGGGCGCGTGTCGTCGCCGACACCGTCGAGACCAGATGCTCCGCGCGGCGGCGCACCTCGTCGAGCACGGTGTTCTTGCCCGCGCCGGACGGGGCCGACAGCACATACAGGTTGCCGCGTTTCATCAAGGGCCTACTCGATGTTCTGGACCTGCTCGCGCAGCTTCTCCAGCTCGGACTTGAGCCAGAGCAGCTCGCGGGCGCTGTCCAGGTCGCGGAGCTTGGACCCCGCCGTGTTAATCTCCCGCTGCATCTCCTGCAGGAGGAAGTTCAGGTCGCGGCCCACGGGCTCCGCCGACGCGAACAGCTCGCGCGCCCGGACGAAATGGGACCGCAGCCGCACCAGCTCCTCCGTCACGTCCATCCGGTCGGCCATCAGCGCCGCCTCCATCGCCACCCGCTCCTCCTTCAGCGCCGGGTCGGCGCAGAGTTCGCGCATCCGCTCGCGCAGGCGCTCCGTGTGGGCCGCCTGCATCTCCGGCACCCGGGCCTCCACCCGGTCCGTCGCCGCCGCCATCGCGTCAATCCGCGCCGCCATGTCCGCCATGAGCTGCGCCGCCTCCGCCTCGCGCGCCGCGTTGTACGCCGCCAGCGCCGCCGTCAGCGCCGCCGTCAGCGCCGCCAGCAGCGCCTCCTGGTCCTCCTCGGCTTCGGCGTGGATGAACACCCCGTCCAGCAGGGCCAGCCGGTCCACGCCCAGGAGCGCGTCGCTCTGGAGCCCCGCCAGTTCGTTGAGCCGCTTGAGCCCCTCGATATAGCCCCGCGCGGCGTCCTCGTCCAGCGTGACCCGCGCGCGGCCCGACGAACCGAAGGCGCGGCGGATGAAGACGTTCACCTTGCCCCGGGCCACCTCGCGGCGGACCACCTCGCGCAGGGGCGGCTCCATGGCGCTCCACACCGGCGGCAGCTTCACCATGCACTCCAGAAAACGGCTGTTCACACCGCTCACCTCGACGGTGATGCCCTCGCCCGCGTACTCGACGGTCGCCCGCCCGAACCCGGTCATGCTGCGCGCCATGGATGATTCCTTGCAGTAGGTCCGGCATGCCGCCCCGCCCCCGGACGGCCCCCCGGTAAATAATCGGTTGACAGGCCGACAGTGTACACCCGCGGCCGCATTCTGCGCAACCTTCTGCCAAGCCAAGGGTTAGGAGATAATTTGCATCGGGCCTTCGTCCGCACAGTCCACGCAGTCCACCCTGTCCACAGCGTCCACCGCCCTCACTCCCCACCCCCCGCCACCGACCCGAACAGCGCCACATATTCCTGCGCACGGTCGGCGCGGTTGCAGTGCCGCTCCGCGTGGGCCCTGCCGGCTTCGCCGTAGGCGCGGCCCTTTCCGGGGTTTTCTTTCAGGGAGAGAATGGCGGCGGCGAGCGCGTCCGGATTCTCCGGGGGGACCGCAATGCCCGCGCCGGCCTCCTCCAGCAGCGCGCGGGCCTGTCCCCCGGCGCCGAGGATCATGGGGCGCGCGCAGGCCATGATCTCGAACATCTTGCTGGGAATGTTGGTCTCGAACACCTCGCGCTTCAGCAGCGGCACAAGACAGACGTCGGCGGCGGCGTAGTATTCCGGCATTTCGGCCTTTGGCCGCGCGCTCAGAAAGGTGACCTTGTCCAGCCCCATTTCCCCGGCGCGGTCCATGAGGGCGTCGCGCCGCGCGCCGCCCCCGGCAAACACAAACCGGATGTCCGGCCGGTCCGCCAGGCGTTTCGCCGCGTCCAGCACGGTTTCCAGGCCCTGCGACAGCCCGTGGGCGCCGATGTACAGCACAATGAAGACACCTTCGTCCCACCCGTGCCGCTCCCGCACGGCGTTCATGCGGGGGAGGGGGCGGAAGAAGTCCACCTCGATGCCGTTGGGGATGCAGTGCACCCGCCCGGCGGGCACGCCGTCGGCGATGAGGGCGTCGCGCGACGCCGGGGCCACGGCCACCACGGCCGCCGCCCGGCGGTAGAGGAATTTCTCCAGGAACCTGAGCGGGGCAATGAGCAGGGGACTGGTGATGACGCCCAGGTCCACGATCTGCCGGGGCCAGAGGTCGCGCACCTCGAAAATGAAGGGGCAGCGGCGGCGCAGGGCGGCGATCCAGCCGGACACGCCGCACAGCAGCTGCGGCGAGGTCGCGGCGACCACGTCCGCCGGACCGGCAAGAAACGCCGCGACCACGGTGGAGGAAAGCATGAAAGAGAGAAAGGAGAGGCTGCGGAGGACAACGCCCCGGTTCCTGGCGGCGAACATCCAGCAGCGCAGCACGGTCACGCCGTCCACCTGCTCGCGGGTCAGCGGGCGGCCCCGGTATTCCGGGGGCACCACGCCCTCGGGATAATGCGGCACGCCGCAGACCACGGTGACCTCGTGGCCGAGGCGCGCCCAGGCCCGCGCATGCTCATGGGTCCGCGCCGCCGGCGCCCCCGGCTCGGGCGGGAAATACTGGCAGATGAACAGGATGCGCACGAAACCGGTCCCCGCGCCGCGCGGCTGGTCGGTCACACTTCGTTCTGGATGATCTGGTCGAGGGTCTGCCGCCGCCGGATGAGGCGGAACGTCCCGTCAAGCTCGCGGAGCACCTCCGCGCATTCGGGGAAGCTGTTGTAGTGCTTCGCGGCCATTCCGGCGCAGTAGGCCCCCGCGCCCTCCATCACCAGCAGGTCGCCGGGCACCGCGCGGGTCAGGGTGCGCGCCGCCAGCCCCTCGGGGTTGCCCGGCTCGGGGGTGAAGATGTCGCCGCTCTCGCAGCAGTGGCCCACCACGATGCACTCCGCCGTGTCCCGCGTCTCCGCAGCGGCGGGCACCGTGATGAGGGGGTGCTGGGCGCCGTAGAGGCTCGGCCGGAGGTTCTCCGTCATGCCCGCGTCGGACTTGAGGAAGGTGTAGCCCTCCGCGCCCGTGTCCACCACGTCCTCCACCGAACTGACCAGCGCCCCGGCGTTGGCCACCAGATAGGTGCCCGGCTCGACCTCCAGATGAAGGCGGCGGCCGTGCTCGTGGGCGAAGGCCTCAAAGGCGGGCACGATCCTCGCGCCGATTTCCTGAAGGTCCGCCCCCTTCTCGTCGGACATCCGCGCGACCTTGTAGCCGCCGCCCAGGCTCAGGCGCGTCACCTCCGGCAGGCGCGCCGCGATTCCGAGGGAGAGCCCCGCGCAGCGGACCCACACCTCCGGGTCGGAACCCGACCCGATGTGCGTGTGCATGCCCGTCACGCGCAGTCCGTGCGCCTCCGCCGCCGCCAGCGCCTCGTCCAGATGCTCATGCCAGATGCCGAAGCTCGCCCCCGGGCCGCCCACGTTCGTGCGGTTCGTGTGGCCGGAGCCCAGGCCCGGGTTGACCCGCACCGAGACCTCAGCGTCCGGAAAGAGCCGCCCGTAGGCCTCCAGCTGGCGGATGGAGCACGCATTAAAGAGGCACCCCGCCCGCACCAGCGCCTCCAGGTCGTCCGGAAGCTCCTGCGCCGTGATCTGGATGCGCGAAGCGGGGATTCCCGCGCGCATCGCGCGCGCCGCCTCAAACCCGCTGCTCGCGTCAATGTGCAGCCCCAGGCCGTGGAACACGCGCAGCACCGCCGCGTTCGGGCAGGCCTTCATGGCATAGCGCGCCGTCAGCCCGAAGGCGTTCGGAAACGCGAGCACCTCGCGCCCCCGCGCCTCCAGCGAGGCCCGGTCGTAGACAAACGCCGGCGTGCCAAACTCGCGGCGAACCCGCCGCACATCCTCTTCCGTCAAAAAACGCAGCTTTTCCATACAAATTCCTTGAAAACCGCCGTTGGGCCGCACACAAGCCTATCATGCCCGCCCGTCACGCCGCCACCCGGGCGCGCGCCGGTTGACTTGAAGCCGTCCCCCCACTAGAATGAGGGGGCCATTCTGAAAGGAGCGCCCCATGAAACTGCATGCCGTTTGCCTTGTCGCGCTGGCCCTGGTGTTCTTCGCGCCCGCCGTGTCGCGGGCGCAGGACGCGCCCGCCGGCACGCCGGATGCGAAGACGACGGACGCCGACGCCGCCGAACCCGCCGAAGATGCGGAGCCTGCGGAGGACAGCCCTTCCAGCAGTACCCCGATTGAGGGGGATGTCATCACCCTGAAGAACGGCAAGCAGCTGCGCGGCGGCCGGGTGATCCGGGAGACCCCCAGCAGCGTCGAGGTGGAAACTGTTCCGGGGCAGCCGCCCATGAAGATTCCCCGCCGGCAGGTGGTGTCCGTTGAGCGCGCCGGCGCCCCCGCCGCGAAACCCGCGCCCAGCGCCGCGGGCACGTCGTCCAACGCCTCGGACGTCATGCTCGGCGAGGAGCTTTCCGCGGACTTTCACCGGAAGATCACCACGCCGGTTCCGGAGAGCCCGGTGGCCTATGAAGACCGCGACCTGATTGAGGTGCTGAACGACCTGGCGCAGCGGATGGAGTGCGCCGTCGTTTTCGAGGGGCCGGTGAACGAGCTTCCGCCGCCCCAGCGGAAAATCACCGTCACCGTGCCCGCCGAGGCCACCCTGGCCGCCTTTTTCCGCAAGGAGTTCAAGGAGGCCGCGCCGGCGGTGAAGGTTTCCTACCAGTACGACAAGATCAACGTGTCCCTTGCCGAGGAGCCGGCCCCGAAGGAGCCCTGGGAGGCGGCGGCGCCGGCGAACTGAGGGGCGTTTCCCCCGTCAAAATGGAAGGCGCCCGGAACGCGCGGCGGCGTGTTCCGGGCGCCCGGTTCTTTCCCGTCCGTGCCTAGAGCTCCTCGGTGTCCAGCGGCAGATCGCCGCCGTTGAGATCGTCGTCCGCGATCTCCTCGTCCGCATCGTCGGCCTCCAGGTCCTCTGTCGCCTCGGCCTCCTCGTCGAAGTCGTCCGTGGTCTCCTCCAGCACCTCTTCCGCCTCCTCCACCTCCTCCGTCTCCTCCTCCTCCACCTCGACGTCCTCGAAATCCTCGTCCTCAAGCGGCATGTCCACCATCGCCTCGTCCACGTCGAAGTCATCGCCCATGGGGATCACGGGCGGGGTCTTTTTGCGCTTCACCTTCTTCAGCTTGGGCTTCTCCGGCGCCTCCAGGGTGGTGGACTCCATCAGGACGAGGGCGGCTGATTCGCACTCGGCGTTCGGGCAGGTGTGCGAGAGCTTCTCGGCGCCCCACTCCAGAAAACGGCGGTGACACTTCGGGCAGTAGTATTTGATGGGCACGGCCGGAAATCCTTTCTGCTGATTTTCACGCGCCCCGGCCGGACTGGCCGGAGCGGGCGGATTATAGCAGAACGCACCGCACGGGTAAACCCCCCGGCGCGCGGCGCGTTTCTGTCGGGTTTGCGCGGTTCAGGGCTCAGGCGCCGGCAAACCGCCGCGCCAGCCCCATGGGGCCTTCGGCGAAGAGGGCGGCGTCCATGGGGCGCAGGTCCGGCGACACGAGGGGTTGGAAGCCCATGCGGCCGAGGATGTCGCGCTCCAGGTCCACGCCGGGGGCGATCTCGACCAGCATCAGGCCCTCGGGGACGAGTTTGAACACGCACCGCTCCGTGACGTAGAGCACGTTGTGCCCCCCCTCGCGGGCGTAGCGGCCGCTGAAGGTGATCTGCTCCACCTGCTCCACGAACTTCGCCACCTTGCCGTCCTGGGCGATGCGCAGCCCGCCGTCCGCCACCTGCACGTCGGCGCCGACCGCCGTGAACTCGCCGCAGAAGATGACCTCCCTGGTCGCCTGGGTGATGTTGACGAAGCCGCCGGTCCCGATGATCTTCGGGCCGATCTTGCTCACGTTCACGTTGCCCTCGCGGTCCACCTGGGCCATGCCCACGCAGGTCACGTTGAGCCCGCCGCCGTCGTAGAAGTCGAACATGGCCGCCTGCGACATGAAGGCCGACGGGTTCTTCGCCGGGCCGAAGTTCTTGCCGCCCTGCGGCAGCCCGCCGATCACGCCCACCTCCGTGTTCAGCACCATCGTGTCCAGCAGCCCCTCCTCGTAGGCCACCTGCGCCACCCCCATGGGGATGCCCACGCCGAGGTTGACCTTGTGGCCGGGCCGCAGCTCGCAGGCCGCGCGGCGGCACAGCACCTTCTCCCAGGTCATGGGCATGGGCGCGATCTCTTTGGCGAGATCCACGCGCACCGTTCCCGTGTAACTGGGGTCGTGGTCAACAAACAGGGTGTGCGGGTGGGCCTGGCGCGACTGCGCCACGACCACATAGTCCACAAAAATGCCGGGGATGCGCACATCATGGGGGTGCGCGGGGCCGTCCAGCAGTTTCTCCACCTGGGCAATGACAATGCCACCCTGCTGCTTGACGGCCATGGCCCCCTCCAGGCTCTCCATGCAGATCGCCTCATCCTCGATGGTGATGTTGCCGGACGGGTCGGCCGATGTGCCGCGGATCACGCCCACGTCCGCCTTCAGGGACTTGTACAGCAGCATTTCCCGGCCGTCAATCTCCAGCAGCTCCACGAGATCCTCGCAGGCGCGGGTCCGCTCGTTCAGCCTTCCGCCGTCCTGGCGCGGGTCCACAAAAGTGCCCAG
>JAPXRP010000131.1:0-12284 GCA_033813475.1 Candidatus Hydrogenedentota bacterium
GGCGGCGAAGAGCCGGGCCAGGTAGGGGTTGGCGAATTCCACGCAGTCTTCGGGGCCGCAGAAGCCGACGAGGTCGTCGAGGACGAGGACGCCGCCGATGCCGGGGAAGGCGGCCTTCTGCGCCTGGACCCATCCGCAGAGGAAGTCCGTGACGCGGTCGAGCAGGGCGTGGGTCTTGTCGGGCTCGATCTTCATGCCCAGGAGAAACTCGGTGTTGCCGAGGAGGAACCCGGCGATGTTGAGGGGTCCGCGGGCGACGGCGAAGCGGACGGCGTGGCCCTCCGCGCGGATGCGCGCCTCGGTGTGGGCCAGCCGTTTCAGCACGAAGGGGGTCATGCCGTCGCGGCCGGGCACGGGGACCGGCGCGGCCAGGGCGGCGTCGAGGGAGTCGGCGGTCTTGTCGGCGAAGGGGAACTCGTTTTCGTGCCACATGCACCGCGCGCCGAAGGCGGAGGGCTCGGTGCACATGCCGTACTCCGACCAGAATCCCGGCAGGAACAGAATGTCCGGCCAGCGGGTGACGGCGCGGAGGTTGGCCTCCAGCCAGCGCTCGCCGTCGGCGTAATAGTCGAGGATGCTCGTGCCGGCCCATCCGGGGAGCCAGGGGCTGTCAATGATGAAGCCGACGGGGGCGGGGTCCACGCGGTGCCCGTCCAGCACGGCCAGCAGCTTTTCCCACTGTTCGTTGGTCATGGGGTTACTCCCTGAACGAGGTGACGGGGGTTTCGGCGCCGCCGCGCTCGGCGGAGACGTAGGCGCTGTAGATGGTGGAGACGGTGTCCGCGCCGAGGAGGCTGTCGCTCTCGACGGGCGTGCCGTCCGTGAGGGCGCGGTAGAAGGCCTCGATCTCCTGCGGGTAGCCCGTGAACCAGTCCTCGTCCGGCGGCATGTTGGTCCAGCCCTGCTTCGTGCCCGTCTTCTCCACGGTGTAGATGTCGCGGAAGTTGGCGTCCACGGGGTTGTAGACCTGCATGGCCGTGTTCGGGTTGATGTTGCAGAGGGTGCGGTGGTTGTTCGCGCAGACCTCCAGCCAGTTGTGGATGCCGCCGAGGACGATGTCCGACGCGAAGACCGTGGCCAGCGTGCCGTCCTCGAAGGTGACGTGCATCATGGAGAAGTCGTCAATGTCGTGGTAGTCGCGGCGGATGTGGCCCTCGTTCTGGAAGTTTTCCATGCGCGTGAGGGCGGCGGTCCGCGCCGACACGGACACCGGCTTGATGGCCTTCCCGTTCCGCGCGCGGCCCTCGACGGCTTTGAGGTAGAGCGCGGCGGTCAGGGGGTGGCAGCCCTTGCCGATCATCACGCCGCCGCCGGAAAATTTCCAGTAGGCGTAGGTGGCGTTGTGCGACCCCGAGTGCGCCTCCTCGCCGTGGATCCAGAGGATCTGCGCGCCCGTCTTCTCCAGCACCTCGCGCTCCCGCTGGACCGCCGGGGCGTAGACCCAGTTCTCGGCGTAGCAGATGCGGCCCGCGCTTGCGCGCTCCGCCGCCAGCATGCGGCGCACGCTCTCCAGCCCGGCGCGCAGGGCGTCCTCCTTCGGGAACCGGTCCCCGTGAAAGTCCTCCGAGCCGTCGCCGCAGTAGCCCGTGAAGGGCTTTTCCAGGATGACATGCCGCCCGCGCTTCAGCGCCGCCACGGCCACCTCCTCATGCCCCGCCACCAGCACGCAGCAGTGGACCACGTCCACGTCGTCCAGCAGCGCGTCCAGCGAGTCATACGCCGTGATGCCGCGCTGCCGCGCGTAGTCCTCCGCCTGCGCCCGGTCCAGCGCGTAGACCCCGCGCACGTCCACGTCCACCCCGTGCACCCGGGACACGGCCTCCCAGTGAAACCGCGCGCTGAACCCCGCGCCCACAATCCCGGCGCGGATGCTTTTCTTTTTCATCGTCTGTCTCCTGTTGGCTTAGGTCACAACGCAACCAAGAACGCGCCCAGAGGGCGCGTCCACATTCTTACTCGTTCCCAAGTTTTACTTGGGAACGTGCTTGTGTGCAAAGCTGCGCTTTGCATTTCCGCCGGCTCCCCCGCCCGTGCTTCGCACCCTGGGAATCGCGAAGCGGAGCTTCGCCGCCAAGTGCGTTCCCAAGTGAAACTTGGGAACGAGGAGAAAGTGTTCTTGGTCGGCTGCGGGAAGGAAGACGAGGCAGGCGGGACGCCTGCGCTACGGGACCGCGACCCACGCGCCTTCTTCGTACCGCAGGCGTCCCGCCTGCCTTGTCTTTGGCCTTCCCCCGCCATCACCAGAACACCGCGTAGAACGCGCCGATCCCGGCAAACACCGCCGCCGCCGCGGCGACGGCGACCTTGTCGGTGCGCATGTCCATTTCCTCGCGGACGGGCAGCACCTTGGGCTCCTTCGCCGGAGCGGCCAGCGTCATGACGGCCATGGCCGCCAGGGCCACGCCGAAGGTGATCGCCATGCGGTGGAGGTAGGCCACGTCGCCCATGCCCCACTGGAGGGCGCCGTAGACCAGGGGCGCCAGCAGCAGCGCCGCCACGCCGGAGAAGGCCGGGGCGCGGGGCACGGCGAATCCGAACACGAACACCGCGAGGATGCCGGGGGAAATGTAACCCTGGAACTCCTGGATGTAGTTGAAAATGCCGCCGAAGCGCGGGTTGGCCAGGAAGGGCGCGATGAGGCAGCCCATCACCAGGAAGACGAGGGTGGCGGCGCGGCCCATGCCCACGAGAAGCCCCTGCGACGCGCCGGGGTGGGCGTAGCGCCGGTAGAGGTCCATGGTGAACACCGTGGAGGCGCTGTTGAGCATGGACGCGATGGAGCTGATGACGGCCCCGGCCAGGGCGGCCAGCATGAGCCCGCGCAGGCCGCGCGGGATGATCTCGCGCAGGAGCGTGGGGTAGGCCTGGTCCGGCGTGGACAGCGTGTCCCCGTAGAGCTGCGCCGCCATGATCCCCGGGAACACGATGAAGAACGGCACCAGCAGCCACAGGGCCCCGGCGAAGATGACGCCGAGCTGGCCCTGGCGCAGGCTCTTCGCGGCCAGCGCCCGCTGCACGATGAACTGGTTCAGGCCGCAGTAGTAGAAGATGGGGATCCACATGCCCGCGAGGAGCCCGGTCCACGGCAGCACCGGGTGGTCCGCCGGAAGGATCATGTGGAGCCGGTCCGCGTTGTGCGCGAAAAAGGCGTCCACCCCGCCCACGGCCCGGAACCCCAGCACCATCGTGAGCAGCCCGCCCAGCAGCAGCCCCGCGCCCTGGATGAGGTCGGCCCAGGCCACGGCCTTCAGGCCGCCCCAGACCGTGTACACCGCCGCCACCCCGCCGATGAGCCACACCGCGCCCGTCATCGGCAGGCCGAAAATGGTGTGCAGCGTGAGCGCGCCGGAGTAGAGCACCGTGGCGGTCGTCACCAGCACATAGATGACCACGGTGTACACCGCCATGAGCGCCCGAGCCCAGGTGTTGTAGCGGTACTCCAGATACTCCGGCATGGTGTAGATGCCCGCCCGCAGAAAGCGCGGAAGAAACACAAACGCCACCACCACCACGCCCACGGCGCCCGTGAGCTGCCAGTTGCTGACTGCGAGCCCCGCGTTCCCCGCGCCCTGGCCCGCCATGCCCACAAACTGCTCCGTGGACAGGTTCGCCGCCACGATGGACAGCCCGATGAGCGGCCACGTCAGCCCGCGCCCCGCGAGGAAGTAGTCCTCCCCCGTCGCGCCGCCGCTCCGGCTCTTGTACATGCTGAAGACGACGACAAAGCCGATGGCCCCGGCAAACGCCGCCAGATCAAGCAGGCTCAGTTCCACGCGTCACCTCCCCCCGCGGCGGCCCCGGCCCCGGCACACCGCCGGACCGGACCCCGCGGGAGTCCTAAAGGTACCCGAAACCCCGCCGCCGCCACAAGGGCGCGCGGAGGCCGGAGGCGGGGAAGGGGGAGTCGTCGGACGGGTCCGACCGGTCCGACTGGTCTGACCTGTCCGACAAGCGCGCCGCCCCCGTGCCGTGCAGGGGACGGTCCCCGCCTTCACGCCTTCACAATCTTCTCGCGGCCCTCGCGGACATGGCGGGTGAAGTTGCGGGTGTCCACGACCAGGGGGCTGTGGCGGACGATGAAGTCCGCGTCGTAGGCCGTGTGGGCCGTGGTGATGAGGACGCAGTCCGCCGCCGCCAGCGTCTCCGCCGTGAGGGGGGCGCTTTCCATCGGGGGCGGCCCGGCGAGCCGGGGGATGTGGGGGTCGCTGTAGGACACGTCGGCGCCGTGGCCCCGGAGCAGTTCCAGGATGCGCAGGGCGGGGGACTCGCGCAGGTCGTCCACGTCGGCCTTGTACGCCGCGCCCAGCACGAGGACGCGCGCGCCCTTGAGCGTCTTTCCGCGCTCGTTCAGCGCCTCCATGGTCCGGGTCACGACATACTGGGGCATGGAGGTGTTGATCTCGCCGGACAGCTCGATGAAGCGGGTGGTGAAGCCGTACTCGCGGGCCTTCCAGGTGAGGTAGAAGGGGTCAATGGGGATGCAGTGGCCCCCGAGGCCGGGACCGGGCTGGAAGGGCATGAACCCGAAGGGCTTGGTGGCCGCCGCGGCGATGACCTCCCACACGTCGAGGCCCATGCGGTCGCAGAGCATCTTCAGCTCGTTGACCAGCGCGATGTTCACACTGCGGAACACGTTCTCCAGCAGTTTCGCCATTTCGGCGGCGGCCGGCCGGCTCACGGGCACAACCGTCCGGAACACCCGCCCATAGAGCGCCGACGCCACCTCCGTGCAGTCCGCCGTGGCGCCGCCGACCACCTTGGGGATGTCGGGCAGGGCGTGGCGCGTGTTGCCGGGGTCCTCGCGCTCGGGGGAAAAGGCCAGGAAGAAGTCCGCACCCGCGCGCAGCCCGCCCGCCTCCAGCAGGGGCCGCACCACCTCCTCCGTGGTGCCGGGCCAGGTGGTGCTTTCCAGGACCACCAGCATGCCCGGCCGCAGGACCGCCGCCGCCGCCGCCACGGCGGCGCGCACGCAGGACAGGTCGGGTTCGCGGTGCGCCGTCAGGGGCGTGGGCACGCACAGGATCACGGCGTCGGCGCCCGCGAGGCAGGCGGGGTCCGCCGAGGCGGTGAGGTTTCCGGCGGCCGTTGCCTTCGCCGCCCAGTCGCCGGGCAGGTGGCGCAGGGGCGACACGCCCGCGCGGAGCGCGTCCACCTTGGCGGGGTCCGTGTCGTGGACGATGACCGGGTGCCCGGCGTCCAGAAAGTGTTTCGCCAGGGGGATGCCGACATAACCCGCGCCGACGACCGCGACGGCGGCCCTTCCCGAGGCGAAGGCGTCCAGCAGGCGCTGTTTCATGGGGTGCCGTCCTTCTTCGCCGCCCCGGGCTTCATCACGGGGTACAGCGCGATGACAAACATGCCGAGCAGCCCGAAGAGGCCGGCGAAGGGCCCCACCAGCAGCACGCCGGTGTGCTCCTCGACCCGGTTGCCCCAGACACTCATGGAGAGCGAGGCGAGCAGGACCGACCCGGCCATGGACGCCTTCCAGATGAAGGCGCTCAGGCCGTTGTAAAGCGCCTCGCGCCGCTCGCCGGACAGCCGCTCGTCGTGGTCTATGATGTCGCCCATCATGGGCACGATCATGACATAGATGATGGCCTGGCCGACGCCGCAATAGCCGAAAAGCAGCATGCCCATCAACTGGCGCGTGGCGAAGTCCGCCCCGGACTTCCCGATGAGGTACATGAAGGGCATGCCCGTGGCGATGATGGCCAGGGCGGCGAACATCATCCACTTCATGTGGACGCGGTGCGCCACCATGGGAATCACGGCATAGGACCCCACGGCCACCAGGATGAACGGCACCAGCAGCTTCGTGATGGTGCCCTCGTCGCCGTCCAGCCCCAGCTCCGCCCAGTACGGCAGCGCCCGCTGCACGGCGAGAAACCCGATGGTGAACAGGAAGAACGACGCGGCGTAGATCAGGAAGGGCTTGTTGCGCAGCGCGTCCAGCAGCGCCCGCCCGTAGGGCAGCGGGTCCGAGGGCACCGCCTCGGAGTCGTAGCGCTCGCGGACCAGCAGCACGGGGCACAGGAAGGTGAGGAACGAGACAATGGCGAAGATCATGGCGACGCGCCGGTAGCCCGCGGGGGAGAAGGACTCCTCGCGGCGCGTGGCCGACGGGTCGCCCGGCGCCCCGGACAGCAGGGAAAGCACGCGCGCGAAGGCCAGGTCGCCCCGCAGGGCGCGGGTGAACGCCACAATCCGCCCCCCCTGCTCGTCCATCAGGATGAGATTGGCCCGCACGGCCTCGCGGGCCGCGGCCCCCGCCAGAAAATCGGCCAGCTCGCCCGACGGCTCGGTGCCGGGGGGCAGTGTCAGGCGCAGGTGGGCCGCGCCCTTCTCCACCCCCACCGGCCCCTGGACGCCCGGCGCGCCCGCAAGCGCCGCCGCCAGCGCCTCCGCGTCCATGAGCTCCGCCTGCGACGTCGGGTAGGTGACGGAGAAGACCTCCCCCTCCACGCCGGCCTGGCTCTCCGCGGCGAAGGCCGCCGCGACCACCGGCGCCAGGCGCGCCCGGATCGCGTCCATCTGCGCGGCGTCGGGCCCCGGCGCGTCAAACCGCGCGCCGGACCACGCCTTGCGCCGCACCGGGGTCATCTTTTCCCGGAGCGCCTCCGGAAACGCCGCCCCCACGGCCTCCTCCTGCGTGTGCTCGCGGATGCGCTCGTAAAGCGGCCCCGCCACGGACACGGAGGCGCCGCCGCCGTCCTCCTTGACGACGGTCAGGCCCTCCGCCCCGTCGGCCTCCAGCCCGGTCTCGCCCGGGGGCAGCAGGCGCCCCACGGCCCCGCGGACCTCGGCGACCGGCCCGGCGAACCGCAGGGCCAGGCTGCTCTCCACGCGCCCCGGGTCCAGCGCCGTGATGAGCACGCCCGGAAGGGCGTTGGCGAAGGCGAGGCCGAGGATCATGCCCACGGCGACCCAGGTGCCGACGGCCACGCGGGCCGACTCTGACCGGGCGATTTCCGGCCCCAGCGCGTTAAGCGGCACCACGGCCAGGGAGAACAGGGTCCAGTGGGCGCACAGGAAGACCGTGCCGTAGGCGAGGTTCAGCAGCGACGGCCCCTCCACCGGGGGATACCAGAAACCGACCAGCGTGAAGACCATGCCGAGGGCGCCCCAAAAAATGTAGGGGAGACGCCGTCCGGGGATCGGAAGCATCCGCCACTTTCCCGGCCGCGTCGGGGTCTTGTCCGAAAGGATCCCCACCACCGGGCTGCTCACGGCGTCCCACAGCGTGCCGATGATGAAGATGATCCCCACCAGCGCCACGGGCACGTAAAGCGTGCGGCCCACGCCGCCGGACGGCGAGTAGAAATACAGGCCCCACTGGTTGATGACCTCGCTGCACAGCTGCACGCCGATCATGGAAACGCAGATGGCCAGGCCCTCATGCCAGCGGAACTCCCTGCCCTCTTGGTGCGTCAAGCGAACGACTCCTTCCTGGATGGCGCGGCGGTTCCGCCGGGTTTCGGCCGCCGTCAGACGATGCGGGTGCCCGACGGGATGACGGCGTCCTTGAACACCACCACGATGCCGTCGCGGATGGCGTAGCCGTCGCCGTCATAGTCCTTCATGCGGTCAGACCCGCGGATGACCACGTTGTCCCCGATGCGGGCGTTGTGGTCAATGATGGCCTGGGAGATGCGGGCGTTGCGCCCGATGCCGATGGCCACCCCGACCTCCTCCGGCGGCTCCGCCTCGAAGTAGTCCGACCCCAGCACGATGGCCCGCTCGATCACCGCGCCCGGCCGGATCCGGCTGCGGATGCCGATGATGCTGTTGCGGATCACCGCCCGCTCGATCTGCGACCCGCTGCAGAGGATGGAATGCCTCACCTTCGCGTCCACCATCCTCACCCCCGGCAGCATGCGCGCGTGCGTGTAGATCATGTGGTCCGGGTCGTGCAGGTCGAAGGGCGGGTCCGGCGACGTCATGGCCATGCTCACGTCAAAGTACGACCGCACCGTCCCGATGTCCTCCCAGAACCCGCTGAACATGTGCGCGAAGACACGGTGCGTCTTGAGCGCCCCGGGGATGATCTCCTTGCCGAAGTCCACCCACGACGGGTTGCGCAGCAGCAGCTCCTCCAGCACCTCCGCCTTGAAGGCGTACACGCCCATGGACGCCAGGTGCTTGCGGCCCTTCGGCTCCAGGCCGAAGTCGCTGAAGAGACCCGGCGGCGTCACCAGCTGGTCCAGCGCGGCGTCCTCGCGCGGCTTCTCCACAAAGCGCCGGATCGCGCCGCTGCGCGACACCTTCATGATGCCGAAGGATTTCGCCGACTCCCGGTCCACCGGCAGCGCCGCCACCGTGATGTCCGCGTTGTTGCGCAGGTGCGTGTCCAGCAGCGTCCGGTAGTCCATCCGGTAGAGCTGGTCGCCCGAGAGGATCAGGAAATGCTTCAGGCCCCGCTGCCGGATGTGCAGCAGGTGCTTGCGCACCGCGTCCGCCGTCCCCTGGAACCAGTCGCCGATGTCGTTCGTCTGCTCCGCCGCCAGAATCTCCACCGAGCCCCCGCTGAACTCGTCAAACTTGTACGTGTTCTTGATGTGCCGGTTCAGCGAGTGGCTGTTGAACTGCGTCAGCACGAGGATCCGCAGGATGCCCGAGTGGATGCAGTTGCTCAGCGGAATGTCCACCAGACGGTAGCGGCCGCACAGCGGCACCGCCGGCTTTGAGCGCACCCGCGTCAGCGGGTACAGGCGCGTGCCGCGCCCGCCGCCCAGCACAATCGCCCCCACCTCGTTCATCAGATCAACGCCCAGCCCGCCAAACAAATCCTTCATGCGCCTGTCCCTGTTGCCTGCACCCATGGCCGCCGCCCCCGCGCGGGGGCCCGCCGCCGCACGCATTTTACCCGACCCGCCCCCCCAAACCAAATGAAGCGCGCAAGCCCGCGCACAAGGCACACAAGACACGGTGGACGGGGTGGACGAAGTGGACGGGGTGGACGGGCACCGTCTTCGTCCACTCTGTCCACCCCGTCCACTTCGTCCACACACACGGCGGGCCGGGCAGGCGTCCCGCCTGTCCGGCCCGCAGAAAAACCAAAAACCCCGAAATCAGGCGCCCGCGCCGCCCATGGGGCCGCCCATGCCGGTGCGCTTGCTGCGCTCGATGGACTGAAGGGCCAGGTAGTTCTCGCCGTACATCTTCAGGTGGTCCATTTCGGTGTCGTACTGGTCGAAATGGCGCTCCTCGTCCATGACGAGGTCCTCGAAGAGCTTCTTGGACGCGGAGTCGGCGTTGGCGCCGCACTCGTTCGCCCAGCGGTTGTAGGCCGCCGCGCTGTTCGTCTCCATCTGGCAGGCCAGTTCCAGCATCTCCTTCACGTCGGAAATCTTGCTGACCGGATGCTCCGCGACCATCTCCACGTCGCCCTTGAGGAAGAGGATGCGCTCGGCGATCCGCTCGATGTGCAGCATCTCCTCGATGGCCGTGCGCTTGAAAAGGTTGGCCAGCAGGTCGTAGCCCTGGTCGTCGCAGTGGAAGTGGAAGTACATGTACTGGTGGACCGCCGACAATTCGTCCGCCACCGCCCTGTTCAGCAGGACAACGCTCTGTTCGTGACGCGCCATGTCAATTCCCTCCATGGGTTGGGTTGCACTCGGTGTCAAGATAGCACCAAAACGCGGCGGAAAACAATCCGCCGGGCGCGCGGCTATTTGCGCGCGCGCCGGAACAGGCGGGGCGCCAGCGCCGCGGCGAGGTAGGCGGCCCCGGCGATCAGGATGATCACGGGGCCCGCGGGCCAGTCGGGGCGGTAGCTGACGGTGAGCCCGGCCACGCAGAACAGGGCGCACAGGACCGTGGCCCCGGCCATCATCTGGAGGAGGGACCCGGCGAAGCGGCCCGCCGCCGCAGCGGGCAGGGTGAGCAGGGCGATGACCAGCACGACGCCGACGACCATGGACAGGGCGACGACGGTGAGCGCGGTCATGGCCAGCAGCAGCAGGTAGTAGGCGTCCGCCGGCAGGTTGCGCAGGCGCACAAACTCCTCGTCGAAGCACACGGCGAGGAAGGGGCGGAAGAAGAGCGCCGCCAGCCCGAGAATCACCGCGTCGAGCAGGAGCAGGAATCCCAGCCCGCGCCCCGTCACCAGCAGGATGTTGCCGAAGAGATAGCCCATGAGATCCTGGTTGTACCCCGGGGTCGCGTGGAGAAAAAGGATGCCCGCCGCCATGCCCACGCTCCACACGGCGCTGATGACCGTGTCCTCGCGCTCGCGGTGGCGCAGGGAAATCCACCCGATGAGCCCCGCCGCACCCAGCGCCGCCGCCAGCGCGCCGTATTCCGGGCGCAGCCAGTCCCACCCGCGCGTCACGCTGAGGTACCGCGCCGCCCCCAGCCCGCCAAGCACGCAGTGCGCCACCCCCGCGGCGATGTAGGTGATCCGCCGCACCACCACATAGGACCCCACCACCCCGCAGGCCACGCTGACCAGCAGCGCCGCCAGCAGGGCGTTGCGCGCCAGGGGATACGCCGCCACGGCATGCCAGAAGTCACCCATGGCCGCACCCCCCGCCGTCCGCGCCCGCGCTGCCCGGAAGACCCAGCCCCGTGATGTGGCGCATGAGGTCCTCGTCCACGTGCGCCGTGGGCGGGTGGACATGCACCGTCCGGTTCACACAGTAGATGACGTCCAGAAAGCGCGACGCCACCTTCGCGTGGTGCGTGATCAGCAGCACCGTCAGCCGGCCGCGAAGCCCGTCCAGCACCTCCAGCACCGCCTCCTCCGCCGTCGCGTCCAGGTTCGACGTCGGCTCGTCCAGCAGCAGCAGCTCGGGCTCCGTCGCCAGGCCGCGCGCGATGAGCACCCGCTGGCGCTGGCCCCCCGACAGGTCGTTGAACCACCGGCCCGCCTGGTCCGAAAGCCCCACCGTCGCCAGCGCGCGGTCCACCCGCGCCGCCCGCTCCCGGCGCGGCTCCCGCGCCCCCAGCCGCCCCATGGCCGCCACCTCGCGCACGCGCACGGGGAACAGCGGGTCGGCGGTGAACTGCTGGGGAACGTAGCCGACGCGGCTGCGCCCGTCCCCGGGCGGCTCGCCGAACAGGCGCGCCTCGCCGGAGGAGACGGGCAGCAGGCCGAGCATGGCGCGGAAAAGCGTCGTCTTGCCGCCGCCGTTCGGGCCGACCACCGTCACAAACTGGCCCGGCATCACCGTCATGTCCACCTCCCGCAGCACCGGCTCGGCGCCGTAGCCGCAGGTGACGCGGCGCAGGGAGACGGCGGGGACGGCGGTCATCGCGCAAGCCCCTCCGCCAGCGCCCGGGCAATCCGCTCCAGGTTCGCCGCGTAGTCCGGCGCCAGGTCGTCCAGCGTCACCAGGCGCGCCCCCACCGCCGCGGCCAGGGTCGCGGCCTCCCCCTGCGTGAACTGCGGCTGCGTGAAAACGGCCCGCACCCCGGCGCTTTTCATGGTCTCCGCCAGCTCGTTGATCCGCCGCGCGCCCGGACTCTTCCCCCCGCTCTCCAGCGCCTCCTGGGTCAGGCCGTAGCGGTCGCAGAAGTACCCAAAAGCCGGGTGGTACACGTGCATCACCGACCCCCGGAACGGGGCCAGCAGCTCCGCCACCCGCGCGTGGACCGCGTCCAGCTCGGCGTCGAGGGCGGCGCGGTTCGCCGCGAAGGACGCCGCATGCTCCGGAAACGCCTCCGCCAGCGCCGCCTCCAGGACCGCCGCCGCCTGCTTGGCCCGCAGGGGGTCCATCCAGTAATGCGGGTCCGGCCCCTCGTGCGCGTGGTCGTGGCCGTGGTCGTGGCCGCCGTGCCCCCCTGTGGACGGGGCGGACTCCGTGGACGAAGTGGACGGGGGTCCATGGGGGCCGTCTTCTGCGCCGCAGTCGAAGTGCAGCAGGTCCACATGCTCCCGAAGGTCCACAATCTTCGGCGCCCCCGGCATCCCCCGCAGCTTCCCCGCCAGCACCTCCTCAAAGGGCATCCCCACCAGGAAATACACCCGCGCCCGGCTCAACTCCTCCATCTGCCGCGGAAGCACCTGAAACGTCTCCGCCGCCTGGCCCGACGGCACCAGCACCGTCACCGCCACCGCCCCGCCCCCGATCCGCTCCAGAAACTGCCCAAAAGGCGCAATGGACGTCGCCACCCCCAGCCGCCCCCCGTCCGGCAACGGCGCCGGCTTCCCGCACCCCGCAAGGCACGCGGCCGCCAGCCCCGTCCACGCCATAACCCGCCATGCGCGCATCCAGACTCCTTTCACAAGCCACCCCTCCCGAAACACCCTTCGCGTAAATGATAATCCATTATTACCAAAAGCG
>JAPXRP010000132.1:0-12212 GCA_033813475.1 Candidatus Hydrogenedentota bacterium
ACGTGGTGGGCATCTTCCCCAACGAGGCGTCCTGCGACCGCCTGGTCGGCGCCCAGCTTCTCGAGCGCCACGAGGCGTGGCAGTGTGAGACCACGCGCTATCTTGTCATGGACCACATCGCACAAGCACCGCCCGGAAAGCGCGGGCAAAGAAAGGCTGGATAAAACAGAAAACTGTTGACAGCCCCCCTCGAGGGGGGCTGTCAACAAAACCAACAACCAACGGCTACGCGCAATACCCGGAGCAAACGTATTTACAGAAACTTCTTGACACGAGCAGACATTTTCGTCTGGATAGCAACCCTTCTATTCTTGTGCGCCGCCCCCCCCAAGCTCCGAAGGGGTGCCCTGCGAATGGTTTGGTTGCCCGCCCTCATGTATCAGGGTGTTCAGTGCTTTTCGCTCCTTGGCCGACGTTTCTTTCTCCGCAAGCCGGCTCAGTAGCGGCTTAAGTACCGCGAGAGCATCATCGTAGTTTCTTAGGCGCCTCAGTTTCTCGTGGACGTCCGTACCCTGATTGTTCCGCAATGCCGAAGGCGGGGCCTCTTCTGTTTCCGAATCTTCCCCGTCGCGCGGCGACTCGGCTTCCGAAGCACGCAACCTTCCCTTCGCGTCTTGAAGTTGGCTGCGAAGATCGGCGTTTCTCTCTTTCAACCTCTCACACTCTTCTTGCAGCCTGTTCCTTTCGTTAGAGTACTCTAGAAGCCGCGTGTCACCCGCCTCAACCTTCTCCTTCATCTTCCAAGCATACGATGCCAGCACGCAGCCGACCATGGCAACCACCAAGACGGGGGCCAGCATGAGCCAGGGAAGATGGTGCCGCTTGTTGGGTCGCCACACCGGCCGCGGTGGTGTGGCCGCCGGTGCCGGTGTGGCCGGTGCAGGAGATGACGGGGTTTCACTTCTTGGCACAGGCGCAACGGAAGGTTTCCCTTCGACCCGTTCCCATGTGTCTGAATCAAGCACCAGTAACCCCTCCGAATCGGACAAAATGTAACTTTGATGGCTGCACGATGCAAGAAGGCCGCCCCAGCCCTCAGATCGTGCCAGCCTCATAATCTTCCCGATTTGCGGGGCATCCGGCTCGCAGTCATCGAAAGTGACCTGTGTGCCACTTCCTTCGTCAAGCAGGCATTCCGCCAGGACGGCACGACGCAAGAACTGTGCAGGCAGATTGGGGAAACGCTCTTCCCATTCCGGGGGCGCATACACCGCTTCAAGACGCAATGTGCCCCAACGACCGCAGTCATCCTGTCCGATATCCGCAAAACGGAGCATGAGCACCCCATCACGCCCCTTCGGCCCCAGGGGCAGCCAGACGGCGACGGGTCCGTGTTGCCGCTCCTGGGCGCGTACCCATTGGAAGCGCTGACACCACCGGTCGGCTGCCTCGAATGCGCGATCGGGAAAGGCGAGGTCACGTCCCTGCCAGCGGAACTGGCTGGATACTCCATCCCTATGACCAACCGCCTTGGCGTATAGCGCCGCAGGAAACTTTATGGTCATCCCGTTACTCCTCAAGGAGGCCCTGTAACGCCACGTCCTTTTGGAATACCCAATCCTCGAGCAGCTTCCAGTCCCTTGATTCCCAACCAAGGACGTCCGCCCTCAGTACAACCTGCCCGTTTACGAAGTAATCTGTCACATCCCTATGAGCGCTCTCCATGATAATTATACCGTCCAGTGCCGCCAGGGCTAGAGGCCCCTCAAGCCTTTTCTGAGCGATCATCTTTTCTTTATAGAGAATGCCCCAGTTGAGAAACACCTGTAGAACAATAGGGTCACCAGGCCTCCAAGGCAAGTTAAACTCCTTCGTGTTTTCAAAGCTGAACGTAGTCACCTTGGTTGTTGACCTCGTGGGGGCTTCCTTGCCTGAAACAATATCCTCTTTCGAGTTGCCCAGAAGGATGCCAAGTCCAAGATAGCCCTCGTGGCCTTCGGAAATCTCCCCTAACGTTTTCAACTGAACTTGGAAGCTCTTGTTTGCGACAGCGTCCGCCAGACGCCCAGCCAGACGGGCCGCCTCGCCAAGCTCCGCAGGGGCACGGTCCTTGTGTTTGTCTGCAAACTCCAGCAACTGCTGTTGATATTGCCGTAATCCCTCCGGCGTCGAGGTGTCCTTTCCCCTGAGCGCATTGACATCCTTCTCAAACGCCCGTCGCTTGTACTGGTCGAGCATCTTTCCGACTTCCTTAGCGTACTGGCTGTTTGCGTGCTTATTTTGGAAGTCCAAGGCCAGTTGTACAAAGTTTGGGGCATCCGCATCGAAGGCACCTTTGACAGGCTCGTAGTCCATCTTTACCAGCACCCCATATAGTGCGTGCTCAATCTGGTCCACCTCCGTCGCCCGATATCCTTTCCCGCCATCGCGGGCTTCCTTCAGCTGTTCTTGGGCACGTTCTAGCTCAGCGCGCGACACGCCAGGCCGTTCACAGACCTCTTTGGCTTCGCTGATAAGGCGGTCTATCTCTTCCTTTTGAGTTTCGGCGGCGGCCCGCCGCAATATTTCTGCCCGCTCGCGGCGCAGCTCTGGTGTCAATTCTCGCTGGCGTGTCTCTAGAAGGTAATTCCTGTCCGTACCTTTCTGATACCACTGCCACAGAAAAAAGCCGACGAGCACTACCGCTGCCATGATGAGAATGGCGGTGACCTTTCTAACCAGCGGCCGACGTCGCTCTCTTCTCACCTCGCCGACTATCCAGTCGAAGATGGCCTGATACCCCCAGGGGTCGAGGCGCTGGGGATCGGGCAGAATATCGCCGCTTTCTCCTTTGACCGTGTTCCCGACCGCACTGGTGGCAAACACTCTCACTTGGGGGAACTGCTCACGCAGGTTCTCAAGAAAGCCGGGTGCCCTTTCGCGGAGGGCCTTTTCTGCCTCCCTGGCATCCTGAAGCTGGCTGCCGATGAGATCGGCTTTTGTGATCAGCGCGGCCAAGTGAAGAGGTCGGTCGTTTCCTCTTGCCAGACGGAACTTGGAAAGCGCGTCGAGCAGCGCGTTTAAGCGGTCCTTGCAGCCCGGCGAAGCCTGCAGCTCCCCCGCGCCCGCGAGTTCGGCGAGCGGGTCAAGTGCCACCAAGAAGAAATCGCCCTCGCGCAACTTGTCAGGCAGATCACCCAGCTCGGGCGAGCCCTCGGCGAAGTGCTGCACGAACCGTTCCCCCGGGTAGTCGAGCCACTCTACCGCAATATCTTTGCCTTCAAAACGGAGGTCCGCATCAAACAGCTGAATCGCGGTAGTGCTTGGCGGCCAGACACCCTGGCGAAGGTGGTCGGTCAGGCTGTGGATGAAGCGAAGGCCCTCCCCCTCGCAGGAAAGCTGCACGCCATTGGGCCGGTCGGCATCACTGACCACACCGAGACCGGCAAAGAAGCTGCTCTTTCCGCTCTGCTGTGCGCCCAGGATGTAGATAGTGTAACGTTTTGTCTTCATAATAACCTCCTGTCGCCATACAGTTAGGCCGCCATCAGAAACGATTCACATGTTTGGGTCGCAGGAGTCGCCACGAGACGAAGGCTGCGGCGAACAAGCATCCCACAATCACGGCATGCACAATGGGGACCGGCACGGACAGGCCAGCCCTGTTCGCGAATTCACGCGCCGCGCCCGCCAACATTTCACCGGCCACCTGCAATGCTTCGGTGACCAGGCCGGCAAGCGTTTCCCCTATCTGCTCGGGCGCCTTGTCAAGCGCATCCTTGCGCGCGTACACCTTAAAAAGGGCCAAGGCATATCCCAACCGCCTCCAGTTTGTCGCGTGGGCCTTGCCTCCCAAGCGCCCTGTACGCTTTGCGAGGTAGTCTGCCCGGGACTCTATGGAACGGCTGAACTTGCCCATTCCCGATTTGAGCGATTGCCCGAAGCTTCTGAGCATGCTGGGCTTTGCTGCGACGCGCGTAACCCGGGCGACATCATCCGCGCTGGCCGCTGTGTGACCAAAGGCGGACAGAACACGTTTGCCCTTGGCCTGCATCCTCACCATACGGTCCAATGAGCGGCCAGCCAGCTTTCCGGTCGTCTTGATGCCGGCCTTGGCACCGCCCGTAATGACCTTGGATGTCCCCGCCGTGAAGAAAATCAGTCCCACATCTACGACGTCAAATGCGGCCCACCCCAACTCGGACCAGTCACACGGATATCCGCTGCCCCAGTTCTTGGCCACTTTTGCGATGCTACCCCCCGGAAGAGCCTCCCACCATCGTTCATCGTCTATCGCCTTCCCCTCTCCATCGAAGTGCTTGTTGACATAGCCGGGATCCTTGCTGGCAGCCGTTAACTTATCCGGGAAACGCGCGACAAAGGGAACAATGCGGGGGCCAATGTCCTTGTTGCCAAGCGCGTCCCTGAAGTATGGGTTGTCCCGGTATTCAAACAGGGTGATTGCCGCCAAGTCCCCGAACTTGGCGAGTGAGGCCGCGGCATTCGCAAAGACGGGATCGCCATGCTCCCCGCCCTCGGTCTCTCCGTTGCGCTCTCGATAGGCCTCATAAAACTGCAGGAGGAATCCAGGATTGTCGCCAAAGTCCTCAAGGATCTTGTCCGCGCTTGTTGGCGCGTCGAGGAAGAGCTGAAGGGCCAAAGGCGTGGTCCGCGCATGCTTCCAGATGTTGCTGTTCGACTTGTAGATTGTATCGAGAAGGGCTGCCTGTTGTTCCACACCCGCATGCCCTGTTCCCGCCTCCTTGCCAAGCGAGTCGAGGCTGCCGGGGTTCGCGTAGATGACCTCCAGCGTCTCGTCCAATGGGAGGCCGTAACGCCCTTGGGCAAGTTCCAGAACGTCGCCATAGCCTTCAAACACATGCAGAACGAGCCCCAGCTCTTCCGGCATAACATCGCGGGCCTGTTGGACGAGGTCACGGTGATTTTGCACAGCTGCCAGCAGCGCACACACGCGCGCCCCGCCGGAGGCGTTTTCATCCACTGCGAGGGTCTCGTCCGCGGCCGCCGCCTCAAGCAGCGCGCACTCCATCAGAGGCTCCGCAAGCCAATCATGCTCTGCCTTGTAGAACTCCCATAGCGCGGGGACCTGTCTGGTGGCGTGCCACACCAGAAGGGTGTCGAAGCCCTGCCGAACCACTCGCCAGTCTTCCGGAGATCGCGCCACTTGTTCCAGCTGGGAAAGAATATCCGCCCTGGCTGCGGAATCCGGCATGAGACGGATGGCCTGGTCGTAGTTCGTCAGGAACTCTTCAAACACAGGGTCGTCAACGCGCATACCGGTCGAGGTGGCCAGCCCAATTAATGTGATTTCATGGATGGGCTCGTGGCGCGCGAGCTGTTCGGCCAAGGGCGGAACGTTCAACTTGCGCGCAGCCACATCCGCGTCCATCTTCAGCTTGCTGGCCACGGCGAGATCACCGTGGCTCATTCGCAGGCGTGCCAGTTCATCTGCAAGGGCGGGGTTGTTGCGCGCCTGGTCATCCAGGAACCTGCCGGCTTCATCCCGGATATTCACAGCGGCCAGGCGCTGTGTTGTTGACCTGCCTAGGAACAAATAGGCCACCCCGCTTGCCGCCAGACCGACGGCAATAATATGCCGCCACGGGGCTCTTTTCAGTAACGAAAACACGCCACCCAAAACGCTCACCATTGCCATTTTCTGAACTCCCTCTCGTTTGCCACCTAAGAACGTGGAACCAAGCACTCCTGCCTACTGCGCGAAAGCCGTTCCAATATCTTCTGCCGCCTCATGGTCGCATCTTGATCGCTTCGCGACCCCATGATAGGACAATTGCCCCATTCCTCCCACGACCCCCCACACGAGACTGAGCAAATGCCCAAGCCAAGAGCGCCGCCCCCCACGGGCAAGCCCCCGAACCGACCTTCAACGATTTTTCCTAGCCTCTCGCAATCTAGCAAAGTCGAGTTATCAGGATCAAGCATCCTTACCGATGCACAAAAAACAGGAAGGACGCATATGCACGTTGCATATTCTCCGGCACCGGGAAAGGACCGGTCCCGTTGTGCTTTGTCTTGTGGTGTTGGTCGGTGAATCATTGCTCTTCAAACAGGCTCCCCGGTTCGCTGTCCTGCGGGTCGGCCGGGTGGCCGGGGTCGCGGAGGCTTTTCAGGTCGTGGAGGAGGGTGAGTTCTTCGTGGAGTTTTTCGGCGAGCTCGAAGGCGCTTAGGAGGAGGTGGCGGGCGGTTTCGTCGGTGAGGTGGCGGATGCTTAGGTGGCCGCAGACGCCGACGGTGGTCTCCTGGAGGCAGACTTTGACGGGGAGGGGGTAGAAGGCGGCGTCGAGGAGGGCGCGCAGTTGGGCCTCGGTCGGGGGGCCGGGGAGGGCGCAGATTTCGGTGTGGCACATGAGGGAGGCGGTGTCGCGGGGGCCGGGGAGGAAGGTGATGAGGAGGGCGAAGCCCCCGTGGCGGAGGATGAAGGCGCGGCGGCTTTGGCGGAGGACGGTGAAGTCGTCGAAGTTCTCGAAGTCTTTCAGGAGGGCGGCGAGCTGGGTGATGAGGGTCTTCTCGATGCGGGGGTCGCCGCCCAGGGGCGGCAGGATGTCCCCGTCGTCCCAGTCTTCTTCATCCATTTCCCCGTCGTCGTCCGTGCCGTCTGTGGACCCCTCGCCCGCTACGGCGTCCAGCCAGTCGTCGTTCGCGGGGTCGAAGTCCTCCGCGTCGTCGTCGTCCCGGACGTGGGCGTTCTCGATGAGGCGGTCCACATCGCACTCGCCGTCCAGCTCGCTCAGGTCGCATTCGATGGGTTCGCCGGCGGCCAGCGCCGCCTCCAGGCTGGCGCGGAGTTCGGGGTCCATGTCGGGGGCGGCGTCCAGCAGTTCGCGGATGTCCCCGGGCCGGAAGCTCATGACGCGGTCGGGGTGCTCGGGCGCGTCATCGTCCAGGGACAGGTCGTCGCCGTTCATGTCCATCCAGCGGAGGTGGAGGATGAGCGTGGAGGCAAGGCGCATCCGGTCGAAGACCTTTCCGCGGCGCATGGCGGCGAGGATGTCGAGGCGCTCCTTTTCCAGGGGGTTGACGCCGCCGTCGGGTCCCGGCGGCAGGGGCACGCCCCAGAAGTCGCGCATGGAGGAGTCGGGCTCCGACTCGTCGCCGTGCCAGGGGCGCAGGCCGTGGAACTGGACGAGGTGCTGCATGAACGACTTGGCGCAGAGGAAG
Organism: Candidatus Hydrogenedentota bacterium; assembly: GCA_033813475.1. Lineage (GTDB taxonomy): Bacteria > Hydrogenedentota > Hydrogenedentia > Hydrogenedentales > CAITNO01 > JAAYBR01. The sequence goes on from JAPXRP010000132.1 coordinate 7,120, forward strand.
GCCTCGCCGGCGGCGTACAGGACGGTGGTGTCGTCCAGGGTGTGGGCGGGCAGGGCGCCGTCGAGGGACACGATGCCGTCGCGCAGCTGGAAGCGCACAAAGCACCGGCCGGCCAGCTCCTCAAGGAGCATCCGGTAGACCTCCTGCCGGTTGCGCTGCGGGGCGAGGCACACAGGGGCGCTGAAATGCAGCTGGATGCCGAGCTCCCCCGCGTCCTTGAAGCCGAAAACCACGGCGGTCCCCTTGCCGTCCATGATGCCGAGGCCCCCGTCCTCGTCCTCCTCGACGCTCACCGGCGCGATGGGAAACACCATGAGCGCCGCAAACAGCCGGTGCCGGAGCTCTTTGATGATTTCCTCTGTGGACCCCTGGCCCGCCTCTTCCAACCAACCCATCGCGCAACCCTTTCACTGGTGATGTTCAACCGGACGACGGAACCGCCCCTCCTATTCACCCCGCCCGCGTTCTGTCCGGTATCCGGCACCCAGTGTATCCGGGAACGTTTCCGAATACCGGAAACATCGGGGACATCTTTGCACACCGGTATTGGGCCTCTCCGACGGCGTCACTTCGCCCGGCGCCGCGCCTTCGCGTCCCGGGGCGGGACTTCCTCCACGGGACCGCGGAGGCTGGTCAGGCCGTGGCGGCGGGTGAGTTCTTCGTGCAGCTCTTCGGCCAGGTCCAAGGTTCTGAGGACGAGGCGGTGGCCGTCCCCGTGGGTGAGCAGGCGCCAGTCGAGTCCGCCGCATGCGCCCACGGCGTTGTCCACAATGCCCACTTGGACAGGCACGTATCGGCACCCGGCGTCCAGCAGGACCCGGTAGACGGCGTCCGAAGGGGATTCGGGCAGCGTGCAGACAGGGGTGTGGCAATAGAGGAAGAACTCGTCCAATTCCCCGGCGACAAACCCGGTGAACACGGTGAAGCCGTTGAGGGTGACGGCGAGGGTGTGGCGGTTGTGGCGGCGGACAGTCAAGTCGGGGAAGGTGTCGGCAAGATCGCCCAGCAGGCTGGCCAGCTGCTCCATGAGCGCGTCCTCCAGTCCGGGCAGACCCTCCATAAGACCGCTGTCCCCAAAGGGCGCGGCGTCCCCCGCCGGCGTCCCCTCCCCCGTATCCCGAGCGTCCCCCCCGGCGGGGGGCACATGACTGGCAGCCTCGGCGCGGGCCCTGATGTGGCCCTCGCCCCGGCGCATTTTCACGCAGAGGTTCCTGTGGATCCGTTCCCGCGCGTCGCACCCCGTGTCCGGATAATAGGCGTCCCAGCGTCCTGCCGTCTCGGGATCGGCCCCATACCAGGGCCCCACGCCGAACCGTTGGGAAAGCGCCGTCAGGGCGGTCTTGGCGTAGAGGAACATCCCGACGGTCAAACGGGGGAGGATGTCGTCCGTCACCTCGTCGGCGTGCAGCGAGCCGCTGATGTGGACGACGCCCCCGTGGATGTGGAACCTGAAAAAACTCCCGGCGCCCGCCGTCTGGAGGAGGCTCTCATAAAAGGCCGCGCGGTCGCCGGGCGGCACGGCGCACAGGGGAAGGACAAAAAACAGCCGGATCCCGCCGTCCCCCGCCTGCGCAAACCAGAACGTCGCGGCGGCCCCCTCATGGTCCGTCAGCGAAACGGACCCGTCCTCCTCCACCGTCCTGTGCGGGCATGTCAGGGGAAGGCCGACCGTCTCGATGGACAACTGCTCATTGAGCAGGGTGACGGCCTCCTCCGGCGGCCACTCGCCCATGTCCCGCAGCCAACCCATCGCGCGACCCTTTCGCTGGTGATGTTCAACCGGACGACGGAGCCCGCCCTCCTATTCACCCCGCCGCGTTCACCCGGTATCCGGAACCCAGTGTGGACGAAAAACTTTCCGAATAACGGAAACATCCGGGGCGTCTTTGCACGCGGGGGCCGGGCCTCCCCGGCGGCGTCACTTCGCCCGGGGCCGCGCCTTCGCTTCCCGGGGTGGGGCTGTCTCCCTGCCGTCGTTGGCCAGCGCGCGGAGGAGGTCGTGGCCGAGGGCCTCGTCGCAGGCGCCGGTGGCGAGCATGACGACTCCCGTCTGGTGCTTCCTGGAAAAGCCCAGGAAGGAGCTGTAGCCGCCCGTGCCGCCGTTGTGCCAGCACATCACGTCGTCGAGGCCCCGGATGGGCATGGACAGCATGCCCAGGCCGATGGTGCAGCCGTCGAGCCCGGAGACGTCCGCCAGGGGTTCCCGGACGCGCTCCAGGGCCGGTCCCAGCGGGCCCTCGGGGGCGCGGAGGTTCGCGCGCAGGTATTTCAGCAGGTCGCGCGCCGTGGACTTGAGGGCGCCGCAGCCCTGAAACCCGTCGGCAAAGGTCCAGGGCGGCATGGGGGAGACCAGGCTGAACGGGCCGACGGCGAGGGGGCCGATGTACCCCTGGGCCAGCCGCCCGGCCTGGCCGGGGTCCAGGGTGACCGCGGTGTCGTCCATGCCCAGCGGGGCGAGCACGCGCCGCCGGACCAGCTCCCCGTAGGGCAGCCCCGCCTGCCGCGCGAGGGCATGGCCGAGCAGGCCCATGGCGAGGTTGGAATACTCGTCCGCGTCCCCCGGCGCGCGCGGCAGCGCGTATTCCGTGAGATACCCCCGCACCCACTCCGCCGTGCCGTTGCGGTAGGGGTCCTCGATCCGGCGCATCAGCAGGAGATCCGCCACCGCGCCGGGCATCGGCAGGTCCGGCATCCGCGGCAGCCCCGACCGGTGCGTGGCCAGGTCCCTCAGCGTGATCCGGCGCCCGTCCTTTTCCGGGATCACCCACTCCGGCAGCAGCGCCGCCACGGGGTCGTCCAGCCCCGCCGCGCCCTCCTCCAGCAGCGCCGCGAGGGCCGCGCCCGTGAAGGTCTTGGTGATGGAGCCGATCTCGAACAGCGTGTCGGCGTCCGGCGGGGCGGCGTCTCCGGCATGCGTCCGCCCCACGCCGAGGAAATACCCCCGGTCCCCGTGGACCACCCCGACGCACATGCCCGCGCAGTCCACCGCGCGCTCCCGCGCCGCCCAGGACCGCACAACCTCCGTCAGAATCCCGATCTCCCGCCGCTCCAGTCCCGTGCCGTCGGGACACTCCGCCTGCCACCGGTGCAGCGCGGGGTCATACGGCGGCCGCGGGAGCAGGCGGACCTGCGGATGCAGGTTCACCAGCCACACCGCGCCCAGCGCCAGCAGCAGGACCCCCTCGATCCGGGTCCACCGCACCAGCCAGCGCGGCACCGGATTTGCGGGCCTCCGCCGCACGAAGCCCGAAACGCGCTGGATGAGGCGGGTCAGCGACAGACGGGCGAGCAGGGCGGGAAACAGGGTCTGCGCCGCGCCGGCCGCCAGGACCAGCGCCGCCACCGCGAGAAAGACCAGATAGGCGAACATTTGCGCCACGGCCCGGAAACCTCCATCCCGTGGCGGCATCCTAGCATGGCGGAGCGGAGCGGCTCAAAGCCGGGCAGACAGAAGGGTCCGGAAAAGAAAAACGGGAGGAAAAAAATGGAGGGAGGAAAAAAACTGGTCGGGGTGAGAGGATTTGAACCTCCGGCCTCTTCGTCCCGAAGCAACCAAGAGGTAGGAAACGCCAGTTACGCCATTTTTTGGCGGTGCCGTAAGTCCTTTGTTTCAAATGTTGTCTGACAAGGGAAGAATAACACACCTTGCAGACAATTGCAAGCGATTTCACCCGGAAAAGTGTACCAGTACACAGCCAGAAAGCATAGAAGTGTAGTACAAGGCAAGGCACCAGAGACTCGAAACAGGACCGCGCCACAGCCCCGCAGGCGCGTTATTTCTCCCCGGCCATGTCTTTACCGCCTCCGGTCGTGATCGTGCCCCCTGCGGCCTCTACGGCGGCGCAATAGCAAACCCCCCGGCCTCGCATGGAAACCGGGGGGCGGGGAGCATGTGCCCCTATGCCGAGAAACTATTTGTCGCGCGGATGTCGAGCGCGGAGCATTTCGCCCAGCGGCAGGGCCTGTCCCGGCTCCGGGAAGGGGAACACCGTCTCCCGGCTCCGGGCAACGGCGCGGATAGCCTCGGAAAGTTTTCCGTTAGGCTCATGCGGTCGGACAGCCTCGGCCAGTGCGGCGCGGATCAGGCGGAGGAGGGGGGTGTTACTCTCCATTGGAAGCATCCTCCCTGAGCATGTCGGTTATCAGGCGGTGCCCAGTGGCCAGCCGCGCGACGGCGAGGGCGCGGAAGCTCCGGGGTGAACACGCCGCCCCAAGGCGCCCGGTTCGCTTCGGGTATGCCGCTGAAAACTCGCGGACCCGCCCCTCGGCTTGATGATGCAGCACATGGAGCCGCAGGGCGGCCGCGTGCATTTCCGCCACGGCGCGCTCGATGATCACGGCCTCGGCGTCCTGGGCCGCGTGAAGGTCCGCCAGGGCGTCGGCGACTTCTGCGCGCGCCTCCGGCTCGGCGGCGTCGCGGGCGATGCGGACGGCCTCAGCATGGGCGCGGAGGACGGACTCCATGTCCGCGACTTCCCCCCTGTGCTTCGTGATCGTCTTGCGCGCCGTCTGTCCTCCCTCGCCGTCGGCGAGTTCCTGCGCAAGCTCAGCCTCGGCGCGGCTCAGTCCGCCGCGCGCGGCCTCCAGTTCGTGGGCGATGACAGCGGCGGCGGCCTCCAGGCTGCGGACATGGTGTAGTGCTTCAATCATGGGTTAGTCTCCTTCGGTTGCGGTTTCATCGGCCAGCCCCAGCACTTGCCGGGCGGCCTCGCGGAGTTCGTCATCTGTGAGGCGGATGTACTGGTTTTCCCCGCTGGGGTCCGTGGGCGCGATTTTCGCGGGCGCATACAACCCGAACAGGCGCGCGCGGTGGTGCATGACGCGCAGCACCACGTCGGCGGCGGATGCGATCCCGGCCAGAGCCGCCTCCCAGTGCGCCATGTGGAGGGCGTCAAGCCGCGCGGCCTCCAGGGCGAGAAGGTCGGCAGCCTCGGCGCGGATTTCTTCGTGCAGGGCTGCCAGCCCCCGGCAAACGTCGCGGTGCGCCGTCGCGGGGTCTATGCTCAGGGCCGCGCCAATCTCAGCGAATGTCGCGCCATTAACCCGAAGCCGGAGAGCTTCGGCACGGCGTGCCACTGCTGTCTCTTATACAC
>JAPXRP010000133.1:0-12201 GCA_033813475.1 Candidatus Hydrogenedentota bacterium
ATGTGACGGACGATCTGGAAGTAGATCGGGGTTCCGTCACTCTGGTTGATGGTGATGAGCATGTGCCGCTCCTTTGCCTGATTGTATCAATAAACTAACACAAGTTTGGCCGTTTGTCAAGGGGGGCCGGAAAGGTTTTTTGGAAAATGCGGTCGGGGGGGATGGACGGGGTGGACTATGTGGACGGAGTGGACAGAGAGAACGACCCTATGTCCTTTGAAATCAACCCTCTGCGTCATCTGCGCAATCTGCGGATGAGTGTCTTTTCTGCGGAGGATCGCGCGAGGGCTCAGCCTTCCAGAACGGTGGCCAAATCCCCGGGATGCACCGCACGAACGCCAGAATACCGGAGGATATTCTCATCGGCTGTTACCAAAGGACATCGCTGCTCTCTGGCAGTGGCAACGATGATCCGGTCCGCCGGGTCCCCGTGGAAGTCGCCGGGAAGGCGACATGAATCCAAAACGGCGGAAATGGACAGGGGAAGCACACCCACGCCGACCCGCTCGGTGGCGAGGGCCATCCAGTCGTCCAGCGATTGCGGGAACGCAATCCGCCCGCGTGAATGCAGCATGGCGACTTCCCAGCAGGAAAAAACGCTCACGCACACGTCTTGCGGGGGAACTCGGTCCAAAAACGCCAAGGCCTTCTGTGACAGGCGGTTGTCTCCGGTGATCCACCAGACCCAGACGTGTGTGTCGAGGAGGATCACAGGTCTGCTGCCCACTCCCCCTCGGGCAGCGCCGACTCAAACGGACCGGCATAGGAATACGGCATCCCCCGGAGAGGAAACCTCTTCGAGACATCCTCTTCCCTGACCGAGGCCGGCTGGCTGCCGAACGTGGCGGCAACCGGGGTCACGGTGACCGGGGTCCCCTCCGGGAGAGCCACCGGCTCATCCAGAATGACGCCTCCGTTTTGCACATGACCTTTGTACACCAAAACGATCACTCCTTTGTCTCGCCCAAGTATAGCATGTCCGGCGGCGAGTGGAAAGGGGGTCACTTCGCCGGAGGCGGCCCGGGGACGGTGGCGGCGGGGGGCTCGGGGGCACCGTTGGGGCCGATGAGGGCCACCTGGACCTGGGCGGGCGCGGGGGCGTCCGCCGGGAAGTCGTGGCGGACCATGCGGTAGTCGCCGGGGAGCCATTCGGTCATGGGGGGGGCGGGGCGGAACTGGGCGGGGGGGAGGGCGGCGCCCGCCGCATCGCGGGGGGCGAGGGCGATGGTGCCGTTGCCGGGCGCGGCGGCCACGCGGAAGACCAGGGTGAGGCGGAGGCCGCCGCCGGGGCGTTCGCCCCAGGCGTGGGCGGTGAGCCCGAGGGCGTCGCCGAGGGGCTGGGCGGTTTTGTCGGCCTCGGCGAGGAGCGCCGTGAGCCGTGCGGCGGCGCGGTCGGCGTCGGCGCGCGCGGGGAGCGCGCCGGGGGTGTTGAGGGCGGTGAAAAGGGCCGGGATGTCCGCCGCGTCCACCTGCTCCGGCGTCATGGGCCCCGCGCCGGGCTCGGGGTTCCGCGCGAATACGGCGACCAGATACCCCGGCACGGTGGCGCGGCGCGGCTCCTCGAAGCGGTCGAGCAGATGAAAGCCCCGCGTGGTGAGCCATTCGGTCCACGCGGCCTCGCCGCCCTCGCGGCCCGTCTCCAGGGCGAAAACCACGAAGCGCAGGCTGGCGAGGAACGGCTCCAGCTCCTCCACCGTGCTCCGGTGCGCGCCGAGGCGCAGCCGCGCCTCCGGCAGGCCCGCGAGGCGGAAGGGGTCGCCGGGGCGGTAATGGGCGTCCTGGAACCCGAACCCGCGCAGGTTGACCACGGCGTAAAGGGCGTCCTGTCCCGGCGCGTCGGGACGGTCGGCGGTCTCGGCGGCCAGTACAGAGAAGATGCGCTCCACATAGTTGTCGCGCTGCGGCGCACCGAGCCAGGAATAGGCGAACCCCATGCTCAGGCGGTCCTTGCAGAGGTAGAGGCCCTTCTCGTCATACCGGGCGAGCGACCCGGCGTCGGGGGTGAGGGGCAGGCACAGGCCGCGCAGCCCCGGCACGGGCTGGACTGTCAGCGTAAACCACGGCACGGCGAACACGGCGAGACAGGCACCCTGGCACACCCACCGCACCGCCCGCCGCCGGGGCACGAGCGCGGGCAGGGCCGCGAAGGCGGCCAGCGCGGGCAGCACGGGAAGCGCATAGCGCGGGGTGCCGAAACGGAACAGCAGGGTGAACAGCACCCACGACCCCAGCACCCACAGGCCGAGGAAGCCCGCCATCCGGCGGAACCGGGGCACGGCCAGGGCGGCAACAAACCCCGCCAGCGCCAGCAGGAAGGGGATCAGGAAAAGGCCGTTGTTGATGACAAAGACAGGGTAGCGCGACCACGGCACGGCGGGCCGCAGGACGCGGTCGAGGGGCCCGCGCGGGGGCTGGGGTTTCGGCTTGGCGGCGGCGGGTTTCCCGCCTTTCGCGCCCTGCGCCTGTTCGGCCATGAGCGTGAGGCCCGCGCGCGGGGTGGCCGGTGCGGACGTCTCCACGAAGGCGAAGGGCGGCGTGTCCGCCGCGCGGTGGCCGGTCCAGTAGCCCAGGAAGGCGTCGCGGTGGACGGCATACCACGGCCCCGCCAGCAGGAGCGCCGCCAGCGGGGGAAGAATCAGATGAAGGGCGAAGCGCAGCGCGGGGCGCCATCCCCCGGCCCGGTCCCGCTGGAGCCTGGCGATCCCAGGGGGCGCGGACCCGGAGCTTTCGCCACATGCCTCGTCCGTGTCCTGTCCGTGTTCGTCCGTGTTGGTCCGTGTTCCCCGCAGCGCGGCCCAGGCCCCCGCTGCCAGCACCCAAAGGAGCGGCGCGAGGTAATACGCCGGGGCGACGGTGCGCGCGAGGAGCGCGAGGGCGTTCACCCCCGCAAAGAGCAGGACCCAGCGCGTGCGGGCAAAGCCCTCACTCCGCGCGAGGGCGCACACGCCCCACACCACGAGGCACGCGGCGGGATAATCGGTCATGAAATACCGGGACAGCGCGAACACACCGGGCGTCAGACCGGCCAGCGCGGTGCCCCACAGGGCCTCCCCCGGCGGAAGCCAGGTCCGCAGGAGGGCAAACACCCCCAGCAGCAGCAGCAGGAACCACAGGGTGTTCGCGGCGGTCATGATGTCCGGGTGGTAGCCGAAAACGCCCATGAGCAGCGCGCCGGACCAGTATAGGAGCGGCGGATGCGCGGGGTTGCCCGGGGGCACGCGGAACGCCGCCGCCACGCGCGCGGGCAGGGGCGCGTCGCCGAGGAACAGGGCCTGGTAGACCTCGCGGGTCTTCTCCAGATGCACCTGCTCGTCGAGCCACCACGGATGGCGGTCGTTCGCGAGCCACCAGAGATTCGCGGCGGCGAGGCACAGCAGCAACGCGGCCAGCAGGGCCGCCGTGCGCGGGCTCACCGCCGGACGGTCATCCACGGCGGCACAGGGCCTTGATGCTCGAAACAAGGTGTGCGATGCCCTCGTCGGTCAGCCGGGGGTGGATCGGCAGGGTGACCAGCCGCTCCGCCACGGCGTCGGCCACGGGGAACTGCCCGCGCCGGAAGCCCCGCTTCTGGAACGCCGTGGTCCAGTGCAGGGGGATGTAGTGCGTGCCGATGCGGACGCCGTGCTCCTCGCGCATGGCGAAGACGAAGTCGTCCTTGCCCATGCCGAAGGCGGCGGCGTCAATCTCCATGGGGCACAGGTGCCACACATGCTTGTTCTCCGGGAGGGCCTTGGGCAGTTTCAGCCCGGGCACCCCGGCCAGCCCCTCCTGGATCTGCGCGGTCACCTCGGCGCGGCGGGCGTTGAGGGCGTCCAGCTTCGCCAGCTGCACGAGCCCCACGGCGGCCTGCATGTCCGTCATGCGGAAGTTGTAGCCGCAGTCGTCGAAGTCCTGCCACCAGAAGCGCTTGCCCATGGGCAGTTTCGCCTCGTCCAGGCTGCAGTACTTGGTGCTCTTGCCGTAGACCCGCGTGCAGTGGGAGCGGTAGAGCGCCGCGCGCTCGAAGAGTTCCGGGTCGTTGGTCGTGATGACACCGCCCTCGCCGAGGGTGGACATGTTCTTCTGCTCGTGGAAGCTGAAGCAGCCCGCCGCGCCCATGCTGCCCGCCTTGCGGCCCCGGTATTCCGCGCCGATGGCATGGCAGGCGTCCTCGATGACCGCGAAGCCGTGCTTTTGGGCGAGGCCGAGGATCGCGTCCATGTCGCAGCACTGGCCGTAGAGGTGGACCGGCAGCACGGCCTTCGTGTTCGGCGTGATCTTCTCCGCCAGCCGGGCCGGGTCCATGTTGTAGGTTTCGGGGTCAATGTCCACGAAGTCCACCTCGGCGCCGAGGGTGACGCCGGCCGCCGCCGTGGCGATCCAGGTGAGGGGCGTCGTCAGCACGCGGTCGCCCGGACCGACCCCCGCGCCGAGGAGCGCGAGGAACAGGGCGGCGGTGCCGTTGGAGACGACCCGCGCGTGGGCGGTGCCGCAGTACTCCGCGAAGGCCTTCTCAAAGGCGATGCAGTGGTCGCCCGAGGTGGGGGCGTTCTCGCGCAGGACCCGCATCATCGCGGCCTGCTCCTCCTCGCCGTAGGTGGAGCCGAACTTGCTCTCCAGCTCAAACAGGATCTTGGGGGCCACGTCTCGTCTTCCTTTCCAGTGCCAGCACGCGGTCCAGCCCCTCCTCCGTGCCAACCATGGGCGTGGAGAGGGTCCTGCGCGCGAGCGTGTTGTCCAGCGACACGTCCCGGGGCCGCGGGGCGCGGCCGGGAATGTTCCCCGGGTCCTTCGGGACCACGAGGCTCTCAGGATACCCCAAATGGCGGGCGACCCGCCGCACCAAATCCACCCGGCTCTGGCGGTCGTTGCCCGACAGGTGCATCGTCCCCGTGAAGGGGTGGTCCGCCAGCTCCAGCAGGGCGAGGCCCAGCGTGGCCACGTCCACGGCGCTGCGGATCTCGTTCGGCGGCACGCCGACCTCGCGGCCCTCTTTGAACGCCGCGATCATCTTCGCGAGGAAGGAGTTGCCGACCCCCAGCACCGGCAGGCCCATCACCAGGGCCACCCGCGCGACCACGGCGTTCGCCGGCACCGCGCGCACTTCCTGCTCCGCCCGCACCTTGGTTTCGCCGTAGAAGTTCAGGGGGTGGACCGGGGCGTCCTCGGGGTACAGGCCCGTTTCCCCGTCGAAGACCGTGTCCGTGGAGCAGTGGACCAGCCGGGCGCCGGTGTCCGCGCAGGCCCGCGCCACGGCGCGCGTGTACGCCACATTCACCCGCTCCGCCTCGTCGCGGTGGGCCTCGCAGTAGTCAATGTCCGCGATGGCGGCGGTGTGGATCACCGCGTCCGGCCGCAGGGTCTGGATGAGTTCTCCGAGCGGGGTGCCGTCGCCGGGGTCCACGGCATGCCAGATGATGCCGGGCCGCTCCAGGAGCGGTTTTCCCCGCGTGACGGCGTGCAGTTCGGTGTCCTGCCCCGCCTGCGCCAGAATGCTCCCCGCCACAAACCCACCCGCACCCGTGACCACGATTTTTTGCGCCATAAGAAAGACTCCCCGCGCCGGCGCATTCCGCCGCGCATGCGGGGTCATCTTAGCATTAAGGGCCGGGGGCGAAGGTGATCAGCCCGATGCCTAGGCCGCCCGCGGCGACCACGCCAATGGCGAGTCCGCCCGCCGCCACAGCGCCCAGGGCGAAGCCGCCCACCGCCACGGCCAGCCCCACGGCGCACCCGCCCAGCGCCACCACACCCAAGGCCGCGCCCCCGATGGCGACAGCACCAACGGCGACTCCGCCAACGGCCACCACGCCCACGGCGATATCGCCGACGGCGATGATTCCCCTGGCCACCCCGCGTTTTCCTCCGTATTTCCCCCCAAGGGCGACATGCACCAGCGGCAGGCCCATGATTTTGGCGTCTGAACGGTAGTCAATCCCGCCCCGGGCACCAGGCAGGGGGAGGGCTGAGGGGTCCTCCCCCGCAACGGCCGCGCGCAGGCGCGTCTCCAGCACCCGCCGGGCCATGGGCCGGTGGGTGGCCACCATCACAAAGGGAAACAGGAGAAGAAAGAGGGCCGCCGGCCCGCAATAGGCCAGCAGCACCTTTTCCATCCCGACTTTTTCAAGGTTCTCCCGGAGGGCGGGAATGAACAGCAGGGCGGTCAGATGGAAAGTCATGATGCCGCCGACCAGGGCGAAGATGTACCAGACCCACCGGTAGAAGGTGACGGTGTAACGCAGGGCGTGTCCGCCGTGGGTCTCAACAAGAACATCGTTAAGGCCGATGCTGATGGCGGCCAGGAGGGTGGACGCCTGGAACCGCAAACGGTTCACACCGGTCTGGACAATCTCATAGCGCCCCCGCGCCCCCGTGAAGGGCAGGAGCGCGCCCGCCTCCACCGCGCGGGTGATCCGCGCCAGCGCCTCCTCCGCCCCCTCCGGCGTTTCCAGCTCCCCCTCAAAGGTTGGCAAGAACCACGCGCCCATGACACCTCCCTCACCCGTCCGGGTGGCGTTCGGTTCCGGAACGTCTGCGCCGGCCACCGAACCGTGAATTGACTATAGGCGCGCCTGCGGCGAAGAGTCAACCGCCGTGTCGCCAGTAATTTCCTCGCCCATCGGGGGGGCATCCTGCGCGAGCTTACGGGCGAGTGAGGGACGCCCCGGGGGCAGGGCGGGAAATTGGGGCAATCAGTGCCGATGGATGTCCCGGGGCGTTCAAGAGGGGAGAATGCCCATCGCGACTGCCGAGGTCTTCCTCCTGGCCCGTGGTGCGCGGCAGATTTGCATCTGCGATCCGAAATTTGAAATTTCAGATTTGAAACTGGGGGCATGAGGGGACATCCTCCTGGCACGGGGAGGATTCGCAGGTGCCGGGAAAGGCGCGGGTGGCGGCAGGGGATGCCCTGGGGCGTTCAAGAGGGGAGAATGCCCATCGCGACTGCCGAAGTCTTCCTCCTGGCCCGTGCTGCGCGGCAGATTTGCATCCGCGATCTCAAATTTGAAATTTCAGATTTGAAATTGGGGAAATGAGGGCATATTCTCATGCTTCAGGGTGACGAAAAGTTGGGGATGTTGGAGATCATGGAGGGACGCTGCGATGAAATATGCGCGCTTCGAGGACCTTCCTGTCTGGAAGAGCGCCCTGGAGCTGGCCCGGAGGGTGTATGCCCTGACGCGGGACCGGTTCTTCTCCCAGCCCGGCGATTTGCGCGACCAGCTCCGCCGCGCAGCCCTTTCCGTCTCCAACAACATCGCCGAGGGGTTTGAACGGGGAAGCACCTCCGAACTGCTGGCCTTCCTGTACATCGCGCGCGGTTCGGCGGGGGAGGCGCGGTCCATGCTGCGCTTTGTGGAGGGGGTGTCCGCCGCCGCGCATCTTCAGGAGGAGATAACGTCGCTGATCGCGCTCGCCGAGGGGTGTTCCCGCCAGATCCGCGGATGGGCGGACAGTCTCCAGAACAGCGAGATCAAGGGGCAGCGGCACCTGAACGACCGTACACGGCGCGTGTTTGAGGGGCGGCGGGACGCGGACGCCTTCAGGCGGGATCTGGCGCGCATGCTGCACGAGGCCCACCCGGACATCTATCCCGACCCGGACGCCAAATAGTGCCCGCCGCCGGAGCGGGCCTCGCCCGCCCGGACGACAGCGCCCGGGGCTGGGGATTTCATATTTCAAATCTGAAATTTCAAATAACAAAGAGAATGGTCAAGACGCGGCCGCCGTCCGGGAAGCCAGGGAAGCGTGCCGCAGCCTGGGGCGCCTGGACGGCACTTGGGGCGGGTTGCCGGACGCCGGCAGACGCGCGCGGCAGGCCCGCTCTTGCCCCCGTCCTGCGCGGGTGTGCGAGAATGGCCCGACCATGAAAGGGTTTCCACGCATGACCATCCTCTTCCGAGTGCTTTCGTGCCTGTGTCTTGCAGCGGCGGTGTGCGCGGCCGAACCGGCCGTTGACCTCATGAGCGACACCTGGGAGGCCGTGGATGCGCTGGGGCGGGCGGCGGTGACCGCGCCGGAGGCCCCCGCGCCGCGCGCGGACCGGTTTGTGGGCATGTTCTACTTCCTGTGGCTGGGCGCGCACGGGCAGTCGGGGCCGCACGACATCAGCAGAATCCTTGCGGCGCATCCGGAGGCGTTGGCGGACGCCAGCCACCCCGCGTGGGGGCCCATGCACGCGTTCCACCACTGGGGCGAGCCGCTCTTCGGTTATTACCTCTCCGACGACCCCTGGGTCATCGGAAAGCACGCCCAGATGCTCGCGGACGCGCAGGTGGACGTCGTCATTTTCGACGTGACCAACCAGGAGACCTACAGGAAGAACTATCTGGCGCTCTGCGCGGTTTACGCCGCCCTGCGCGCCGCCGGGGAGCGCACGCCGCAGATCGCCTTTCTCACGCCGTTCTGGGACCCCCGGAAGGTGGTGAACACGCTCCACGCCGACCTTTACGGCCCGGGCCTTCACCGCGACCTCTGGTTCCTGTGGGATGGCAAGCCGCTGATCCTGGCCGACCCGGCGAAGGTGGACGACTCCGTGAAGGGGTTCTTCACCTTCCGCAAACCGGAGCCGTCCTATTTCACCGGCCCGAGCGGCCCGGACCAGTGGGGCTGGCTGGAGGTCTTCCCGCAGCATGTGTTCCCCAACCGCGAGGGGGAGAAGGAGCAGATGACCGTCGGCGTCGCGCAAAACGCCGTGAACGGGCGTCTCGGCGCACTGTCGGAGAAGGGGGCGCTGGGCCGCAGTTTCCACGGCGGAACCTGGGACACCCGCCCCGACGCGGCGTGGCACGGGTTCAACTTCGCGGAGCAGTGGTCGCGCGCGCTGGCGGAGGATCCCAAATTCGTCTTCGTCACCGGGTGGAACGAGTGGGTCGCCATGCGCTTTGACGAGTTCGCGGGCGTGCGCGAGCCCGTCATGTTCGTGGACCAGTTCGACCACGAGAACAGCCGCGACATCGAGCCCATGCGCGGCGGCCACACGGACGCCTATTACCACCAGCTCGTGGACCGCGTCCGGCGCTACAAGGGGGCGCGCCCCCAGCCCGCCGCCGGGCCGCGCGTGTCCGTGGACCCGGACGGCGTCGTGCCGTGGGACGCCGTGACGCCTGTTTACCGCAATCATGCGGGCCTACCGCCGCGCGACCATCCCGGCTGGGGCGGCGCCGGGCGGTACGCGAATGCGACCCTGCGCAACAACATAGTGGAGTGCCGCGTTGCGCGCGACGACCGCTTTGTGTGGTTCCTGGCGCGGACCCGCGCCGCCCTCACCCCGCCCGCCGACGGCGCGTGGATGCGGCTGTTCATTAATCTGGACCGCCGCGCCGACACGGGCTGGGAGGGCTATGACATCCTGGTCAACCGCGCGCGGGACGGCGCGGAGGCGACGGTCGAGCGCTGCGCGGGCGGCTGGAGTTGGACACCCGCCGGCACGGCGCGCTGGACCGTTGACGGAGACCGACTGACCCTCGCGGTGCCGAGGGAGGCGCTGGGGCTCAAACCCGGCGACCGTCTCGACTTCGGCTTCAAGTGGGCCGACAACACGCAGGCCGACGGCGACCTCCTGGAGTTCACCCTCCACGGCGACGCCGCGCCCCCGGGCCGCTTCATGTACCGGTATTACGAGGCGGAGTAGGGGAAACTCAGACCTGTCCGACCGGTCCGACCTGTCCGACGGTTGCCTATTTCTCCCCGGCCCAGGGGACCACCAACCCCAGCGCCTCGGGCGTCTCCGGGATCCAGTAGAGCTCAAAACGCATCCAGCCGTTCGCGCCGGGCAGGTCGTCGAGGTAGACCTTGGCCTGGTGCCCGTTTTCCGGCGAGGGCTGCTCCAGCACGAAGGGGTGCATGGGCCGCGATTCGATGTCCCTGGGCACGAGGGTGCCGGGAGTCTCGGGCAGGGGGAAATGGATGTCGCCCACCTGGACATGCGCGCCGTCCCAGCGGATGTTGACGACCTGGTGGCTATCGCCCTTCAGGACCAGCATGTCCTGCCCGTCCACCAGCACCTCGAAGCGGGCGAAGAGTTTCGCTTTGTCCTCGTGCGCCTCCAGCACCTCCCGGTAGCGGCGTTGCTGGTCCGCGATGAGCGCCTCAATCTCCCGCCGGTTGGGAATGCGCGCGAGGCGCTCCCGCGCCGCCTCCGTGTCCTTCAGCGCGTCCTCGGCGTTCCGCTGCAGGGCATTCACGCCAAACAGGTCGAACTTAAACCCGGGGGTGGCCTGGAAGTCGGCCTTCGCCGTGGTGAGGCATGCCAGCGCCTCCGTCAGCGCGGCGTGGTGTTCCGGCAACGGGGCGTCCATCTGGTCGAAATAGGCGAACATGACCTTGACGTAGCCGATGTTCGTGCGGATCAGGTTGCGCGTCATGGCCAGGCGGATGCCCAGCTCCTCCGCCAGCGCGGGGTCGGCGATTTTGCCGCGCGCGTCCGCGTACCGCGCGGCCATTTCGTCCGCCGCCCCGAGCCCCTGCGCCAGGGCGTTCAGGGTCGGCCCCCTCCACGGAACGCAGCGCAGGTAGACCCGCCGCAGGAACGCGAGGTGCTCCTTCCCGCCGTCAATGGCGGGGTAGCCGTCGGCGGGGAAGGTTCCCACGCGCATGTGCAGGAACGAGTTGAACTGGCCGTAGGAGATGGGCTCGATGTGGAGGCCGTACTGGTGGGCCGTCGGGGTGAGCAGGAGAATCCGCGCCATGTCCTCCGCCGCCTCCGCGCCGAAGTGGATGGCGCAGAAGTCCCGCGCGATGTCCTCCATGGAATCGTCGGGGTTCCACATGAGCCGGTAGAGGATGTAGCTGTGCGCGCCCGTGGTGCCCCAGTCGTCGGTGCCCGCGCCCGCCAGGGCGGCCATGCCGCGGACGTTGGAGTTCTCCGGCGCGAGAAAGGTCTGGAGGCCGCGCTGGAAGTACTCGCCCGAGAAGGTGGGGAACATCCGCGTCGCCCCGCCCTCGTGGTAGTTCATCGTCTCGAACAGCACTATGGTCTCATGCGGCGTCAGGTTGAACGTGGCGTTGTACGGCTGGTGCCACCACCGGTCGCCCCGGGTGATCTTCGGCATGGCGTAGAAATGGTCCACGGGCATGTCCGCGTTGAAGACCGCCCTGTACACCTCCGGCTGGCAGTGGATCTCATGCTCGCGCAGGCCCCAGGTGAAGTGGAAGTAGGTCTTGCCAAACTCCCCCGCCACCACCTCGTGCACCTTCCGCACAAAGGTGTTGAACCGCTTCGTGTACGACCAGTCGCACTCCGGGGCGTCCCTCGTCACGTCAAAGGGCTGGTAGGCGTCCCAGAACCCCGAAATGTCGTCGTTGCACAGCTCGATCCCGTCCAGCTCCGGCATCGCCGTGAGGAGCATGCGGAACTTCTCCTGGAGGGCGTCCCAGAACTTCGGGTCGCAGGGCGAGAGCGTGGCGCCGGACGCCTCCAGCAGCGAGGGGTGGAACGTGAACTCGTTGGCGAAGCTGAAGTACTTCATGTGCAGGGAGTGCGCGTAGGCGATGAGCTCCCGGGCGGCGTCGCGGTTCTTCGCGTTCACCGACGCCTCGGGCTCGGAATCCCACGGCACCAGGTCGAGGATCGGCGTTCCGGGGACCCAGTTGTAGCTGTACCGCAGGGCGAGGCGCATCCGCTCCGGTGAGGATCCGGCCCCGCCGCCGCGCCCCCACGCGCCGCCCAGCCGCACGGGCACGGCGGGTGCGCGCGTGGCCGTGATGTCCGGCATCGCATGCGCCACGCGCATCCGGTCCCACACCCAGTAGAGCCCGTACACATCGCCAAGGACCGAACCGCCCGCCACCATCATGACCCGCCGCCCGTCCCCCGTCGCGGTGCGGATGGCGAAGCCCTCGGGGTTCTCCGGGGGCTGCGGGGCTTCGAGGGCCGCCGCGTGGCGGTTGCGCGCGGCGGTTCCCACCACCAGCAGGTTCCCCGCGCCGGGGGCCTCGTCGGACACGGCCTCAAAGGCGACGCCGCACTTCCCGCCATAGGCCGTCAGATCCTCCACGGCCACCCGGACCGCCTCGTCGGCCCGGTGTTCCGCACCGAGGACAATCTGCCACGACTCGGCGGCGGCGGTGAACGGGGACAGGACCAGGACGGCAAGAAACAGCGCGCGCATGGCAATCACCTTTCCGCAGTGTAAACCCTCTCAGTCCCCCTGGAAAGGGGGTGGACGCGTCCTCGCGGGCACGAGATTGCTTGTATGTTCAGTGCAGGGTCTTCGGCGCGCA
>JAPXRP010000134.1:0-12193 GCA_033813475.1 Candidatus Hydrogenedentota bacterium
GTAACTGTTCTTGATGTGGATCGGCATGGCCGGTTTGCCTTCGTGGACCTGCTTCTCCCAGACCGTCTGGCCGGTTTCCAGGTCAAGACAGAGGACCTTCCACTGGAACACCGCGTCCAGCGCCTCCTCGCGCTCGCCCCCGAAGTAGAGACCCTTTTTGGGCGCCTCCATTTCCCCCGTGGAAACCACTGTCGTGAGGAACACGCGCTTGCCCCAGACAACAGGCGAGGACCAGCCCCGGCCCGGGATGTCCGTCTTCCAGGCGACATTCTCCGTTGCCGACCACTGATCCGGCAGGTTCTCCCCCTCGGCGACGCCGCGCGCGCCCGGCCCGCGAAACTGCGACCAGTTTTCGTCCGCGTCCGCCCGGGCATTCCCGAACACGGGCAACAGGCCGAGAACCGCTGACAGCAGCAGGAGTCCAAGCGCCTGCCTGCCCGCGGCGGTCCGAGGCCGCCCGCATGAAGTTTCGTGCGGGGCGGCTGCCCCCCGCTTGATGGCGGGGCGGGAAGGGAGCGGGAGATGGCATGCCGGTCGTCCAGAGGTTCTCATGTGGGCGTTGTGTTCCTTTCCGTCAGGATGTTTCGTTAAGGGTGTCCTGGGCGAGTTTCCGCAGGTCCAGAATGGCCTTGCTGAGGACGCCGGCCTCGCCCCGGAAGGTGCCGGAGCCCTTGGGCCGGTTGTCCGGCGTGTACCATTCAAAAAAGCCGTCATTGGCGATCACCCGGTCAATCATGGGCTCCAATTCCCGGTAGGCCTCCTTCATCATGCCATAACGCGCGAGCTGCTGAATCGTCCGGCCGCCGAACCAGGTCCAGTCGCCGCCGTTCTGGTAGGAGTAGGGGGCCATTCCCGGATTCTTGAAGGCCCCCTTGGGGTAGGGCGGATGGAGCGTCAGGCCGATGGTGGCCGCATTGGCGGCGCGGACGTTGGCCCGCATGCGCTCCAGGGACGCCCGGACCTCCTCTTTTGTCAGGAGCCCGGCGGCGATGGCGATGGTGGTGCCGCCGTGGTAGTAGACGGCCGACTCGTCGAAGTCATCCGGGAACGGCGACCCGTCGAGGTAGATATGCGGGATGAACTTCCCGGCCTTCGCGTCCCAGAGATGTTTGCGGGCATTGGCGGCGAGGGTTTCGCGGAACTCCCGCCACGCCTTCGCCTTGTCGGCGTCCAGCGTCACGGTGTTGAGATACGCGTCCAGGGCGAGCAGAAACAGGGCGTTGTCGTAGATGTCGATCGCGAGGTGGCTCGATTCGTCCAGGGCGACCCCCCACGCGTGCTCCGGCTGGACATCGCCCCAGTCGGCGGTGGTCGCGCCCCAGATCAGCCCGTACTTCTCGGAAAAGCGGTGGTCGCGCAGGTACTGCAGGGCGCGTCCCAGGCGCTCCGCCACGGGGACGCCCCCGACGGCCTCGTCGAGAATGGACCGGTCGCCGGTGATCCTGACGTAGTCCGCCACGGCCAGGACGAGCGAGCTTTCCTGGTCGGTTTCCACGGTGTTCTTGTGCGCCAGATACTCCGGGGCCGCGGCGCTCTTCCGGTAATCGTAGTTGACGTTTGCCTTCTCCTTGGGGATGTAGCCGTCCACGATGTTCCCGTCGTCCCCCTGAAACTGGAAGAAGACGAGCAGGCGTCCTCGGACGGTCTCCGGAGGATGGACCTCGCAGGCCAGGTCTATGAACGTCGCCAGGTCGCGGATCCAGACTTCACCGTAGCCGTCGCCGGCGTTGAACCCGGTGGCCATGACCGCCTTCGCGCGCTCGCGGACCTCGTCGAGGCGCTTGTCCTCCAGAATCTTCCGCGCAAGCTCCCTCTCCGGCGTCTCCGCGGGACAGAGGGGCATCGCGCACAGCGCGGCCAAAAGGACGAGTGCGGCCGTTCTTCCGGTCATCAGGTGTCCCATGTCTTTCCTTTTTCGCGTCGTTGGGGGTTACTGTGTCAGCGTCTCGCGCTCCTCGTCGAAATCGGCGTTTTCGAGGGCGACTCGGCGGAACTCCTCGTGCAGCGCCAGGAAGACGGCGACGATCTCCGGGTCGAAGGCGGTGCCGGACCCCTCCTGGAGGATGGCGACGGCCTGGCTGTGGGGCATGGAGCGCTTGTAGACCCGGTGGCTGATGAGGGCGTCGTAGACGTCGGCGACGGCCATGATGCGCCCGGAGAGGGGGATGTCCTCCCCCGCCAGCCCGTTGGGGTAGCCCGAACCGTCCCATTTCTCGTGGTGGGAGAGGGCGATCTCGTGGGCGTGGTGGAGGAAGGAGTTGGCCCCGAGCCGTTTCTCGGCGGCGGCGATGGCCTTTGCGCCGAGAAGGGTGTGGGTCTTCATGACGGCAAACTCCTCCGGCGTGAGTTTGCCCGGCTTCAGGAGGATGTTGTCGGGGATGCCGACCTTGCCGATGTCGTGGAGGGGCGCGGAGCGGTGGAGGTTGTAGACGAGGGTGTCGTTCAGCGTGCCCGCGTGTTTCGGGGTGCGGGCGAGGGCGGCGGCGATCATGCGGACATAGTTGCGGGTGCGCTGGATGTGGCCGCCCGTCTCGGGGTCGCGGCATTCGGCGAGGGTGCCGAGGCTTTCCATGGCGGCCTCCTGGGTCATGGACAGCTCCCAGGTGCGCTCCTGCACCAGCTCCTCCAGGCGGTCGCGGTGGCGCTTCAGCTCGATGTGGTTGCGCACGCGCGCCTTGACCAGTTCGGGGCTGAAGGGCTTGGTGATGTAGTCCACCGCGCCGAGGGCGAGGCCGCGGGCCTCGTCGCGCTCGTCCGTGAGGGCGGTCAGGAAAATGACGGGGACGCCCCTGGTGCGGATGGATTTGGACAGGGCCTCGCAGACCTGGTAGCCGTCCATGCCGGGCATCATGATGTCGAGGAGAACCAGGTCGGGCGGCGTGTCCCCGGCGAGGTCCAGGGCGGTCTCTCCGTCCATGGCCACGGCGATGTCGTACTCGTCGCCGAGGGTCTCCACCAGGATGTCGAGGTTGGCCTCCGTGTCGTCCACGGCGAGAATGAGCGGGGGGGCGGGATCAGGCATGGGGCGGGTCTCCTTCGTCGCCGCCGCGCAGGGCGGCGAGCAGTTCGAGGGCCTCCTTGAACTGGTAGCGGGCGGCGGCCCGCGCCAGTTTCTCTATGCGGGTTCCGGCCGGTTCCGGCCAGGAAAGGGCGGCAAGCCGGTCCGCCAGCCCGCGTGCGGGCTTGGGCCGCCGGGCCTTGAGATGCGGCTCCAGCGCGTCCAGGATTTCCCGGAGCAGCGCGGGGTCTCCGGCGTCCTTTGCGGCGGCGGGGGCCGCGTTCGCCGGGGCCCTCTCCGCGAGCGCCCGCGCGGCGTCACGCACCACGCCCATTTCCGTCACGGCGGCCTCCGCGAGCCGGACGGCCTCTTCGCCGGTGTTTCCGGCGCGCAGGAGCTGCTCCAGACGGGAGAGGATGTCGTGGAGCCCGCGCGCCGAGATGTTCCCGGCGACGCCCCGGATTTTGTGGGTCAGGGCGGCGGCCTCCTCGCGCGCCCCGGCGGCGATCATGCCGCCGATTTCCGCCACGAGGCCCCCGTTTTCCTCCACGAAGCGTTCCACCAGGCTGAGATAGAGGCGGCTGTTGCCGCCCAGGCGGGCGATGCCCTCGCGGACGGCGAGGCCGGGCAGCTCGTCCACCCCCCAGTCCTCCCCCGCGCGGGGGGAGCCGGTTTCCGGCGGGGCGGCCCCGGCGTCCGCGCGGGGCTTCACCCAGCGCAGGAGGGCGTCGTAGAGCTCGCCGGGGTCAATGGGCTTGTTCACATGGTCGTTCATGCCCGCCTCCAGGCTTTTCGCCCGGTCGGTGGCCAGGGCGTGGGCGGTCATGGCGATGACGGGCAGGCGGACGGGTCCGCCGTGGGGCAGCATGCGGATGCGCCGCGTGGCCTCCAGGCCGTCCATCTCCGGCATCTGCACGTCCATGAGCACGGCGTCGAACCCGCCCTCGGCCGCGGCGCGCAGGGCCGCCGCGCCGTCGTCCGCCGTCACCACGCGGAGCCCGCCGATTTCCAGCAGCTCCCGCACCACCTGGCGGTTGACCTCGTTGTCGTCTGCCGCGAGGATGCGCGCGCCGCGCAGGGGCGCGAGGCGCGCGGGGTTTGCGGCTTCGGCGCCGGCGGGGGAGGCGGCCGATTTTGCCAGCGCGAAGCCGAAGGTCTGCATGACCGTTTCGAGGAGCAGGGAGGTGCTGACGGGCTTGATGAGGAACCCGGACGGGACAACGCCCGCCGTGCGCGCCTGGACCATGATTTCCTCGCGGCCGTAGGCGGTGATCATGACGGCTTTCGGGGGCTTTGCGAGGCCGGGCAGCGTGTTGATGCGGCGGATGGCCTCCACGCCGTTCATGCCGGGCATCTTCCAGTCCATGAGCACGAGGTCGAAGGGCCTGTCCGGCGGGGCGGCGGCCACCATCTCCACGGCCCGCCCGCCGGACTCCGCCTCGGCCACCTCGCAATGAAAGGAGTGGAGCATGGACACGAGAATCTCGCGGGCCGTGGGGTTGTCGTCCACCACCAGCGCGCGCAAATGGGGAAGCCGCGCGGCGGCCGCGGCGGCGGGGTCCGCGTCTTTCTCCCCGGCCTTCCCGAAGACCGCCGTGAAGATGAAGGTGCTTCCCCTGCCGGGTTCGCTCTCGACCCGGATGTCGCCCCCCATGAGCCCGACCAGTTTCCGGCAGATGGCAAGGCCAAGGCCCGTGCCCCCGTAGCGGCGGGTGGTGGCGCTGTCCGCCTGGGCGAAGGACTCGAAAAGGCGGCCGGCCGCCTCGGGGGAGATGCCGATGCCCGTGTCCCGCACCGAGAACTCCAGGGCAAGCCGGTCCCCCTCCTCCGCCAGGCGTTTCACGGAGAGGACGATCTCCCCGGCCTCGGTGAACTTGACCGCGTTGTTGGCGAGGTTGATGAGGATCTGGCCGAGCCGGAGCGGGTCGCCGACCAGGGTGCGGGGAAGCTCCGGCTCCGTGCGGATGAGCAGCTCCAGCCCCTTCTCCTCCGCCTTGAGCAGGACAACGTTCGCCAGGTTGGCCAGCACCTCCTCCAGACTGAAGGCGGTCTCCTCCAGCTCCATGCGGCCCGCCTCGATCTTCGAGAAGTCGAGGATGTCGTTGATGATGCCCAGCAGGGCGTGCGCGGCGTTGTGGGCCTTGGTGATGTAGTCCCGCTGCTTCGGGTTCAGGTCGGTGCGCAGGGCCAGGTGGCTCATGCCGATGATGGCGTTCATGGGCGTGCGGATTTCGTGGCTCATCCGGGCGAGGAACTCGCTCTTCGCGCGGGTGGCCTCCTCGGCCTGGTCCCGGGCGAGGGCCAGGTCCTCCGCAAGCTGCTTCAGCTCCGTGACATCCGTGAGCACCCCGGTCAGGTACTGCGGCCTGCCCGCCCCGTCGCGCACGCAGCGGCCCCGGTCGTACACCCAGACCACCCGGCCGTCCGCATGGATCAGGCGGTACTCCAGGGCAGAGTCCTCCGCCGTCTCCGTCCGCCGCGCGGTCCACTGCAGGACGGTCTCCCGGTCCTCCGCGTGGACGGTTTCCAGAAAGACGGCCAGGGGCTTGTGCAGGAAGAAGGACGCGGGGCGGCCTGTGAGGGTCTCCGCGGCCTCGCTGACCAGCGTCACCTCGCGGTCCCCCTCCGCGGCGCAGCGGTAGAGCACGCTGCCGGTCTCCGACACGAGGACCTGGAGCTGCTCCTGGAGGTTTTCAAAGCTGCGGCGGAGCCGGTCCGCCATGTCGGCGAAGGTGCGCGAAAGCAGGCCGAACTCGTCCTTGCTGGCGACGTCCGGGGTGATGGACAGGTCGCCCCCGCCCACCCGCTCCGCGGCGGCGCGCAGCCGGTCGAGGGGCGTGGTGATGAGGCGGGCGGCGTACCACGCGCCTGCGGACACCGCGACCAGGATGACCAGCAGCCCCAGGAGGTTGCGCGCCATCTCGCGCTTGAGCGGGGCGATCACCCGCGCGTAGGGCACCGCCAGCGCCAGGGACCAGTCGGCGGACTCCACCCGGCTGAAGAAGATCCACTGGCTCCGGCCCTCCCGGTCGCGCACCTGGAGCGAACCGGACTCGTCCTGCGTCATGGCGTTGCCCAGGGCGACCAGGTCCGCCCGCCCCTCCTCGCGCGCCTGGAGCAGCAGGTTGACCCTGGTGCTGTTCTCCGAGGGGGGAAGGCCGCGCCGGAAGATGAAGTAGCCCCGGCGGTCGATCAGGAAGAAGTCGAGCTCGGGTTCCAGCTGGTTTTGGATGGCCGTCTGCAGGGGCTCCAGAAAGATGTCCATGGTTGCCACGCCGATGAAGGCGCCGTCGCGGAACATGGGCGCGGAGTAGGTGACCATCAGGACGTTGCCCGCCCCCTTGTCGAAGTAGGGGTCGGTCCACGCCGGCTTCCCCGTCGTTTTCGGCAGGTGCCACCAGGTCCACTCCGGGGCGGTGTAGTCGTAGCCGTCCCGGCCGATGTCCATCTCCCGCAGGCCGTGCGCCGTCCGGTGGACATAGGGGGCAAAGCGGTCGCGGCCCGGGGGGCAGGCCGCCGGGTCAAACGCGATGGCCCCGCCGTAGATGATCTCGTTCTGGCTGATGTTCTCCCGGAGGATGGCGTAGTAGTCCGCCTCGTGCAGGTCCTGCGAAAGCCCGGCCACCGCCGCCGTGGTGCGCACGGCCTGGGCGGCCTCGCGCAGGGACGCGTCCACCTGCCGGGAATGCCGCCGCGCCAGGAGGGTCACCTCCTTGTCCATGATCTGCAGCTCGCGCCCGTACAGCTTCCAGGCGTTGTACCCCAGCAGCGCCGTCAGCACCCCCACGACGGGCACCACGGTGAACAGCAGTATCTTCCGTCGGATCGTGAAACGCATGCCTCGCCTCCTGTCCGGCGACCCCGTCCAGCATGCATGCGCCGGACCGGAACTGTCAAGAAAAACGGCCCAAAACTTGCCTTGTCGCCCGCCAAAGCCCCATAATACGCGGGAATTTCCCCCCATGCCCGCCGGGGGCGCGGTGTGTGGTTCCGCACCGTCCCCGCCCCCCGGACATCCGGGCGCCCCCGCACCCCGAAAGAGACCCCATGACCCCCATAGACAAGATCAGGAATGTGGCGATCATCGCGCACATTGACCACGGCAAGACCACGCTCATTGACAGCATTTTCCGCGCCGCCCACGTGTTCCGCGACAACGCCCGCGTGGTCGAGCGCGTCATGGACAACAACGAGATCGAGCGCGAGCGCGGCATCACGATCCGCGCGAAGCACTGCACCGTCGAGTGGCAGGGGCACCTGATCAACATCATTGACACGCCGGGCCACGCCGATTTCTCCGGCGAGGTCGAGCGCGTCCTGTCCATGGTGGACTCCGTGCTCCTGCTGGTGGACGCCAACGAGGGGCCCATGCCCCAGACCCGCTATGTGCTCATGCGCGCCCTGCGGTCCGGGCTCCGGCCCATTGTCATCATCAACAAGGTGGACCGCCCCCTCGCCGACCCCCACGGCGCCCTGAACAAGACCTTCGACCTTTTCTTCGCCCTCGGCGCCACGGACGAGCAGTGCGACTTCGCCACCCTCTACGGGTCCGGGCTGGACGGCTGGCTCTCGCGCACGCCGGAGGGCGGCCCCGAGTGCGGCATGGAGGCGCTGTTCGAGACGATCGTGAAACATGTGCCCCCGCCCAAGGGCGACCCGGACGCCCCCTTCCTCATGCAGGTGAGCACCCTGGGCTGGCGCGACCACCTCGGCCGCACGGCCACCGGGCGCATCCTCCAGGGCCGCCTCACGCGCGGCATGGAGCTGACGCGCTGGGTCACCCGCCGGCTGGACCCCGGCTGGGCCGCCACCGACATACCCGGCGAGATGGAATGGGAGGTCGTCGGCACCACCGCCGAGCGCGCGGTGCATGTGTGGGTGACGCGCGGGCTGGAGTCGGTCTCCAAGCATGACGTGTCCGCCGGCGACATCGTCACCATCTCCGGGCCGAAAGAGCTGAACATCGGCGACACCCTGGCCGCGCCGGAGCTGGAGAACCCCGCCCTGCCGCCCCTCGACATCGAGGAGCCCACGGTCTCCATGATGTTCCTCATCAACAACGGCCCCTTCGCCGGGCGCGAGGGCCGCGCCGTGACCCTGCGCCAGATCAAGCTGCGTCTCACCCGCGAGCTGCGCGTCAACGTGGCCCTGCGCGTCGAGGAGGTGGGCCGCATGGACGCCGTCAAGGTGTCCGGCCGCGGCGAGCTGCACCTGGCCGTCCTCATCGAGGAGATGCGCCGCGAGGGCATGGAGTTCTGCGTGTCCGCCCCCGAGATCATCACCCACACGGACGCCCAGGGCCGCCTGCACGAGCCGGTCGAGGAGCTGATCATAGACGTGCCCACGGAGCACCAGGGCGTCGTCATCGAGAAGGTGTCCCAGCGCAAGGGCGAGCTGGCGGCCATGCACACCGGCGAGACCGGCATGACCCGCCTTGAGTTCCGCATCCCCACCCGCGGGCTCATCGGCTACCGCAGCGAGTTCCTCACGGACACCCGCGGCCTCGGCATCATGGCCTCCCGCTTCGCCTGCTACGCCCCCTGGGCCGGCGAGATCGGCGGGCGCAACCGCGGCTCCATGATCAGCCTCGACACCGGCGACGCCACCGGCTACAGCCTCGAAAACCTCCAGCAGCGCGGCACCCTCTTCGTCACCCCCCTGTCCCCCGTCTACGAGGGCATGATCATCGGCGAAAACTCCCGCCCCGGCGACCTCATCTGCAACCCCACCAAGCGCAAGGCCCTCACCAACCACCGCGCCTCCAACAAGGACCAGACCGTCAGCCTCGACGTGCCCAGGATACTCACCCTCGACGCCGCCATCGAGTGGGTCGCCAACGACGAGCTCGTCGAGGTCACCCCCGCCGCCATCCGCGTGCGGAAAACCGTCCTCTCCTACGAGCTCCGCAAGAAGTCGGAAAAGGTCGCCGCCGCCGCCGAGTAAGCCGCAGGGCGGAA
Organism: Candidatus Hydrogenedentota bacterium; assembly: GCA_033813475.1. Taxonomy (GTDB): domain Bacteria; phylum Hydrogenedentota; class Hydrogenedentia; order Hydrogenedentales; family CAITNO01; genus JAAYBR01. Next base: position 8,956 of record JAPXRP010000134.1, read on the forward strand.
AGGCTTCAGGCTACAGGCTACAGGCTTCAGGCTGCAGACTCCTCCCCCCTGGGATCGCCAGGCTCTGGCCTGGCACCGCGCGCCCAAGCGCGCGTCCGCTTTTTCTTCCTCCAGACTCCGGACTCCGGACTCCTCCCCCCTGAGATCGCCAGGCTCTAGCCTGGCACCGCGCGCCCAAGCGCGCGTCCGCTTTTCTTCCCTCAGACTCCTCTTTGACACCGCCGATGTCCTCCGCTATCATTCCCCCATGCTCATAACGGCAACAATCATCATCCCTGGCGCGCATGGAGACCACGGCAATAGCCCGCCCTGTCTTGGTCCCCCCTTGAGGGGGGTGGCCGCGTCTTCGCGGACGGGGGATGTTCTTTTCTTCGGCTGTTGGCGGGAAATCCGGAACATCCCCCGGTTCGCTCCCGCGAACCACCCCCCTGAAGGGGGGACCCGGACTGCGCGTGCCTATCAATGCCTTTGATAACGGCGGGACATGCCGCCTCGGAGACCACCTCCCATGAGTATTGAAACCCGATGCCGCATCGCATCTGCCCTGTGCTTTTTGGCGCTGGCGGCTGTTTTTTCGCCGGCGGCCATGGCGGCGGACGCCGCAGCGCCTGACTGGGTGGTTCCCTTTGCCGATCGCATCCATGACGCGTGGCGCGACGGCAAGCCCATGCCCCAGTTGAGCGCGGCGCAACCGGAGGCTTCTCTTGCGGAGGCGTATCTGGTGCAGAAGCGCTTTGTGGCGCGCAGGATGAAGCCCGACGGCATTGGCGGTTTCAAGGCGGCGGGTGTGGCGAGCGCGGCGCCTGACCACCCGCTGGTCGCCGTGATGCCCGCTTCGGGCGTGCTGCATGCGAAGGACAAGATCGTCATTGACCTGGCCGGTGATCCGCGCCGCCATGTGGAGAACGAGATCGGATACGTTTTCCACCGGCCCGTAACGGAACCGCCCGCGGATGTGGACGCGCTGCGCCGGTGTGTCAAGGCCGTTGTGGCGGTGCTTGAGGTCCCCGGCGGCGCGGTGGAGGAGGCGGATCCCTCCACCACAAACGACATTGTCGCCTGGAACATCAACGCCAAGGAGATGATCCTCGGCGAGGAGCGGGATCCCGCCGCCGTGGACCCGGACACCGTCACCATCACCTGCACCCGCGACGGCGAGACGGTCAACACGGCGCGGGGCGACCTGGCCGCCGGCGGGCAGTGGCACACGCTGCTGAAGACCGTGAACCATGTCCTGCAGCAGGGGTACACCCTTCAGCCCGGCCAGTTCATCACCAACGGCGCCCTGGGCAAGATAACGCCCGCCGCGCCGGGGCGGTACCGCGCGGACTACGGGCCGCTCGGCGTCATCGAGTTCGAGGTGCTGCGGAACTGAGCGGTTCTCCGCCCGTTTCCAGGCAGACGCGCACCCTTTCCCGTGTCCGGAACGATGCCGGAGGGCCCCCTGCGCGGGAGTGTGGAGGCGGGGCCTTAACCCTGGTCGAGAATCCGGCGGATGACGGCGACCATCTCCCTGCGGGGGATGGTGACCTGGGTTTCGCGGCCGGCCTGGCGGTATTCCTCGCGGGTGGCGATGTTTTCGCGGACGGCTTTGCCGGCGATGAGGTCTTTGACGGCGACGAGGCCGTTGGCGAGCTCGTCCTCGCCGAGGATGACGGCGACGGGGATCTCGTAGCGGTCGGCGTCGGAGAGCTGGGCGCCCATGTTTTTCTTGCCGCCGAGGTAGGTGACGGTGTTGAGGCCGGCGTCGCGGAGTTCGCGGGCCAGTTTGAACACCTCCTGCCGGGGGACGCGGCCGACGGTGGCGATGCAGACCTGGGCGATGGACTTGGCGCGGCGCGCGACGCCGAGGTGGGTCATGGCGGCCAGAAGCCGGTCCACGCCGATGGACGCGCCGGTGGCGGGCACCTTCTCCTCGATGAAGCGGGAGCACAGCTCGTCGTAGCGGCCGCCGCCGCCGACGGAGCCGAACTCGGGCGCGCCGGGCAGGACAATTTCGAAGACCGGGCCGGTGTAGTAGTCGAGGCCTCGGGTGAGGCTGGGGTCGTAGGCCGCCTCGTCCTCGCCGACGCCGAGGGCCCCGAGGTATTCCGCGAGTTCCGTCATGTCGTCGAGCGCCTGGGCGCTCTGCTCGGTGGCGGGCAGGTGGTCGGCGAGGGCCTCCAGCAGCCCCGCGCGCGTGGGCGCGGCCACGGCGACGAAGTCGGCGATCTTGCCAATGAGCGACGGCTCCAGGCCGACGCCGGGGATGGGGTCGCCGGACTCGTCCACGCGCCCCGGCCCCAGCTCCTCGCGCATCTTGTCCGGGCCGATCTTCTGGAGCTTGTCCATGACGCGCAGGACATGCTTGATCGTCTCCAGGTTGGTGATGCCGTTGCCCTCCAGCAGGGCGTCCACGAGGCGGCGGTTGCTGATGCGCACCTGGAACTGCGCGGGGGCGCCGTCGGCCGCGCCGAGGCCCAGGGCGCGGAAGGCGTCGCAGAGCACGGCGATGACCTCGGCGTCCGCCGCCAGCGTGTTCGCCCCGGCGATGTCAATGTCGAACTGGGTGAACTGGCGGAAGCGTCCGGGGCCCGGCTTGTCGGCGCGGAAGACCGGGCCGAGGTGGTAGCGGCGGAAGGGCAGCTTCATCTCGTCGCGGTACTGGCTGATGAGGCGGGCGAAGGGGACCGTGAGGTCGAAGCGGAGCGCGGCGGCCTCCCCCTCCGGCGTCGCCAGCTCGAAAATCTGCTTGTTTGTGTCGCCGCCCGCGGTGCCCGTCAGGATGTCCATGCGCTCCAGCGCGGGCGTGTCCACGGGCAGGAACCCGTAGCGCTCGTAGGTGCGGCGGATGGTCTCCACGGCCGCCGACCGCGCGATCATGTCGGCGGGCAGCAGGTCCTGGAAACCCTTGAGGGTCTGGGGCTTGATCTTCTCATCCATGGTGCGGTGGTGTCCTGGGGTTCCGGGGGCGCGAAAGGGCGGCGTGTCCTCCCGCCGCGCGCGCCCCCGCCGGGCCGGAAGACCGGCCCCGTCACGCGGCGATACCATACCCACGCGGGCCCGGGCATGTCAACCGAAGCCCCGTGCCCTGGTCGCCGGACAAGCTGGGCGCGGGCCGGAGCTGTGGCGGGCACGAGATTGCCGCAGTCGCCGCGCGCCCTGCCAATGAAGTCAGTCGGCGAGAGTGCCCGAAAAGTAGACGCGCCATCTTGGCGCGTTCTTTGGGCCAATGGAAACGCCAAGAACGCGCCAAGAT
>JAPXRP010000135.1:0-12186 GCA_033813475.1 Candidatus Hydrogenedentota bacterium
GCGGTTGGGGCCGCCGCCCAGGATGATGATGGACTCCTTCCCCGTCAGCTCCACCTCGTCCTCGTTGTCGTAGGAGGAGTAGTAGTAGGGGGTGTAGGCGGCGAACTCGGCGGCGCAGGTGTCCACGAGCCGGTAGCCGGGAATCACGCCGAGGCCCTTGCGCAGGGCGCGCACCTCGAGGTCGGTCTTCCCCCAGAGGTGGCCGAGCTGCTTGTCGGAGAAGCCCAGCTTCTTGAAGCGGAGCAGCGTGTCGGCGTCCGGGGCCGGCGTCGCGCGGATTTCGGCCTCCGCCTCAATGATCTCGCGCATCTGGCGCACGAACCACGGGTCCACCTTCGTGGCCTCGCAGAGGTCCTCCACGGACACGCCGAGGCGCAGGGCGTTCGCCATCTGGAACAGGCGCTCGCGGTTGGGCTTGCGCATCGCGCGCAGGAGCGCCTCGCGGTCGAGGCCCTCCGCGTCCGACGCCGAGAGGCCCTTGCCCCGGCCGTCGCCGCCCAGGCCGAAACGGCCGATCTCCAGCCCGCGGATCGCCTTCTGCAGCGACTCCTTGAACGTGCGGCCGATGCTCATGGTCTCGCCGACGCTCTTCATCTGCACCGTCAGCGCGTCCTCGGCGCCGGGGAACTTTTCAAAGGCCCAGCGCGGGATTTTGGTCACGACATAGTCAATGGTCGGCTCGAAGGAGGCCGGGGTCTCGCGGGTGATGTCGTTGCGGATCTCGTCGAGGGAGTAGCCGACGGCCAGTTTTGCCGCGATTTTGGCGATGGGGAAGCCCGTGGCCTTGGAGGCGAGCGCCGAGCTGCGCGACACGCGGGGGTTCATCTCGATGACCACCATGCGGCCGGTTTTCGGGCACACGGCGAACTGCACGTTGGACCCGCCCGTGTCCACGCCGATCTCGCGCATGATCGCCACGGAGGCGTCGCGCATGAGCTGGTACTCGCGGTCCGTGAGGGTCTGCGCGGGGGCCACGGTGATGCTGTCGCCCGTGTGCACGCCCATGGCGTCGAAGTTCTCGATGGAGCAGATGATCACGACGTTGTCATTCAGGTCGCGCATCACCTCCAGCTCGAACTCCTTCCAGCCGAGCACCGACTCCTCCACCAGCACCTCGGTCACGGGGCTGGCGTCGAGCCCGTACTGCACGGCGCGGCCGTACTCCTCCCTGTTGAAGGACACGCCCGCGCCCGAGCCGCCCAGCGTGAAGGCCGGCCGGATCACCGCCTGGTAGTTCACCAGGGCGCCGAAGGACCACGCCTCCTCCATGGAGTGGACCACCTCGCTGCGGGGCACCTCCAGGCCGATGCGGATCATGGCGTCCTTGAACTGGCCCCGGTCCTCCGCCTTCTTGATCGGCCCCAGCTTCGCGCCGATGAGCTCCACGCCGTACTTGTGCAGGATGCCGCGCTCGGCCAGCGCCACCGACAGGTTGAGCCCCGTCTGGCCGCCCACGGTGGGCAGCAGCGCGTCCGGCCGCTCGCGCTCGATCACGCGCTCCAGATACTCCACCGTCAGCGGCTCCACATAGACCCGGTCCGCCGTCTCGGGGTCCGTCATGATCGTGGCCGGGTTGCTGTTCACCAGCATCACCGTGTAGCCCTCCTCGCGGAGGGCCTTGCAGGCCTGGGTGCCCGAATAGTCGAACTCGCAGGCCTGCCCGATGACGATGGGCCCGGAGCCGATGATCATGATCTTCTTGAGGTCTGTCCGCTTCGGCATGCCGCTGTCCTTTCCACGCGCCGCGCGCCGCCGGGCGCGCCGCCGCGCCTGCGGCACGGGCCGTTAATAGCTGATTTCGAGCACCCGCAGGGAAAGCTCGCCCGCGGGCACCTGGGCCACCGCCTCCTCGCCCGCCGCCAGGCCCATGAGCGCCTGCCCGATGGGCGACTGCGTGGAGAGCTTGCCCGCCATCAGGTCCGCCTCCACGGGGCTCACGAGCTGGTACACGCTCTCCTGGTTCGTCTTCAGGTTCAGCACCCGCACCGTCGCCCCCGTGTACACCCGCGACATGTCCATGTCCGTCGTGTCCCGCACCACCGACCGCGCGATCTTGTCCCCCAGGTCGCGGATCCGCGCGTGCACCATCGCCTGCTCCTCCTTCGCCGAATGGTACTCCGCGTTCTCGCTCAGGTCCCCCAGGCTACGCGCGTGCTCAATGGCGTCCGCCACCCGGATCCGCCGCTCATTAAGCTCCGCCAGGTCCGCCTTCATCCTCTCCAGCCCCTCCGCGGACACATACAGTTTTTCCATGTCGCCTCTCCGTCGGGTAAAAAAATCGCCGCCGCACCCTGGCGTCGGCGGCCTCTCGCGCTGGACCCAAAGTATACCAAATCCCCGCCCCCGGGGGAAAGATGCGGCCCGTGCCCGTCTCCGCGTCCCGGCCTTTCGCAAGCAAAACCTTGCCTTCGCCGCGGGAATCGGCTAGGCTCTTTGCATGCAGCCCCCCAGAGAATCGCCCGTCCCCTGCGCCGCCTGCGGCAGCCCCCGCACGCGCCCCTTCGGTGCGCGCCGGGGTTGGCGCTATCTGGAGTGCCTGAACTGCGGATCGCTGCAGCTCGACCCCATGCCGGACGCGGAGACCCTGGCCCGCGCCTACCGGGACGAATACAGCCGCGCCGGGCACTATGCGGGCGCCCCGGAGGCCCGAAACACCGCGGCGCGCCGCGTGTTCCAGGGCATTGCCGACGCCTATGCCGCCCACGCCCCCGCCGGAGCCGCGGAGCCCGTGCTGGACTACGGCTGCGGCTGGGGCGGCCTGCTGGACGAACTCCGCGCGCGCGGCATCCCCTGAAGGGGCCGACCTTTCGCGCGACATGGCGGCGCACACCCGCGCGCAGGGCCACACCGTCCAGGAGGCGGCCCTGGAGGACATGGGGGGGGAGGCGCGCTGCGCGGGCATCGTCATGGCCGCCGTGTTTGAGCACCTGACGGACCACGCGGCAATGCTGGAGGCCGCCCGCCGCCTTTTGGTCCCCGGCGGCCTTCTGGTCACCTTCATGCCCACCGCCCGGTTCGCCCGCTTCTTCGGAAAACTGTTCCGGCTCGGGCTGCTGCGCCTGCCCCTGCCCGAAATCCACGGCACCCTCGCCCCCCCCTGGCACACCCTGCTGGTGTCCGCCTCCGGCCTGCACATCCTCGCCGGCCGCCACGGCTTCGACGTCGTGGACCTGCGCCCCGGCCCCGTCCAGGCCGGCAATCCCGCCAACGAGGCCCTCCACCACCTCAACCGCATGGGCTGGCCCCTCCTCGGCGAGCGCTGGCCCCTCTGCCCCTGCCACATCTTCGTGCTGAGGAAGTGCTAGGGTGCCCGCACCGGCGGGCGGCCCGGGACGCATCCGGTCGAACGGCATCCCGGCGGAGAGCGCGTCTCCAGGCAAAAAAAGAGCTTGACATTCAGACTGGTTTGTGGTACAAACTAGTTGTGGTCGGTGGCTGGAGCCCCGGCCGAGAGGCCAATTGAAGGTACTGTAAGCAGCCCGCAGGGCTGGGATCTTGCAGAAATTCCACAACGAAGGAGGTGAAAGAAAATGAAGAAAGTTATGTTTGCGATGGCTTTGGTGCTTGTCGGCGGCGCGGCGTTCGCGGCGTCGGTGGCCATTCCGTGGTTTGCGGACGCCACCAACACCAACGTTGGCTATCCGGTCAGCCAGGACACCTTCGTGTCCCTGGTTTACCTGAAGAGCAACGCGGATGTGCAGCTGACGTGCACGATCGGCTACTACAACGCTGATGGTGATTTCCTCGGCCCGTTCGCCCCGAACAACACGTTCACGATTGCCCCGCAGTCGGCGCTCGCGTTCCGTCCGACGGCGAATGACCCGACCCCCGCTGCGGATCCGGTGAACGGCACCTCCGGCGGCCAGGAAGGCGGCCAGGGCGTGCTTGTCCCGAACCGGCCGCGGTCCGTGGACACGGCCACCCCGATCCCGGGAACGACGGTCATTGACCGCCGGATCAACGGCTCCATCACGGTCAGCTGGGAAATCCCGGCCGGCTACGATGCGGAGAAGGGTTCGAAGCTGATCCAGGGTGCTGTGGTCGGCCAGGCGCGCGCCGGTGCGGCGATCGTGTCCTACGGCTACCTGCTGCCTCCGGGTCTGTGATCCTGAGCACAACGTCCTAATAGCACTTGCGCGGAAGCGGGCATGTCGGTGACATTCCCGCTTCCGCTTTTTTTGTCGTCAGGGGGGCGGCGGGAAGGCGCAGCGGAGGGGGTGGGGGACCGGCGGCGCGGGAAGGGCGCCGCGTTGGCCGGCGCGGGCACGCCCTGGGAGGGAGGGGGTGATCAGACCGATCCGTCGGATCCGACCGATCGGTCCGATGGGCGGGGAAGGTCGGACCAGTCGGACCAGTCGGACGGGTCGGACCAGTCGGACCAGTCGGACCAGTCGGACCCGCCGGACCCGTCGGACCAGCCCGTATCGCTCAGAATGTCCCGTGTGTGGGGTGCCGGTTATTTCTCGAACTGGGCCTCGAAGGCGGTCTTTCCGGCGGGGAAGGTGAAGATGAGCCAGCGGTCGCCGGCTTCGGCCTTGACGCGCTCGCCGCCGGCCTTGACGGTCTTGGCCTTCCAGCCGCCCGCGAGGGCGATGTAGCCCCGGGTCTCCCGGGGAAGGGCGGCGGTGAGCGAGAAGGTGAGGATGCCCTTTTCCTCGTTCCACGCGAGGGACTTGGTCTTGTCGAGGCCGAAGGAGAGCCCCTCGCCGAAGCCCATGAAGGTGGGCCGCTCGAAGGTGGGGCAGAGGCCGAAGGTGGTCAGCCCGTTCACCGGGGGAATGATGCCGTCGGCGAAGGTGACGACCTTGTCCCCGTCAGGCCGCCACAGCAGGGCGTCTTCAACGTTGTCGGCCTCGAGGCCGGTGACGGGGGCGGGCTCCGCGCCGGGGAAGGCGAGGACGACGGCGCCCATGCCGCCCACGGTGGCCGCGTAGATGCGGGACACCCACAGGAGCGGCGCGGTGTTGTCCGTGTCCTGCGGGGAGGCGTAGAGGACGTCGGAGGAGAGCGCGCGCGTCAGGGCGGACCCGGCGCCCGGGGCGGGGTCGCCCAGAAGCTCCACGGGTCCGCGCCACAGGCGGATGGCGGTCTCGACCTCGGGGTCGAGGCGGGAGAGTCCGGCGACGTTGAACCGGACGGGGCCGGCGTTGAGGCGGTAGTCCACGGCGCGTCCGAGGACGGCGGAGGCCTCCAGCCAGGCGTCGCGGGTGGCGTCGAGGGTGGTTTCGGCGGCGGGGAAGACGGGCAGCGGGCGGCCGCCCTGGGCGGCGGCGGCGCAGGCGGCGCCCAGGGCGCGCCAGTCGGCCTCGACGCGGCTGACACCGAAGGCGGCGAGCGCCTCGTCCGGAATGCGGGACGGCTCGACAACGAGGAAGCCGAAGCCTTTCTCCACGAGGACGGCGGCCTGTTTGCGGGCGTATTCCGCGCCCTCGGGGTGGACGGGATTCACCCAGGTCTGCCCGTCGGCGGACTTTACGGTCCAGGCGTCGCCGCCGCCCTGCACGGCGAGGGGGTCGAGGGTGACGCCGGGGGTGCAGCCGAGGCTGCGCAGCTCCTTGGCCACCTTGGCCATGTCCTTGGGCCAGCGGGGCGCGCCGCCCTCGCGGGTGCCGGGGCGGGCCTCCCACCCGGCGGGGACCAGGGCGTGCATGACGCCGAGGGCCATGGCGTCCTTGGCGGCCTTTTTGAGGGCGTCGAAGCCCTCCGTGTCGGGCACGGAGGCCCAGGCGCGGGGGCTGTTTTCCGCCGCCAGGGGGAACCCGGCCGCGTGCAGGGACTGGCTGTACAGGCGCTCCATCTTCACGGGGTCCGTTTCCAGGGCGATCCAGAGGGGGTCCGCCTCCAGCGTCTCGCCCGGGGCCACGACATGCCCGGGGGCGTAGTCCGCCGTGACGAAGCCCTGCCAGGCGCCGCCGCCGGGGGCCAGCTCCACCGCGGCCGCGCTGCGGCCGTTCGGCACCACGCCGATGGTCAGGTCCAGCCCCGACGCGGTGTCGTGGAAGACCATGCGCGTGGGTTTGGCGTCCCTGTCGTACACCGGGAAGCCGCCGGTGACCCGGAGGGCGCGGCCGGCCGTCTCGACGGACGGGGAGAAGCCGGACATGCTGCCCGCGTTCAGGGCGGCGGTCACAATGCGCTTCACCGTCACGGGGGCCTCGGTGCTGTTGTGCAGCGTCAGGGTCATGGTGACGAAGGGCCAGCGCTCATAGGAGGCCATCTGGTGGGTCACGATGAGGCCGTCGGCCGGGGCCAGGTTCACCTTGTACACCGTGCCCGGCCCCAGCAGCTCCGACGAGAACTTGTCGCGGCTGCACACGGCGGGGCCCCGCAGGCCCAGCTCGTCGTGCTTCAGCACGCGGCCGTCGGCCAGCTCGATGAAGAAACCCGCCTCGCGCACCAGCAGCGACGGGTTGAGCAGGTCCTCCGTCTCCTGCACCCGGCGGATGCGCCATTCCCCGTCCATTTCCGAGTAGTCCAGGCTCAGATCGCCCACGGTGATGGTGTAGCGGGGCCGCAGCGTCCAGGGGGCGCGCTCGGGTTTGGCCGGTTCGGGGGCTTTTTTCGCGGCCTTCTTCGGGGCGGCATGGGCCGGCGGGGCGGCGGGCGCCGCCAGGAAAAGGGCCGTCAGGGCCGCGGCCGCACACCACACCACGCGCTTCGGAAACTGGTTCATGGGGTTATCCTCATGGGTTGTTCGGGGGGGGCTCCCGGGGTAACGCCGGGCTCCCCCGGATTTCTTCCTGGGCGCGGACTGCGCGGGCAAAAGTATACCCCAAATCCCCGCGCCGGATGCCGGGCGGAAGACACGGACCGGCACGGACGAAACACGGACGGACACGGACAGGGCGCGTCCTGTCCGCGGCGTCTTTGTCCTGTCCGGGCGCGTCCGTGTCCGTCTGTGTTGGTCTGTGCCGCGGCGCGGGGGCGGCTGTGCTACAATCGGCGGGTCGGCCCCGCAGCGGGGCCGCAAACCACGCGGGGTTTCCAGGGCGATGGACGACGCCGGGAACACACGGCCGGACGGGGATGAGGCGGCCCCGCGCCGCCATTTTCTGGACGCCTTTTTCAAGCCGCGCTCGGTGGCCGTGGTGGGGGCTTCGGAGCGTCCGGGCACCGTGGGCCGCAAGGTGTTCCGCAACCTTCTGGACAGCCGTTTCGGGGGCGCGGTCCACGCGGTGAACCATGCGCGGCGGCAGGTCTTCGGCCTGCGCGCCCATGCCCGGGTGTCCGACATCGGGTTTCCGGTGGACCTGGCGGTCATTGTCACGCCGGCGCCGACGGTGCCCGCGGTGCTGGACGACTGCATCGCGGCGGGGGTTCCCGCCGCCGTCATCATCTCGGCTGGCTTCACGGAGACGGGGGAGCGGGGGCGCGCGCTGGAGGGGGAAATCCGGGCGCGGGTGCGGTCGGGGGGCATCCGGGTGATCGGTCCGAACAGCCTGGGGCTCATGAACCCGATCCTCGGGCTGAACGCGGCCTACTCCTCCGAGACGGCGCTGCGGGGGTCGGTGGGCTTCATCAGCCAGAGCGGGGCGATCTGCGCGTCGGTGCTGGACTGGAGTTTCCGGGTGCGGACGGGGTTCAGCGTGTTCGCCTCCTTCGGCGCCATGGTGGACGTGGGCTGGGGCGACCTCATCTACTACCTGGGCAACGACCCCAAAACCAAGAGCATTGTCATCTACATGGAGTCCGTGGGCGACGCGCGGTCCTTCCTGTCCGCGGCGCGCGAGGTGGCCCTGGTCAAGCCCATCATCGTCATGAAGGCGGGCCAGACGCCCGAGGGCGCGCGCGCCGCCCGCCATTCCGCCTACACCTCCGCCGACACGGGGGACGACGCGGTGCTCTCCGCCGCCCTCATGCGCTGCGGCGTGCTGCGGGTGGACGACGTGGAGACGCTGTTCTCCCTGGCCGACGTGCTGGGGAAGCAGCCGCGCCCGCGCGGGCCGCGGCTGGCCATTGTGGGCAACGCGGCGGGACCGAACATCCTGGCGACGGACGCGCTGGCGCGCGAGGGCGGCGCGCCCGCGGCCCTCTCGCCGGCCACGCTGGAGGCGCTCAACGGGGTGCTGCCCCCCTACTGGAACCATGCGAACCCCGTGGACGTGGTGGCGGACGCCGACTCGGAGCGCTACGCGGACGCCGTGGCGGCGCTGGCGCGCGCGCCCGAGACCGACGGCGTCCTGGTGCTGCTCGCGCCGCAGACGACCACGGACCCCACGGGCACGGCGGAGGCCCTCGCCCGCCTGGACCGGGACCACGGCAAGCCCCTGCTGGCGAGCTGGATGGGCGGCGACGCCGTCGCCCAGGGCGTGCGCATCCTCAACGAGCACGGCATCCCCGCCTTCCCCTACCCCGACACGGCGGCGCGCGTCTTCGCGGCCATGTGGCGCTACAGCTATGTCCTGCGCGCCCTCTATGAGACCCCGCAGTCCCTGCCCCCGGAGACCGAGGCGGGCCGCGCCATGGCGCGGGCCGTGGTGGACGCCGCGCTGGCCGCGGGCCGGGTCGTCCTCACGGAGACCGAGGCCCGCGCGGTCCTCGCGGCCTACGCCTTTCCCGTGGCCCCGGCGCCCCTGGCGCGCACGGCGGACGAGGCGGCGGCCCACGCGCGCGCCCTGGGCTTCCCCGTGACGGTCCAGGCGAACGCCACCCCGGCGGTCTGCGGCCTCGGCGGTCCCCCGCATTTGCAGGCCCTGGTCTCGGAGGAGGAGGTGCGGCGGGCCTTCGGCGTCCTCGCGGCGGAGGGCGGCGGCGCGGGGGTGGTGGTGCGCCCCTCCGTGCGCGCCCAGGGCTACGAGCTGCTGCTGGGCGCCTTCATAGACCCCCAGTTCGGCCCGTGCGTCGAGTTTGGCGCGGGGGGCGCCCATGCCCATGTGCTGCGCGACCGCGGCATCGGCCTGACGCCGCTCACCACGACCCTGGCCCGCCGCGTCATCGAGCGCTCGCGCACGGGCCGCGCCCTGCGGGACGCCCCCGGCGGCGTGGCGGTGGACCTGGACCGGCTGGAGGGGCTGCTGGTCCGCCTGGGCGACCTCATGATCGAGCAGCCGCGCATCCGCGAGATCGGGATCAACCCGCTCTTCGCCGGGGCGGACACGATTGAGGCGGAGGACGTGCGGATCGTGCTGCACGACGCGGAGGTGCCCGACACGGCGCTGCCGCGCCCGGCGATCCGCCCCTACCCCGCGCAGTATACCCGCGCCGCGGCCCTGCGCGACGGCACCCCCGTGACGCTCCGTCCGGTCCGCCCGGAGGACGAGACGCTCATGGTGGACTTTCACCGCGGCCTCTCCAGCGACACGGTGTACTTCCGATACCTGCGCCTGCTCTCCCTCGACCAGCGCATCCAGCACGAGCGCCTCAGCCGCCTCTGCTTCATAGACTACGACCGCCAGCTTGGCATGGCGGCGGTCACCGGCGGCGACGCCCCCCGGATTCTCGCCATCAGCCGCCTCGTCAAGCTGCACGGCGCGCGCGAGGCCGACTTCGCCGTCGTTGTCAGCGACGGCGTCCAGGGCTGCGGCCTCGGCGAGGCCATGCTGCGCCATCTGGTGGACGCCGCGCGGGCCGAGGGCATCACCCGGATCACCGGCGTCATCCACGCGGAGAACACCCCCATGCAGCGGCTCTGCCGAAAGGTCGGCTTCCATCTCCTCAAGCCCGCCGGGGACGACGTGGTGGCCACGCTCGACCTGTGACCGGGGGCCTCAGAGCCGGACGACGGGGTGGTCGCGCAGGAGGGGAAGGTCGCGGAGGCGGTCGGTGACGGTGACGAGGAGGCGGCGGTTTCCGTCCACCTGGAAGGCGCAGAGGAAACGCTGGGCGTCGCGGGCCGTGTCAATGGGCGGGTCGGCCTCGATGAAGGTCGGGTTGTCCCGGTTGAGGCAGATGAAGACGTTTTCCGTGGCGACGCGGGTCTCGTCCGGCGCGGCGTTGCCTGCGCGGGAGAGGGAGACGGCGGCGGCGCGCCGGCGCATCTGGGAGACCTCGAAGATGCGCAGGCCGACGCGGGTCTGTCCGTCGTAGGCGCCGCGCCCCCACAGGCGCACGGTGTCGGGGGGCGTGGGGTATCCCGTGCCGCGGGGGAGGAGGGGGTGGAACTCGTAGGCGTCATGTGCCGGGTTGTAGCTTTCGATGGCATAGTCGTGCTGGAGCAGGGGGATGACGACGGCGGCGCAGGCGCCGCGGGCCACGGTGTCGAAGGGCCGGTCGAAGAAGACGCGGTCGCCAAAGCGGGCGCGCAGAAAGCGGCGCAGCGCGGGGATGAGGCTCGTGCCTCCGGTGACCAGGACGCGCTTCAATTCCACGTCCTCGCCCCCGTTCGCCGCGCGGGCGTTTTCCAGGGCGCGGTGGAGGGTGTCGTCGAGGACGGCGGTGAACCCGCCCATGTCGAGGAGGCATCCGAGGCAGGCGCGTTCCCGGTCGGGATGGTCGCCGCGGCCGCCGCCGCGGCAGGCGTCGCATTCGCGGGCGTAGACGGTGCGGTGGACCACGGGGGCGGGGCCGAGGTCGTTGACCAGGGTGAGGGGCTCCTCGGCGATGTCCGGGCTGGACAGGGCGATCTTGCACTGCTCCGCCAGGCGCAGGAGCATGGGCTCCATGGCGCGCAGGGCGGCGTCGTCGAGGCCGTGCCGCGCGCGGAAGTCATTGGCGATCCAGTGGTCCACGTCCATGCCGCCGAGGTTTTCGCCGGCCCGGCCGAGCTGGACCGCCTTCTTCTCCGACGCGGAGGCGGGGTCCATGCGCACCACGGAGACGTCGAGGGTGCCGCCGCCGAAGTCCACGACCATGAAGGCCTCGTCCGCGCCGGGCAGGCCCTCATAGCCGAAAACGCTGGCGGAGGCCTCGTCGAGCAGGCGGCAGCGCCCGGCGCCGGCGCGCGCGGCCGTCTCGCGGAGCCAGTCCTCGAAGTCCTCGAAGGACTCCACGGGCGCGGTGAGGGTGACCTCCCCCGCATCCAGCGGGAGGCTCTCCCCGGCATAGCGCAGGGCGGTCAGCAGAAAGTCCGATGAGGCGTCCACATACCCCTTGTGGCCCTGGGGGGTCCTGCGGCGGTCGGTGTTGCGGCCGGCGACGGCGCGCTTCATCCAGCGGAAGGTGTCGGGGTGGTCGAGAAGGCCGCGCGCGAGCACCTGGGCGCCGATCAGGGTTTCCGTCTCCCCGTAGTGGATGAGGGAGGGCACGACATGCACCGTGAGTTCCGGCGCGTCGGCGGCGGCGCGGTAGGCCACGGGCACGGTGATCCCGGGCAGGGCGACGGTTTCCGTCTGCCCGCTGCTCTCGCTCACCCGGGCGAGGAGGGTGTTGCAGGTTCCAAAATCCACGGCCGCGTGGGACATGACGCCTCCTTTCAGGGTTTTCTCGACACCACGGCCTTCAGCAGGGGCCTTCCGTGGACGCGGTATCCGGGGACGCGGACCACCACGGGCGCGCCGCCGGGGATGGGCGACCCGTCCATGGGCTCGTGCGCCGTGTCGTCGTAGGCCGTCTCGGCGCCCGCGGTGCCGATCCGCTGGAGCCCCAGGCGGTCCAGTTCGGTGCGCAGCTGGGCATAGACGGTCTGCACGTCCTCGGGGGCGGCGGGCCGCCCGGCGGCGGCCAGGTCCATGAGCATGTCGAGGTTGGCCAGGGGCGGGGCGAGGCGGCCGAAGAGACGGTCGCGCTCGCGCTCGGCGGCTTCGGAGACCTGGCGGGTGCGCTCCGACTCGAGGCGGACGTATTCCCCGCGCATGGTCTGGATGCGGCGCTCCCGGTCCTGCAGCTCGATGGCGAAGTCCGCCATGCGCGCGGTCCGGTCGAGCAGCTCGGACTGGAAGTCCGGCGGCGGCGGCGGGGTGTTCCACAGGCCCGCCCGGTCCAGCAGACGCCTCAGCCAGTAGGGCACGATCATGGCGCGGTCTCCCCTTTCGCGCTCCGCGGGGGCGCAAATTCGCCGTCTTTGATCAGCACCGGCTCGAAGGAGCCGGCGGTGATGCGGAAGGTCAGCAGGGCTTCCAGAATCCTCCGGACCCTTCCCGCCGCGCCGAGACGCGCCTCGGCGGGGGCGCGGCGCAGGGCGTCCAGGTCGGCGGGGGTGGCGTGGGCGGGCCAGAACTCCATCAAATGGCGGGAGCCCAGCAGCATGCGCGAAAGGAGGACGGGCTCGTGCGGGGGGGCGGTGCCGGGGTCCTGTCTCTTATACACATC
>JAPXRP010000136.1:0-11910 GCA_033813475.1 Candidatus Hydrogenedentota bacterium
GATCGCCGGATAAGGGACGGCCGATGTGTTCGCTCCAGGGCGCGGCAAGCGGCGCCCCTACAAGAGGATTGCCCGGCGTTTTCGCGTGTGCCCGGGGCATGGGCAGGTGAGGGCGCGGCAAGCGGCGCCCCTACAAGAGGATTGCCCGGTGTTTTCGCGTGTGCCTGGGGCATGGGCAGGTGAGGGCGCGGCAAGCGGCGCCCCTACAAGAGGATTGCCCGGCGTTTTCGCGTGTGCCTGGGGCAGGGGCAGGTGAGGGCGCGGAAAGTGCGGCAAACGGACTCCTTCAGAAAGGGGACACGGATTTTGGCGCGATTTCCCTGCCGCCGCCCTCGATGCCGGGATCACCCGTTTGCGTCCTCCCCCTTCTTCGGCGGGTGGTTCTGCTTCGGCCCGCGCTTCTTCGGCCTCCTCTTCTCCTGCTCAAAGTCTTCGCGGAGAAGGAGGAAAATGTCGGAGATCAGCTCGCGGCCGGCGAGGCGGTTAATGCGGCGGAGGATGTCCCATTTGGCGTAGGCGAAGGACTGCATCCAGGCGGCGTTTTCCACGGCCACTCGGAGGACGCCCTTCTTGACGGCGACGGGCTCGCCGTGGCCGGCGAGGTCCTGTCCGGCGACGTGGGGCCAGTGCTCCCAGATGCGGGCCTGCTCGAGGGTGTTCCCGAGGGGGGTGCGCGTGATCATCTGGTGGAGGATGCGCTTGAGGGATTCGGGGTCATTCCGGTCCAAGGCAGCCTCCCTCCATGCGGAACACGGCGAACTCCACGCCCATCCCCCGGAGGGGCTCCGCGGTCTGGGTGGTGGTGACGAGGGACTGCGTGCCCTCCGGGATGGCGGCGAAGAGGCTGCGGGCGCGGTCCGCGTCGAGTTCGGCCAGCACCTCGTCGAGCATGAGCGTGGGCAGGGTGCCCGCGCGCCGCCGCACCAGCTCCACCTCGGCCAGCTTGAGCGCGAGCACGGCGGAGCGCTGCTGGCCCTGGGACCCGTAGGTGCGCGCGGGCCGTCCGGCCACGAGCAGCTCCAGGTCGTCGCGGTGGGGGCCGCGGCCCGTGAGACGCTGGCGGACATCCGAGGCGCGCCCGCGCGCGAGGGTCTGGGCCAGCTCGCCGGGCGCGCGCACGTCGGGCTGATAGGCCGCCGCGAGGGGCTCGGCCTCGGCGATGCGGCGGTACATTTCGGCGGCCACTTCGGACAGCTCGCCGATGTACGCCGCCCGCGCCTCCATGAGGGCGCGGCCGTGGGTGATCAACTGCGCGTCCCACACGTCCAGGAGGGCGCCGTCGGGCTCGCCGCGCCGGAGCAGCTCGTTGCGCTGGCGGAGCGCCTGGCGGTACTGCTGGAGGGCGAAGAGGTAGGGCGGGCTCAGCTGCGACAGCTCCATGTCGAGGAGCCTGCGGCGGACGGAGGCCGCGCCCTTCACCAGCGCGAGGTCGTCGGGGCAGAAGAGGACCACCTTGACCCGGCCGAGCAGGTCGCTCAGGCGGCCCTGGGGGATGTCGTTCACCTTGAACCGCTTCGCGCCGCGCCACCAGTTTGCCTCCACCACCACGGGCGCCGCCGCCGTTTCGGCCGCGGCCTCCAGGCGCACATGGAACTCCTCCTCGCCATGGAGCGCGAGCTCGGTGTCGGTCTGGGTGCGGTGGCTGCGCGTGGTGGCGGCGTAGACGACCGCCTCCAGGAGCGAGGTCTTCCCCTGGGCGTTGCGTCCGCACACGACGTTGACGCCGGGGACGGGATGGAAGTCCACGGCGGCGAGACTCCGGAAGTTCCGGCAGACGACGCGGGTCAGACGCATGGCGGCGTCACGGAAGCGGGGCCAGGAGCAGGCAGTCAAACCCGAGAAAATACCCCGGGCTGGACGCGTCCTTCCCCTTGTTCACGAGGGAGAGCACATGCGGCCCCGCGGCCAGCGGCCCCGTCGGGAAGCAGTGCTCCTTCGCCACGATGTTCTTGCTGTACAGGTTCATGGGCGCGCCCAGGGGTTTGCCGTCGAGCTGCGCCTCATAAATGCCGTAGTCCCAGGAGCGGGTCATCACAAGCACCAGCTCATAGGTTCCGTCCGCGGGCGCGTCCAGCGGAAAATCCAGCCGCTGGTCCGCCGCGCCGGGCGTCCAGAAGAGCTGCCGCGCCCCGCTGTACCCGCCGTCCTGCGTGGACACGGGGCCGGCGGTCACCTTCACCGTGTCCAGCGCGGCCTCCGCCTCCACCACGCCGGACCAGTCGCGGTAGACGCGCTGCTTCGCCGGGGCCATGGGGGGCAGGGGCTTGTGCGGCTCCGTCTGGTACCAGAAGGCGACGGACGAGAAGTCGTCGGGGCGCTCCTCGAAGCCCGAGCGGATGGTTCCGTCGTCGTTGAACGTGACGCCCTTGTGCTCGAACTCCAGGCGCAGCGCCGTGCGGAAAACCACGGGGTCCGTGATGTGCCACCGGTAGCAGGTGGTCCGGTGCATGGCCTCGTAGCCCTCCATCAGCGGCGCGCCGTAGAAGGGCGTGCTCATCTCGCGCAGGCCCCAGGCGTCGCAGAAGTAGTCCTCCGACCCCGTGCCGCGGAGCTGCGGCGCCGCCGCGCCGTCAATGAACCAGAAGTCGTCGCCCTCGCCCCACCAGCTCGCGATGCGCTGGCGCACGTTCAGCAGGGTGCCCACATAGTGCCCCCGGCCCTCGATGTCGGCGACGAGGTAGTTCCGCCCCATGACCGCCGGGTGCTCCTGGCGGTACATCGCGTGGAAATACGCCGCGTCCTTCGGCAGCCGGTCCACCTTGTGCCAGTCCACATAGTAGTAGAACGCGTTCACGTCGCGTTCGCCCTCGTTGGTCACGGTGATGCGCGCCGATTTGCGGAAGGGCATCGGCCAGTAGCAGTTCCGCGCGCGGCCCTCCGAGGTCACCGTCACGGGCAGGGAGCTGAACGGGTGGTCCTTGCCGTGGCCCATGCCGAAGAAGTCGCCCAGGGGAACCTCCACCGACGGGCACTCCTCCCCGTCCCAGTACATCCGCACCACGAGCATCCGCGAATACTCCCGGTCCTGCGCCGCCACGGTGTTCCACAGGTGCGTGATGACCCCCGGCCCCTCCAGCGCCGCGATGGTCAGCGTCTTCCCCGGCGCGATGGGGCGCGCGTCGCCGTTGCCGTTGGCCCAGTCCGGGTCGCACGACGACGACCGCATGGTCTCGCCGCCCCGCAGGAGGGCCAGCCCGTCCAGCGGGTTGCCGGCCAGCGGCGACGGCGGCGCCGTTTGGCACCCCGCCAGCAGAACCACCGCGCACACCGCGCAAAGAGCGCGCCCGGCCGTCTTTGTCTTCATGGGGAGTCTCCTGTTTCCGGGGGTGCGGGCCCGTCCGCCCCTGGGGCCATTATAGCCTTTTCGGCGCGCCATGGACAGCCGCCGCCCATCACCGCAGCCCCGGGGCCGCCACGCCCCCCCGCCGCTTTTCGGGTGCCCTACCGGACCACAGGTGTCTTCGCCCGCCCCGCCTTCCTTTTTCCAGCCCCCGACCACGAACGGGGCCGAAGACAAGGCCGCCGGGACGGCGGCGCTACGGGCGGGTTGACAGGCCGCGTCTCCAGGGGGTACAATAGAGAAAATTTTCCTTATTTGCGCGCCCCGCGCGCGGGAAAGGCGCCCCCCATGCCCCCCAAGAAATGGCAACGCCGGCCCGGACAGGTGGTCTTCACCCACACGGCCCGCTGCCGCGACTGCTACCGCTGCCTGCGGGCATGCCCCGTGAAGGCCATCCGCGTGGTGGACGGGCAGGCCTATGTGGACGCGGACCGCTGCATCGCCTGCGGAACCTGCATCCGCGAGTGCCCCCAGCACGCCAAACAGTACCGCCGGGACCTCGACCGGGCGGAGCGCCTGATGGCGGGGCCGGGGGCAAAGGCGGCCAGCGTGGCGCCGTCCTTCGCGGCGCTCTTCGGCCCGGAGGACCGCGACCGCCTGCCCGCCGCGCTGCGCCGGCTGGGCTTTGACCATGTCGGCGAGACGGCCGTGGGGGCCTTTGAGTCGGCGGCGCTCACGGGGGCCCATGTGCGCGCCCATCCGGGACGCCAGACGATCTGCACGGCCTGCCCCGCCGTGGTCGCCCACATCGAGCAGTACGCGCCGGACCTGGCGTCGCGGCTGGCCCCGGTGGCGTCGCCCATGATCGCCCACGCCCGCCTGCTCAAGGAGAAACACGGGCCGGACACCAGGGTCTTCTTCTTCGGCCCCTGCGTGACCAAGAAGGCCGAGGCGGAGCGCCCGGAACTTGCGGGCGATGTGGACTGCGTGCTGACCTTCGAGGAGATGCTCGACTGGCTCGCCCAGCGGAACATCGCCCTGGCCGACTGCCCCCCGGAAACCTACGATGAGACGCCCCCGGGCGACGCCCGCTTCTTCCCCGTGCCCGGCGGGCTCGCCCGCACCGCGGGCCTGGCCACGGACCTGCTGGACACGCGGGTCGTCGCCGTGAGCGGCGTGGAGGACCTGGAGGCGGCGCTGGACGCCCTGCGCCACACGGACCGCCCCGTGGTGCTGGAGCCCCTCTTCTGCGCCCAGGGCTGCGTGAACGGCCCCGGCATGCCCGCGCCGGACAACCCCTTCGCCCGCCGCACGGCGGTGCTGGACTACGCGGGCGCCCGGCCGGGGCGGGCCGCGGACCCGTGCGCCCCCCTGCCCGACGCCGTCCGCGCGCGCGGCGCGGCGGCCCACGCGGCGGTGCCCGGACCCGGCACGGTCTTCCCCGAGGCGGAGATAGCGGGGGTGCTCCGGGCGCTGGGCAAGGAGGCGGAGGAGGACCGGCTGAACTGCGGGGCCTGCGGCTACGGCTCCTGCCGCGAGCACGCCGAGGCGGTGCTGTCGGGCATGGCCACCCCCGAAATGTGCATCCCCCACATGCGGCGGCTCGCCGAGCAGCGCGGCGACCGCATCATCGAGACGACCCCGAACGGGGTGCTCATCGTGGACAGCGAACTGAAGGTGCTGGGCGTGAACCCGGCCTTCCGGCGGCTCTTCCAGTGCGGCGACGGCGTGCTGGGCCGCCATGTGTCCTGCCTGATGGACGCGGAGCCCTTCGAGCGGGTGCTGGCCTCCGGCGGGCCCGTGGAGCAGACCGTCCGCCACGAGAACTACCACAAGGTCTGCCACGAGCTCGTCTACCCCCTCACAGAGGACTCCCAGATCGTCGGCATCTTCGTGGACATCACCCGCACCGCCGCCTCCGAGGAGTCGCTGGAGCGGCTGCGCGCCGAGACCGCCCGCAAGGCGAGGGAACTGCTCGACCACCAGCTCGGCATGGCCCAGGAGCTGGCCCGCTTCCTCGGCGCGAGCACCGCACAGAGCGAGGAGCTGGTGCGCCACCTCATGACCCTCGCCGGGGCGCGGCGGGACACCGAAGGCGGCGCCTGACATGCCCTACCTGCACGCGGACATCTTCCCCCGCCAGATTCCAAAGACCCCCGGCGGGGTCTGCGGAGATGTCGTGGAGTGTTTCCGCGCCCCGGAGGCCGCCTGGGTGGTCTGCGCCGACGGCATGGGCTCGGGCGCGCGCGCGAACATCTCGGCGAACTTCTGCGCCTCCCTGCTGAAGGGCCACCTGCTGGCCGGATGGTCCCTCCGCGACGCCTTCCGCTCGGCCGCCGCGGCCATGGACGCCGCCCGGCGGCCCGGCCTCCCCTACGCCGCCTTCTCCGTGGCCCGCCTCTCCCCCGCCGGCCGCGCCACCGTGCTCACCTATGACGCGCCCCCGCCCCTGCGCCTCTCCCCTGTCGGCGCGGAAAGCCTGCCGGTCCGGCGGCTCGACGGCGTCGAGGGCGAGGCGGGCGAGGCCGACTGCCGCCTCGGGCCGGGGGAGGCGCTGGTGCTCGTGTCCGACGGGGTCACCGAGGCGGGACGCGGCGCGGGGCTGCATGGCGGCTGGGGCGTCGCCGGGCTGTGCCGTTTCCTGTCCGACGCGGTGGTGCGGGGCGTGCCGCCGGCGGAGCTGTCCGGCGCGGTGTGCGCCCGCGCCGACGACCTCTGCGGCGCGGGACCCCGCGACGACGCCACCGCGGTGGTCTGCCGCGTGCGCCGGGGCATTGTGCTGAACATCCTGACCGGCCCCCCGGCGGACTCCGCCCGGGACCGCGAGGTGGTGGGGCGCTTTCTGGGGATGGCGGGACACCGGGTGGTCAGCGGCGGCACCACGGCGTCCATTGTGGCGCGGGTGACGGGCCGCGAACCCCGGCTGCTGCCGCGCGCGCCCGGCGCGGTGGACCCGCCCGCGTGGGCGCTGGACGGCGTGGACCTGGTCACGGAGGGCGCGGTGACCATGAACCAGGCCCACAACATCATGGACGTGCCCCCGGAGCGGCGGATCAGCCCCTCGGGTGTCTCGGAACTGTGCGCCCTCATGGAGAACGCCGACCGCGTGAACTTCATCGTGGGCACGGCGGCGAACACCGCGTCCAACGACGTGCGCTTCCAGCAGCAGCACATCCTCCCGCGCACGGTGATCATCCCCCTGCTCCGCGAGCGCCTGGAGCGCGGGGGAAGGCTGGTCACCGTCGAGTACGTGTGACGCCGCGGATCATTTCACAAAGACATCGTCCAGCGTCAGCTCGCGGAAATCGCCGAAGCGCTTGAGATCCTCCAGGGGGACCACGGTCCGGTCGCCGACCACGGAGATGAGCTTGGGCTTTCCGGCGATGTGCTCCTGCTGGAACGCCGACACGACATCCAGCGTCCCCTTCTCCTGGATTTCGGCGAACCACGCCTCGCGGGGGTCGGGGTCGAGACCCCGGCGCTCCCAGTCGCGCACGGTCTGGATGACCTGGCGGAACCCGATCTTCCCCGTGCGGTAGCCCGTGATGATGGTTTCCCGCGCGGAGGCGAAGCGGTTCTCCTGGAGGGGCATGTTGTCCAGGAGGTCGGTGAACGCGCCCAGCGCGTCCGCCGCCTTGTCGGCCTGGGTCTGGATGAGCCCCATCATGAGGTTCTGGTCGCGCCGCGTGCGGCCGGGGGTGTAGCGCGCCCCGGCGACATAGGCCAGCCCGCGCGCCTCGCGCAGCTCCTGGAACACGATCCCCGCCATGCCGTCGGCGAAGTAGGTGTTGTAGAGCTGCACCTGCGGGCTCAGGGCGGGGGTGTAGGGGAAACCGCCGAACTCAAGCTGCACATGGGCCTGCGCGGTGGCGTCGCGGTGGAGGAACCACACCTGGGTGCCCTCCGGGGCGCGCACCGGAAGCGCCAGGGTCTGGGGCACATCGTCGAGCAGCCCGCGCACGGGGTGCGCGGCGCGGAAGACGTCCATGACCTCCTCCAGGGGGAGGGAGCCCGTGTACTGCACCGCCTGGCGGCTGGAGAACAACTTGCGGAGGATGCCCTGGAGCTCCGCGGCGGCCATGGCCTTCACGGCGTCCGAGGGCGGGATGCGGAGGTAGGGGGACTGGTCGCCGTAGCGGTGGTGCTGGACCAGGGCCTCGGCCATGGTCCGCATGTCCTTGCGCGCGTCCTCGCGCTGCTGGAGCACGATGGCCTTGAGCTGCTCAAAGGCGGCGTCATCCACCGCCGGCCTCCACACCAGGTCCATGAGCAGGGCCAGGGACTCCGCGAAATGCGCGTCCAGTCCGGAGAGCATGAGCGAGGTCTCGTGCTCCCCCGCGTCCACATCAAAGGTGGTGCCCAGGCGGTACCAGCGCTGGCGCAGCTCGCCCGCCTCCAGGTCGCCCGCCCCGGACCGGTCGAGCAGGCGCGCGGCCAGCGCGATCATCGGGTCCTCCGCCGTGCCCCGCTCCACGGAAATCACGAGGGTGAACACGTCGTTGAGCGGGTTCGCCACATGGTAGAACGTGACGCCGCGCGGGTCCTCCTTCCGCGTGTAGTCACGGCCCGCGCGCAGGAAGCGCGGCTCGATGGGCCGCGAGGGCATGGCCAGCACCGCCTCCGCAAAGGCGGACTGGCGGGTGGCGTCTATCTCCAGCGGCGGCAGGGGCGGCTTCTCCACCCGCACGGGGTCGCGGTCGGCGTCCTCGCGGAAACCGGCAACATGGCCGCCGCTGAAATACTGGTTCGCCACGCGGACCACGTCGTCGCGGGTGACCTTCTCCAGCCGCGCGACCATGCCCGCCGCGCGCTCCCAGGGCTCCAGGCCGATCCAGGACGAGCGCATGGTCTGAACCCGGTCCTCGTCGTTTTCCAGGTCCGTCTTGCGCTTGCGCTTGAAGTCGTTGACCACGGCCTCCACCAGCCAGTCGTCAAACTCCCCGCGCTTGATCAGGTCCACCTGGTCCAGCAGCAGCCGCTCGACCTCCTCCAGGGTCTGGCCCGGCTTGGGCACCCCGTAGAAATACTGCGCGCCCCCGTCGTTCATGGGCAGGGGGAAGGCCCCCGCCTGCCGCACCGCCTGGCGCTGGTTCAGGTTGATGTTGATGAGCCCGGCCGTGGCGTTGTCGAGCAGCATGTCAAACATGAGCAGCGCCTCGGCGTCGGGGTGGCTCCGGGGCGCCGTGCGGAACGCGAGCAGGACAAAGGGCTCGCCCCGGAAGGGCACGCGCACCTCCTCGCGCGCCGCGGGCGGCGGGTCGTCCCAAGTGGGCCGTTCGGGCAGGTCGCGGGCCTCCCAGGGGGAGAAGAACTCGTCAATCACCGCCATGGCCTCCTCGGCTTTGACGTCGCCGGAGAGGAAGACCGCCATGTTGTTGGGGACGTACCAGTCCCGGTAGAAGGCGTTCAGCGTGCGGAGGGAGGGGTTGCGCAGGTCTTCCAGCGTGCCCAGCGTCGGTTTCTGGCCGTAGGGGTGCCTCTTGTAGAGCAGCGCGTCCACGGCGAGCTGGATGACCCGGTCCTTGTTGTCCAGCGCGCGGTTCATCTCCTCGTACACCGTCTCGAGCTCGGTCTGGAACAGGCGGAACACGGGGCGCATGAACCGGTCGGACTCGACGGCCGCCCACTGGCGGAGCATGTTGGACGGCAGGTCTATCTTGTACACCACCTCCTCGTGCCAGGTGTGCGCGTTGAGCGCGCGGCCGCCCAGGGCGCGGTACAGCCGGTCCAGCTCGTTGGGCACGGCCAGCCGCGCCGCCTGCTGCGAAAGTTCGCTGATGCGCCGGTAGAGCGCGTCGCGCCGCGCGGGGTCTGCCTCGTTGAACCGCTCCTCGTACACCGCCTCGATCTCGTCCAGCAGGGGTTTCTCGGCGGCGTAGTCCGCCGTGCCGAGGCGCTCGGAGCCCTTGAACAGCAGGTGTTCCATGTAGTGCGCCATGCCGGTGGTCCGGTCGGGGTCGTACTTGCTGCCTGTGCGCACGGCGATCTCGGCGTAGAACCGGGGGGTGTCGTGGTTCTCGGAGATGTAAACCTCCAGGCCGTTGTCCAGCCGGAAGATGCGCACCCCGAGGGGGTCGCCGGGCACCGGGGCGCCGACTTCCCGCCATCCCGCGGACACGGGGGGGCACAGGGACGCGACACACAGCAGGCCGCTGAGCAGGGCGGCCGGGGAAGTTCCATGCATGACCAGGGCTCTCCTTCGGGTTCATTGCGGACCGGAGCCTGATTCTAGCGCGGCCCGGCCCTTCAAAGGAAACGCCGCCGGACCCGCAAAGAGTCCGGCGGCGTGAAAACGCGCCCGGAAAGGCCGGGATGCGCCGCCTACTTCCGGCGACGGCGCGCCCCCAGCAGGCCGAGGGCCGCCGCCAGCGCCAGCAGGCCGGCCGCGCCCGCAGCGGGCACGCCCTGGCCCACGCTGATGTGGGCGGGCTTGGTCTCGACATCGGTGCCCGTCGCGGAGCTGACCGTCAGGGTGACGGTGTAGTTCCCCGACTCGGTGTAGATGTGGACCGGGTTCTGCACTGTGCTGGTCTCGCCGTCGCCGAAGTTCCACAGCCAGCCCGTGATGGGCTGCGCGCCCGCGATGGACTGGTCGGTGAACATGACGGTCAGCGGCGCGGTGCCGGTGGTCGTGTCGGCGGTGAAGGCCGCCGTCAGCGTCGTCGGCGCGGCGACCACCACATAGTTGACCTTGGTCACCTGGTTGGTGTTGCTGTTCGCGTCCGTCACCGTGAGCGTCACCGGGAAGCTGCCCTGCGCCGCATAGGTGTGGCGCGGGGACTGCTCGGTGCTGGTCTGGCCGTCGCCGAAGGTCCACGCCCACTGCGTGATGCCCGCGCTGCCCGCGGTGGACAGATTGGCAAACTGCACCGTCAGCGGCCCCTTGCCCGAGGTCGGGTAGGCGGTGAAGTCGGCCGTCGGGCCGCCGGGCGCCGTCACCACGATGAAGTTCGGCTTGCTCGCCGTGCTGTTTCCGATGGCCGTGGTCACGGTCAGGGAGACGCTGTAGGCGCCCGGGGCCGCATAGGTGTGCGCCGGCGCCGGCAGGCTGCTGGTCTGGCCGTCGCCGAAGACCCACTCCCACGAGGTGATGGGTTCGCCGCCCGGCAGGCTCAGGTCAACAAACTGCGTCGTCAACGGCGCGAGACCCGAGGTCGGCGCGGCCGCAAAGTCCGCCGTCGGCCCGTTCGGGGCCGACACCACGATGAAGTCCGGCTTCGCCAGCGCGCCCGTCAGGCCGTTCGCGTCGGTGACCGTCACGGTGACCGTGTAGACCCCCGGCGCGGGATACGCGTACACCGGGCTCTTGACCAGGCTCTGGGCGCCGTCGCCGAAATCCCACTGCCACGACGCCAGCGGGGCGTCGCCCGGCAGGGTGAGGTCGGCGAACTGCACCGGCGTGCCCGTGACCGTCAGGGTCGGCGAGGCCGTGAAGTCCACCACCGGCCCGTTCGGGTCGTTGACGGTGATCAGGTCGGCCTTCACCTCAGCGTCCGTGCCGGCCGCCGTGGTGACCGTCAGGGTGACGGTGTAGACGCCCGCCGCCGCGTAGGGGTGGCTCGGGCTCTGGTCGGCGCTGGTCTGGCCGTCGCCGAAATCCCAGGCCCACGCCGTGATGGGCATGGACCCCGGAGAGGACAGGTCGCCGAAGTACACCGTGTCGCCCGTCTTGATGGACGTCGGGCCGCTGGTGAACAGCGCCGTCGGGCCGACCGGGTCGGTCACGGTGATGTAATTGCCCTTGGTCTCGATGCTGATGCCCACGCTGGTCTGCACGGTCAGCGAGACCGTGTAGACGCCCGCGCTGGTGAAGGTGTGGACCGGGTTCTGCTCCGTGCTGGTGTAGCCGTCGTTGAAGTTCCACAGCCAGCTCGTGATGGGCTCGGTGCCCGGATCGGACTGGTCCACGAACTGAACCACCAGGTTGCGCGCGCCCGAGGTGGGCGTGGCGATGAACTGCGCCGTCGGGCCGTCGCCCGGGTCGCCGCTCGCGCCCGGCACGTTCACATACGCGCCCGCCGGCACCGTGGTGCTCCAGGTCTGGCCCGGCTCCAGCACGCCGGCCGTGTGCAGCTCGCCGTCAATCAGCATGGCCACGTTCACGCCCACGATGATGCTGACGTTCTCGATGTTCCCGGCCGCGTTCGTGTTGCGGATGAACACCTGGTCGAAGCCGTCAAAGGGCGACGAACCGTCGGCCACGCGCAGAACACGGAACTCCAGACCGTTCCCGGCGTTGAAGAGCGGGGCCTCCTGCCCGTCGTTCCAGTAGCCCGGCGCGAGCCAGCCCCGGCTTCCGGGGCCGCCGTCCAGCTCGGGAATCACCGGCGTCTTGCCGCCCACATAGGGGTTGAGCGCCTTCAGAAGGGCGTCGTGCGCCGTGGCGCCGCCCACCAGGGCGGCCGTCGCCTTCACGGGCGCGTGCAGCGCGCGCGCCGTCTCGTTCATGTTGGAGATGACGGTGTAGCCGCCGTTGCGGTCCGGATCGCCGTTGAGGGCGTTCGCCCCGCGCAGCGAGGCCGCGCCCGCAACCACCACGGAGCCGTGCAGCTTGACCATGCCGGGCAGGCCGTAGCCGCCCGTGCCGCCCTGGCCGCCGCCGCCGCCGGCCGCGCCGGCCGCGCCCGCGC
>JAPXRP010000137.1:0-11741 GCA_033813475.1 Candidatus Hydrogenedentota bacterium
GCGCCTGGCCCGGGCCGAAACCGCCGACATCCACCCGCAGACGGACGGCCAGCGCGCCCGCGCTTGCGATGCCCGCAACGAAACGTGTTGTTCCCCCGTCCGGACGCCCGGGGCCGAACAGCTCATGGGCGTCCACCGCCAGCGCGACCCCCTCGGCCACCTGAAAGGCGCCCTTTTCCACCGACGCGGCCTTGAGGGCAGCGTTCTTCCCCTGGAACGCCGTCACCACGCGCACGGGCCGCGCCGGCGCGAGCAGGTCCTGGACCATTGCCTGGGGCAGGGGATACCGGTGCGCCTCCAGCAGGTCCAGATCGGCCTTCGCCGGGGGCAGATAGACATGGTCCGCGTGTTCCGCGAAGGCAACGCCCGCGAGGAGCGCGGCTGCCAGCATCCAGCACGATTTGCTCATGTGATCACCCGGTCCTTTCATTTCGGACGCCCCCCGGGATGCCCCGGACCGTCCCCATTCTACCCCAAACCCTTCTCGCACCGCAGGCACAGGTCATTGCCGAAAAGCCCCAGCAGGGGCTTCCGCGCGCACGCCGCAGCCGCCAACCGGACCAGCGTGCGGGACGCGAGGGCGCGGGTGACCCGGTAGTCGTCCCCCCGCAGAAGGTCCGGGTCCACCCACACCCGCAGTCCGATGGGGGGAAGCCCGGCGGCGCGGGCGGCGCGCCGGAGTTCGGCGGGGGTGTATTCATGCAGATGGACCCGGTCCATCACGGCGAACTGCCCGTCCACATCCCGCGCCGTCTCCGGCGACATCCGCCGGAGGAGGGGCCGGACCAGCGGCCAGACGAGGGTGCGGAAATGCCGGTTGGGGGTCGTGTGGGCCAGCACGAAGCCGCCCGGCTTCAGGACGCGCCACATCTCGCGCAGCAGCAGCACGCCGCCCTCGCGGTCCTGGTGCTCCAGAATGTCCCCCGCAAAGACGCGGTCAAACGACGCGTCGGCGAACGGGAGCCGCATGGCGTCGCCCCGCGCCAGGGCGGCGCCGGGCGCGGTGCCCCGGGCGATGCGGCAGGCGGCGGGCGAGTAGTCCAGCCCGAACGCGCGCGCCCCGGTCCCCGCCACCGCGCGGAGCAGGTCGCCCCGCGCGAAGCCGATGTCGAGCACGGACATGCCGGGCGCGGGCGCCAGCAGGGCGAGGTGCTTCGCGCGCAGGGCGGAGAGTTCGCCCCGGCGGTGGGCCTCATAGCCCTCGATCGCCTCGCTGAGATAATAGGCGTCGTCGTAGACGTCCGGGGGAAGGGTGTGCGGCGGGCGCGCGCTCATGGCCGCCTCACGCGAGACGCCCGGCGAGCCACTCCGCAAAATGCAGGGGCTTCCGGTCCGTCAGATGGGTCACCTGCTGGCGGCAGCTCGTGCCCGACACGATCAGCGCCGTGTCCGCAGGCAGGGCGTTGATCATCCGCACCAGGGGCTCCGCCACTTTCACCGAGAGGGCGTACTTGTCCTTCATCGCCCCAAAGGCGCCGGCCATGCCGCAGCAGCCCGAGTCCAGCAGAAAGGCCTCCGTCTTCGGCACGCGGCCCGCGGCCCGGAGGATCACCGCAGGGTCCGACACGGCCTTGGCGTGGCAGTGGACATGGACGGCCGCCCGCGCGGGCGCGCCGGAGAAACGCAGCGCGCCGGGGGCCTCCGCCAGCAGGCCGTCCACAAACTCCTCGAAGAGCGCGCAGCGCGCGGCCGCCGCCTCCGCCCCGGCGACCCCCAGCTCGCGGTAGTCCTCGCGGAACATGGAGAAGCAGGAAGGCTCCAGAAAGAGCACCGGAGCGTCCGAGCCGCGCAGCGCGGCGAGGTTCTGTTCGCCGAAGCGCCGGGCCACATCGAGGCGGCCCATGCTGAACGCCGGCCGACCGCAGCAGGCGTGCCCCTGGATCAGGCGTGGGGCGAAGCCCGCCGCCTCCAGCACGCGCACGGCGGCTTTCCCGATTTCCGGCTCATAGTGCCGCACGAAGCAGTCGTCCCACAGCAGCACCTCGCCGCGCGGGGCGCGGTCCGCCGCCCTGGTGCGGGCGCTGAACCACCGGTCGAAGCGCTCCGCCGCGAATGCCGGCAGCGGTCGCTCCGCGCTGATGCCCAGGAGCCGCTCCGCGGCGAAGCGCGCCGGACGCCACCGCTGGAGCGCGTTGGCCGCGCCCGGCGCGAGGCCGCACAGGTCCCCGAGCAGGTCCACGCGGCTGAGCACCCGCGCGGCCAGGGGCACCCCGTGGCGGCGGTGCCGGGCGTGGAGCAGCTCGGCCTTGAGCAGCGGCAGGTTCACGTTGGAGGGGCACTCGCCGGCGCAGGCCCGGCACGACAGGCAGTTGCTGACGGCCTGCTCCAGCTCGTCGGAGAGCAGTGGCCCGTCCGGCGCGGCGATGCGCCCCTCAAGCACGGCGCGGATGACCGTGGCGCGTCCCCGCGTGCTCATGATCTCCTCGCCCGTCGCCTGGAAGGTGGGGCACATGGTCGGCCCGTCCTTGCGGCAGCCGCCGCAGCCGTTGCACTGGTCCAGGTTCCCCTGGAAGGATTTGTCCTTCGCGGCGAAGGCCAGCTCCGGGTCGAAGGGCAGGGGGGGGGTGTCCCCCTCCCAGCGCAGGCGCGTGTCGAACCGGCACGACCCGTCGTCAATGATCTTGCCCGGGTTCAGCAGGTTCCCGGGGTCGAAGGCCGTCTTGATCTCGCGCATCAGCGCGGAGAGTTCGGGGCCGATCTGGTCCGCGACAAACTCCGTGCGCGCGATGCCGACGCCGTGCTCCCCGGCGAGGGAGCCGCGGAAACTCCGGCACAGGGCGGCGACCTCCTCCGCAAACATGCGGTACTTCGCCCGGTCTTCCGGGGTTCGCAGGTTGAGCACGGGCCGCACATGCAGCAGCCCGGCCCCGGCGTGTCCGTAGAACGACGCCTCGACCCGCGCGCGGGCAAACATCGCGCGCAGCGCCGCCGTGTACTCCGGCAGGCGCGCGGCGGGCACGCACACGTCCTCGATGCCGGGGACCGGCTTCGCCAGGCCCGGGCGCCCGGTCAGCAGGGAGAGGCCCGCTTTGCGCAGTCCCCACACCAGCGCCATCTCCGCCGCGTTCGCGCAGACCTTGGTGCGCACGCCGGGGAACCGGCGCGCAAGCTCCGCGAGGCTGTCACACTCGTTGTTGTAGAACTCCACCATGAGAAAGATGCGGCAGGGCTTCGTGTCCAGCTCCAGGAAGTCGCGGGCGGGCTGGAAGGCGCGCTGGCCCCGCGTCTGGTCGAAGAGCACGTCGTCCACGTACTCGATGGCCACGGGCGCCAGAGCCTGAAGGGCCGCCGCCGCCTCGAAGGACTCGGCGGGGTCGTCAAAGAAAAGGATCGCCAGCCCCTTGCTCTTCGGAAGGGGGGTGACCCGCAGGGTCGCCGAAAAGACGAGGCCCAGGGTGCCCTCGCTGCCGCCGATGATCTTGGACCAGTCCGGGCCGTCCGCGCCGCGCCCCCGCAGGTAACGGTCGAGGCCGTAGGCGGGCCAGCGCTTGCAGATGCCGTCGTGAAAGCGCTCCCGGACCGTGTCCGCCCGCGCCAGGATGGCCGCGTCGAGGGCCGGCGCCCCGCCGAGGGGAAGCGGCGCCCCCGGACCAAGGGCGACGACCGTGCCGTCCGCCAGGATCGTCTCCACGGCGGCCGTGTGGTCCACCGTGGTGCCGTAGACCGGCGCGCGCGCGCCGGAGGAGTTGTTGCCGATCATGCCGCCCACGGTCGCGCGCGAGCTGGTGGCCACATCGGGCCCGAAGGTGAGGCCCAGGGGCTGGAGGAAGGCGTTGAGCTGGTCGAGCACCACCCCCGCCTGCACCGTGACCGTCGCCGCCTCCGCGTTGTATCCGAGAATGGCGCGGTTGTGCCGGGCCATGTCCACCACGATGCCGCCGCCCAGCGCGCCGCCCGCCAGCCCGCTGCCCGCGCCCCGGGCGGTCAGGGGGATGCCGGCCGCGGCGGCGGCGCGCACGAGGGCGGCCGTCTCCGCGGCGCTCCGGGGAAAGGCCACGGCGGCGGGCTCCACGCGGTACACCGACGCGTCGGTGGCGTAAAGGGCGCGGGTCAGCGCGTCCCGGCGCACCTCGCATCCCGAGGCGCGGGCGATTTCATCGGTTTTTCTGGCCATGTCCATCGCGGTCGCCCGCCTTCTGTCCCGGCGGCGCGGTCAGTCCGTCTCCGTGTCGCCCATGCCGAGGTTCTCCACCTTGATCTCCACCCGCCCCTTCTCGCGCAGCAGCCGCGCCTCGTGGATGTGGAACCCCTCGGCGGCCTCCACCTGGAGGCTGCGGTCAAACTTCGCGAGCAGCTCGTCGAGCTGGGGCCGGTTCTCCGTGTTCAGGCGGCGCGCCACGTCGGGGTGCACCTGGAGGATGAGCTGGCGCTCCTTCGTGCGGCAGAACAGCCCGGTGAGCTGGCGCATGACATCGAAGGTCATGGTGGTGACGCTGCGGACCATGCCGCCGCCCTCGCAGTAGGGGCAGGGCTGCGAGAGCGCCTTGAGCAGGTTGTGCTTCACGCGCTTGCGCGTCATCTCGATCATGCCCAGCTCGCTCACCTCGCTCACGGTGAACTTGGCCCGGTCGCGCTTGAGCGCCTCGATGAACTTCTTCATCAGCGTCCGCCGGTTGGCCGGGGACTCCATGTCTATGAAGTCAATGACGATGATGCCGCCGAGGTCGCGCAGGCGCACCTGGCGCGCCACCTCGTCCGCCGCCTCCAGGTTGGTCTGGAAAACCGTGTCCTCCAGGCCCTTTTTCCCCGTGAAGCGGCCCGTGTTCACGTCAATGGCGATCAGGGCCTCCGTCTGGTCTATGCAGAGGTAGCCCCCGCTCTTCAGGTACACCTTGCGCCGGAGCGCCTTGGTGATCTCGTCCTCGATCCCCAGCTTCTCAAACAGGGGCAGGCGGCCGGTCTGGAACTTCGCCCGCGGCTTGAGGTGCGGCGAGTAATGCTCCAGGAAGCTGCATATCCGCGCGTGCTCCATCTCGTCGTCCACGACCAGTTTCTCAAACTCGTCGCTGAACAGGTCGCGCACGGCGCGCAGGATGACGCCCAGGTCCTCGCGCAGCAGGGCGGGGCCCTTTGCGGTGTCAAACTTCGTGCGCACGGCCTCCCAGGTGTCCTTGAGGTACTGGATGTCCTTCTCGAAGGCCTCGCGGCTCTTGCCCTCGCCCGCCGTGCGGCTGATGAGCCCCAGCCCCTCCGGCTTCAGCTCCTTCATGAGCTTGCGGATGCGGTCCCGCTCCGCCTGCCCGTCTATCTTGCGCGAGATGCCCAGCGTCTTCACCGTCGGCATCAGCACCAGGAAGCGCCCGGGCAGGGTGATGAAGTTGGACAGGCGGGGCCCCTTGGTGCCCAGGCGGTCCTTGAGGACCTGCACCATGATGTACTGGTCCTTCTTCAGCATGGTCTCGATGGGCTGCTGGCGGGCGCGCTTCGCCCGCGTCTTCGCGCGCGGCACCCCGTCCACCAGCTCGATGTCCCCCGTGCCCTCGGCGCCCGCGATGTCCGAAACGTACAGGAAGCCGTTCTTCTCCGTGCCGATGTCTATGAACGCCGCCTGGATCCCCGGCAGCACCGCGTCCACGCGCCCCCGGTAGATGTTGCCGACGATGCTGCGGTTTTCCTCGCGCTCGACCATGAGCTCGGCGAGGCGCCCGTCCTCCAGCACGGCGATGCGCGTCTCGAGGGGGTTCACATTGATAACCAGGTGTTTCTTCATTGCTTGGTCCGTTTTCCGCGCGCGCGCGTCCGCGCTCAGCCGATGGCGAGGCCCGGGCCGCGCGCGCGCACGTTGAACAGCAGGCCCACGCCCGCCATGGTGGTCATGTAGAAGCTCCCGCCGTAACTGAGGAACGGCAGGGGGATGCCCGTGACCGGCAGCAGGCCGACCGTGATGGCTATGTTAACAAAAACGTGGAAGGCGAGGACCGTCACGGTGCCCGCCGCCAGCAGCGTGCCGGTCATCTCCGGGCAGTCGCGGGCGAACATGAGCCCCCGGAGCAGGAACAGGAGGAAGACGGCGATGACCGAAACGGCGCCCACAAACCCGAACTCCTCGGCGAGGAGCGAGTAGATGAAGTCGGTGTGGTGCTCGGGCAGGTAGTTGAGCCGCGTCTGCGTCCCCTCCAGAAAGCCCTTGCCCGCGATGCCGCCGCTGCCCACGGTGATCCGGCTCTGCATGGTCTGCCAGCCGCTGCCCTCGGGGTCGTGCTCCGGGTGGAGAAAGGTGTAGATGCGCTGCTTCTGGTAGTGCTTCAGCTCGAAGAACACCCGGGGTTCCGAGGGCTTGTCGGGGTCGAACCCGCTCATCTGCCACCAGAGCGCGGGGAACACCGACAGCCCGATGAGGACCACGAGGGCGAGGTGCCGGATGCGGCACCCCCCCACGAAGAGCATGACCAGCACCAGCGGCCCCATGCAGGCCGCCGTGCCGAGGTTGGGCTGCTTCAGGATGAGGCCCATGGGAAGGGCCGTCAGCAGGAGCGCCAGGACGAACCAGGGGAACTTCCGGATGCGCGGCCCCAGGCGGGAGACATACCAGGTGAGGAAGAGGACCATCATGAGCTTGGACAGCTCGGAGGGCTGGAGCCGCGCGGGCCCCAGCACGAGCCAGCGCTCGCTGCCCTTGGCCTCCGTGCCGAAGAAGAGCACCAGCACCAGCATGAGGACGGCGGCGGCGTAGAGCAGCGGCGCCGTGGCGACGATGAAGCGGTAGTCGAAGCAGGCGATGAACAGGGCCGCGCCGCTTCCCGCCAGGAAGTAGGCCATCTGCCGCTTGAAATAGATGATGTCGCTGCTGCGGCTGGCGCTGTACAGCAGGGTGAACCCCGCCGCCGCCAGCAGCACCGTGGCCAGCGTCAGAAACCAGTCCACGCGCCTGAGCGCGCGCCAGTCGAAGATGCGCACGCTGATGTCCTGGTACTGGATGAGGGGGTTGCCGGGCATGGTCACTCCTCCGCGGCCGGGGCGGCGGGGGGCGTTTCCGGCCCGCGCTCGCCGTAGAAATAGCTGATCACGTCCTTCGCGTGGGGCGCCGCCGCCGAGCTGCCGTGGTGCCCGTGCTCGATCAGGATGCACAGGGCGATGCGCGGCTCATGGTCGAGCACGCCCGCGACAAACCACGCGTGGTCGCGCATGTGCCAGGGGATGTCCTCCTCCGTCGCGTACTGCTCGTGGTGCGCCAGCGACATCACCTGGGCCGAGCCCGTCTTGCCGATGATGTCAAAGCCGGGGATGAACGCCGCGTGCCCCGTGCCCGTCGGCGGCGGCGGCCCGTCCTCCACGCAGCGGCGAAGGCCCGCGCGCACCGTCTCGATGGTGGACTCGCTGAACATCGGGCCGGAGACCAGCGGCCCCGTTTCCCTGGCGAGGAAGGGGCGGACGCGCCGCCCGCCGTTGACGATGGCGGCCATCATGACCGCGTTCTGCAGCGGCGTCGTGCAGGCGCTCCCCTGGCCGATGCTGAGGTTCACCGTGTCCCCGTTGTACCACCTCCGGTCCCACTCCTCCTTGCCGGCGAACACCCGCTGCTTCCACTCGCGGTCGGGGATCAGCCCCGGGGACTCGCCGGGCAGGTCCAGCCCGGTCCGCTCCCCCAGGCCCATGGCATGGGACCATTTCGCGATCTTGTCCACCCCGAGCTTCAGCCCCACGTTGTAGAAGTACACGTCGCACGAGAAGGCGAGGGCCTCGTCCACCGAGGCCGTGCCGTGGCCCGACCGTTTCCAGCAGTGCCAGTAGCGGCTGGCGCCGTCCAGGGAGAAACGGCCCGGACAGAAGAACGTGCTTTTCGGGGCGACCAGGCCCTCCTCGAGGGCCGCCGCCGCCAGCACGATCTTGAACACCGACCCCGGCGGGTACACCTCGCGGAAGGCCCGGTGCGTCATCCGGTTGGGTTTCTTCCCCGAGAGCAGCTCCGCCCGCTCCTGGTTGTGGCCCCGGGTCACGAAGACCCCCGGGTCGTAGCCGGGGCTGCTGGCCATGGCGAGCACGCCCCCCGTGTCCGCGTCCAGCACGGCAATCGCGCCCACCTCGCCCCGCAGCAGCTCCTCGCACCGGCGCTGGAGCCCCAGGTCCAGCGTGAGGTGGAGCGCCCCGCCCGACTTCGGGCGCACCGGGGGCGCCTCCACGTCGAGCAGGTGCCCCCGCGTGTCCCGGCGGGCGATGTACGGCCGCCCCGTCTTGTCCGTGCGCAGCTGCGGCTGGCCCGAAGCGTACTTGGTCACCAGCATGTACCCGTCCTGCCCGTGCAGCACCTTCTCATACTGCCGCTCCAGGCCGTCCTTGCCCACCAGGTCCCCCAGCTTGTACCCCTCGTCCCGCCAGCCCTCCAGCTCCGTGTCGTTGATCTCCCCCAGGAACCCCAGCAGCTGCCCCGCCGTCTCCCCGTAGTGGTAGCGCCGCTGCGGGCGCACCACCGTCGAGAGGCCCGGCAGCGCGTGCTGGCGCTCCTCCACCCGCACGAAGTCCGCGCGCGTCAGGTCGCGCTTGAGGATGATCTGGGTGAACGGCGCCCCCCGGAGGTCCGCCACCCGCTTCAGCAGCCCTTCCGTGTCCACCCCGATCAGCTCGCCGATCTTCCCCGCCACCTCCTCCAGCCGCTCGCGGGGGCACTCCCCGGGCACAAAGACCGCGTCCGCGCAGGCCCGGTTGTCCGCGAGAATCTCCCCGTTCGCCGCGCAGATGACGCCCCGGTCCGCCGCCAGCCGCTTCTGCGACACGCGGTTCTGGTCGGCCATGCGGGTGAACTCGCTGAGGTTGACCACCTGGAGCCACCAGAACTGCGCCCAGAGCAGCGCCATGGCCAGCGTGAGGCCCACGCCGATGGCCTGGACGCGGCCCTCCACGCCCTCGTAGCGCTGGGGCTCGTTGCGCGGCGGCATGGCTCAGCCCAGTTCCCGGGTGAACGCGTCCCGCTCCGGACGCCCCCACACCGCGTCGAGGAGCATGAGGAGGACGGGCGTCACCAGGGCCGTGTAGAAGGCCGAGGGCACCGCCACGGCGCCCAGGGGGTAAAGCAGCCCGAGCCCGGGCTGCTGCGCGTACTGGATCAGGGTGAAAAGCGTCCCCTGCATCAGGGCGCCGGCGAAGACGAGCCCCGCCTTCACCGCCGCGTGCTCCGTCACGAGGCGGGTCGAAAGGCGCCCGACGAGGAAGCCCACCAGCACATAGCACAGCACATGGTGCCCCAGCACGGAGCCCACGGCGATGTCCTGGTAGAGGCCCCCGATGACGCCGGTGAACATGGCCCGCTCCTCGCCCTCGTGGATGGCGAAGAACACCACCATCACCAGCACGAGGTCCGGCAGCACCCCCTCCAGCCGGAGCATTTCCGGCCAGTTCGTCTGGAGCAGCGCGAAAAGCACCGACCACGCGAACCACCACAGGTTCCGCCCGATGGACCCGCCCCGCCACCTCACGGCGCGTAC
The DNA here is from genome assembly GCA_033813475.1 of Candidatus Hydrogenedentota bacterium. Classification (GTDB taxonomy): domain Bacteria; phylum Hydrogenedentota; class Hydrogenedentia; order Hydrogenedentales; family CAITNO01; genus JAAYBR01. Next base: position 9,420 of record JAPXRP010000137.1, read on the forward strand.
CTTTCCTGCAGCGGGCGCGTGTCGGGCGTCTCCGGCGCGCGCGACGCGGCCTCCTCCGGCGCGTGCGGCAGGTCCAGAAAGTCGCCCGCGGGGCCGCCCACATACTCCGGGTCGTCCACCGCGCGGCGGATCAGAAACACCTCGTCCACGGCGTAGGGGTCCACCGCGGGCACCACCTCGGCGCTCTTCCACAGCGCGCCCCCGTCATGCACCGCGCCGATGCGGCCGATGAGCAGTCCCGGGGGAAACAGGCTTTCCGGGCTCGTGACCACCACGTCCCCCGGCCGGATGTCCTCCTTCATGTCAATGTATTCCATCGTGCAGATGCGGTTGAAGTCGCTGCCGTTCGCCTGCACCACCCCGTCGTAGGCGCGCACCCGGCTCCGCAGCACCATCGCGCCGATGCGGCAGTCCACATGGTGCAGCGTCGCCACCGTCGAGGTGAAGTCCGCCGTCTCCGTGACCACCCCCACCACGCCCTGCGGGCCCACCACGCAGGTGGCCGGGCGCACGCCGTGGCGGCCGCCCCGGTCAATGCGCAGCATGCCCTTGTAGGTCTCCAGGATCGCGGCCGGCTCCAGCGTCAGGCGGGGGGTCTCCCGCAGGAAGCGCGCCATCTCGCGCAGCCGCGCGTTCTCCCGCTCCAGCATGGCCAGCCGCGCCGTGTCCAGCCGCAGCTTCGCCGTCTCCTCCCGGAGACGGGCGGCCTCCGCCAGCGCGCCCTGGTAGTCGGACACATAGCGGTAGGCGCTGCCCAGGCGGTCCGACGCCGCCTTGCGGGCCTTCTGGAAGGGGTACGCCGTCGTGGTGACCACGCGCATGACCCCGCGCCGCACGAGGGAGGATTCAGTGCCCCGGACGAGCGACACGGCGCACGCCAGCACCAGGGCCGCGAGCACGACCACCGGCCGGTGCTCGCTCAGTATGCGCCCAATGTTCAGCAACGCAGGGATTCTCCACGCGCCCGCCCGCCGGGGTCCGGCGCGGGCGCCTCAGGCGCGTCAGACTTCTTCGGGCTTGAAATGCTTCAGTTCCTCCAGGAACTTGCCGCCCCCCAGCACCACCGCCCCCAGCGGGTCCTCCGCCACCGTCACATGCAGGCCCGTCTCCTTGTGGATCAGCTCGTCCAGCCCGCGCAGCAGCGCGCCGCCGCCCGCCAGCACCACGCCCCGGTCCACGATGTCCGCGGAAAGCTCCGGCGGCGTCCGCTCCAGCGTCACCCGCACCGCGTCCACGATCGCGCTCACGGGCTCCTGAAGCGCCTCGCGGATCTCCTCCGACGTGATCGTGATCACCTTGGGCAGCCCCATCACCTGGTCGCGCCCCTTCACCTGCATCTCAAGCTCTTCTTTAAGCGGGAACGCCGACCCGATGGCGATCTTGATGTCCTCCGCCGTGCGCTCGCCCACCATCATGTTGTATGTGCGCTTCAGGTGCTGGATCACCGCCTGGTCCATCCCGTCGCCCGCCACGCGCACCGACTTCGCGAACACGATCCCGCCCAGCGAGATCACCGCCACCTCCGTCGTGCCGCCGCCGATGTCCACGATCATGCAGCCCTGCGGCTCCTGCACCGGAAGCCCCGCGCCGATCGCCGCCGCCATCGGCTCCTCGATGATGTACACCTTCTTCGCCCCCGCCTGCACCGCGCTCTCCACCACCGCGCGCCGCTCCACCGCCGTGATCCCCGAGGGCACGCTCACCGCCACCCGCGGCCACGCCAGCCGCCGCCGGTTGTGCACCTTGTGGATGAAGTACCGCAGCATCACCTCCGTGATCTCAAAGTCCGCGATCACCCCGTCCTTCATCGGCCGGATCGCCACGATGTTCCCCGGCGTGCGGCCGATCATGTGCTTCGCCTCGTTCCCCACCGCCCGGGGAAGCCCCGTGTCCTTGTTGATCGCCACCACCGACGGCTCGCTCAGCACGATGCCCTGGCCCTTCACATACACCAGCGTGTTCGCCGTGCCCAGGTCAATGGCCATGTCATGCGAGAACAGGCCCGGAAGATAACGCAGTATTCCAAACACAATGCGCCCTTTCAGCAAAACGCGCCGCCGCCGCAGGCGCGGCCGCGCCGAGTGCAAATCTAAATCATGGAAAGTAAAGGACTTAACGGGTCCCCGCCGGAGGGCCGATTATACCAGAAAACCGGGGGAAATCCAAACCCCCGCCGCCGCGCCCCGCGCGCCGCCCAAATCCGCCGAAACCACGGAAAGGCAACGGCCCGCACCCCCCGCCCGGATGACACCTGTCCTCCACGCCCCCCGCAGAAGAAGAGGGCGCGGCAGGCCGCGCACCTACATGCGCATGCCCAAGGCG
>JAPXRP010000138.1:0-11737 GCA_033813475.1 Candidatus Hydrogenedentota bacterium
TTTACAAGGCCCTTTCCGGAGAGCGGGTCCCAAGCTTTGACACCATTCTCAAGGTGGTCGCCGCCCTCGGACTGCGCCTTCACGCCGAACCCGTCCTGCGGGAGTGAGGCGTTTAGGCGCCGGAAAATGAACCGGGCGGGGGACGCGGCCGCGTCCCCCGCCCGGGGTGTTTTCAGCGGGTTTTTCAGGCGGGCTGGAAGGTCTGGGTGTAGGGGTCGAAGTCCACGGCCTTTCCCTCGCGCTGGGCCATGACGCCCATCTGGAGCGCCGTCTGCACATGCAGGGCCATCTCGGGGCCGCTGGCGGTGTTGGGGTCCTTGGCGAGGCAGTGCTGCACGAAGTCCATGAAGTACTGCTGCGTGTCCTCGCCGCCGCCCACGGGGATGGTCTGCGGGTCCTTCTTCGCGCCCTCGGCGGGGATGAACAGGATGTCGTTGTCCTTCACCGTGAGGGTGCCGTCCCACCCGCGGATGACGGGGATGCGGCCACCCGCGCCGCGGTCGCCGGTGGACTGGTAGTTGTTCCCCTGGGTGCCCAGGATCGCCACCACGAGCCCGTCGGCGTACTCGACCAGGGTGTTGTAGGTGTCCGGAACCTCGCGGTCGCTGTAGCGGTACTTGCCGCCGACGGCGACGACGCGCCTGGGCATGCCGAGCGACAGGATGCTGGCCACGGGCGTGAAGGAGTGGGGGAAGAGGTCGGTGGAGGGGCCGCCGGAGTAGTCCTCGTACATGCGCCAGCGGAAATAGCGGCTCACGTCGAAGGGGCGCTTCGGCGCGTCGCCCAGGAAGGCCTCCCAGTTGAGGTCGGGGCCGGGCTGCGCGTTCTCGTCGTCAATGGGCATGCCGCGCTCGCCCCAGTCGCCCACGCGGAAATAGCCGCACTCGGCGTGGATCGGCTGGCCGATGAGCCCCTGCTGCACCAGCTCGCGCATCTTGGCCCACGCGGGGTCCGACATGCCCTGGGAGCCGAGCTGGAAGACGCAGCCCGTCTCCTTCGCCACGCGGGCCAGCTCCTTCGTCAGCTCGAACTGGCGCCAGTGCGTGACGGGCTTCTCGCAGTACACGCCCTTGCCCGCCTTCATCGCGTCAATGGCCTGGTAGCCGTGCAGGTGGTCCGGCGTGGCGATGCTCACGGCGTCCACATCGGGGTCCGCCAGCAGCTCGCGGTGGTCCATGTACATCTTCGCGCCGTACTTCTTGCCCATGCGCTCCATGCGGGGGCGGTAGGTGTCGCACACCGCCACGATGCGCACGTTCACGCCCTGCTTCTTGACGTAGTCGTAGGAGGCCGCGTGGCCGCCCATGCGGCCGCCGCAGCCGATCAGGCCGATGCCGAGGGTCTCGTTGGCCTTGGTCTTCGCGTGGGCGCGCGTGGGCAGGGCGGCGGCCGCCGCCGCGGCCAGGGTCGCGTGCTGGAGGAAGGCCCTGCGGGTGGGTTCACTGCCTTGGACGGGGTTCATCGCGGAAGTCTCCTGGGTTGCGTTGCCTGTATCGCCCGGCCGCGGGGGCGGCCCTCATTTTGTCCAGTTGTCCCACGCGGCGGCCACGGCCTCCGGCGGGGTCCTGCCGTCCCACAGGGCGACGGCGTAGCGCAGTTTCAGGGGCGCGTCCTTGGAAAGGGTCAGGGGGTCGCGCCAGACGTTGACCGTGGCGGAGAGGTAGGCGAAGCCCTGGGACATGGAGAACCAGGTGGCGGGGCGGAAGTTGTCCGGATGGTCGAACATGGCGGCCGTCACGGGTTTCCCCTGGATCTCCGCCGTGTAGGCGCACCAGTCGGCGCGCGTGTTGCGCTCGTCGCCGCGGATCAGCTCCCCGTCCCGGCCCGATTCATTGAAGAACGGGCCCTGTGTGTCCATCTCTTTAATGAAGCGCATGCCCAGGCCGAAATAATGCGACCCCGAGATGACCGCCTTCTCCCGCCCCGCGGGCAGGGAGAACTCCGAGGTCCAGTCCAGCAGGGTGAACCCGTCGCGCCGCGCGGCGCGGACCGTGCGGGTCTCCTTCAGCAGCACGTCCCCGCCGGGGGTGGTCCAGTCGAGCGTTTCGACCAGCCCGTCGCCGCTTTTCTCCAGGGAGACGCGGACCTGCTTCCCGCACTCCGGGGTCTCGGCCCAGAAGTCCGTGCCGTCCACCATGAAGGCCATCATCAGGCCGTGGTGGTGGATGTGGTCCTCCACGTTGTCGCGCACCACGTTCACGCCGGCCGGCGTGAACAGCTCGGGGACATACGAGCGCGACGGCGCGGGGCCGGGCATGTAGGAGAAAAGGGGACCGGAACCGTCGGTGAAGGGAATGGGGGTTCCCGCAGGAAATCCCGCGCCCGCCCCGAGACAAACCGCCGCCAGCATGATCGCCGTCATGACGCGCCCTCGCTGTGTTGCCGCCGCGAAACCCTTGGCCGGTAATCATAATGGTTCCGCGGCGGCGGCGCAACAGACGCGTTGGGGAAGATTGGACCGATCCGTCGGATCCGTCGGATCGGTCTGATGGGGTAAGGGGGAGCGGGGGTTATTCCCCCTCGACCTCGGGGACGACGAGGCGGCGGCGCAGCCAGGCCACGCCGATGAGGTCGTAGAGGCCGCGCCAGAGGCGGTTGTGGATGCCGTACTTGGACACGCCGTGCCGGCGGGGGTGGTGGGTGACGGGGCATTCCACGATGCTGAGGCCCGCGCGGCGGATGAACACGGCGAAGAAGCGGTGGACCCCGTTGAACGCGGGGATGTGGGGAACGCACCCGCGGCGGAAGCCCTTGGACCCGCAGCCGGAGTCGCGGATGCCGTCGTGGAGCACGGCGTTGCGCACGGCGTTGCCCACGCGGCTGGAGACCCTGCGCACCCAGGTGTCGTTGCGCTCCGCGCGGTAGCCGCACACGCAGTCATGGTCCCGCAGCAGTTCCAGAAAGCGCGGGAAGTCGCAGGGGTCGTTCTGCAGGTCGCCGTCCAGCGTGAGGAGGTATTCCCCCCGCGCGCGGCGCATGCCGGCGATCAGCGCGGCGGACTGTCCGAAGTTGCGGGCCAGGTGCAGCGGGCGGAAGTGCGGGTGCGCCGCCGCCAGCGCGTCCATGGCCGCGCGCGTGCCGTCGGTGCTGCCGTCGTTCACGAAAAGAATCTCGCAGGACTCCGGGAGGCCCGCGAAGACCGCGTCTATGCGCTCAAAAAGCAGGGGGACGTTCTCCGCCTCGTTGTAGCAGGGAACGACCACCGAAACGTCCGGCGTTGTCATGATGTGTGCTGTTTCCGAAATTCTGCCACCGTCAGGACGGGAAGGGCGCGCGCGGCGCGCCGCCCGGGCACCAGTATACCGCAGTCATCCGGAAAAACGCCGCGCGGGCGCGCGGCGGGGACACGCTCAGCCGGTGAACATGTCCTTGAGCTCCTTCATGAACTCGTTGAGGTCCTTGAACTGGCGGTACACGGAGGCGAAGCGGACATAGGCCACCTCGTCGAGGTCGCGCAGGCGCTTCATCACCGCCTCGCCGATGGCCTTGGTGGACACCTCGTGCTCGTTGTTGTTGAACAGCTCGCGCTCGATGGTGCTGATCAGCGCGTCCACCTGCTCCAGGCTCACCTCGCGCTTCTCGATGGCCTTGATGATGCCCGCCCGGATTTTCCACGAGTGGAACGGCTCGCGGCGGCCGTCCTTCTTGATCACCATCTGCGCCACCTCCTCCACGCGCTCGTAGGTGGTGAACCGGCGGCTGCAGTTGATGCACTCGCGGCGGCGGCGGATGGAGTCCCCCTCCTTCGCCACGCGGGAGTCCACCACTTTGCTGTCATGGTATCCGCAGAACGGGCATTTCATGGCGTCGCGCTTCCTTTCGGGCGGAATTCACCGGTCTGCCGGGAGCCTCTCCGGCGGCAAACCCCATATATTGTGGTCTGCCCATGCTCGAAGCATAACACACGCCATATCCTGTGTCAAGCGTAAAATGTCAGCAGGGTTTCCCCATACCGCTGGTGGCGGAAGGCCTTCAGACCGCCCGCCGCGTCCGGCGGCGGTGGGGTCTTGGCGCCGGACTCCAGCACCACCCAGCCCCCGGGCCGCACAAGTCCCCCCGCAGCCAGGGCTTCCAGCAGGGCAGGGTGGCCGTCATAGCGCCAGGGCGGGTCGGCGAACACCAGGTCGAAGGGGCCGCGCAGGCGCGACAGTCCCTCGGGGAGGGTCAACCGGTGCAGCACAGCCCGGTCCTCGAAGCCGCAGTGGCTCACGTTGCGCCGCAGCAGGGAAAGCATCTGCCCGTCGGCCTCCACAAACACGGCGGACGCCGCCCCCCGGCTCAGGGCCTCCAGCCCGTTCGCCCCCGTGCCCGCAAACAGGTCCGCAAACGCGGCCCCCTCCAGCCGGGGCGCGAGGATGTTAAACAGGCTCTCCCGCACACGGTCCAGCGTGGGCCGTGTGGCGCGGTCCGGGGGCGGCTCCAGACGCCGTCCCCGCGCGGTTCCTGCGATAATGCGCATCCGTTCTCCTTGCGGGCACCCCCCATTGTGCGTGTCCGCGCCGTCCCGCGCAACTTCGGCGCAGGAGGCGGCAACGACGCCTGCGGGCGGCTTTGGGGAACCATTTCTCCGGCAGCGGGTTATGCGGTTCCTTGTGTCCAAGAAGGGAAGGGGCCGCGCTCTCCGGCTGCTTGTCAAGAATTATCCCCGTTCTGGCCGCGTTGCCATTTTGGCCGCTGTCGCGACGCCTTCCCACCATTCCGGCTAAGTGCTTTTCCGCTTGGGGGTTCACCCTGCTTCGGAGGGGGAAAGCATGTCCTCCCCGTTTCCCGTCCGGGGGGGCTGGTCGGCAACGGCTTCCCGGGCTGACTTGTGGATTACGGTGTGAAGAAAGCCCTGGCGGCCAAGTTCCGGCATCGCGCATTCCGTGTGTTTGGGCAGATATTCCTCCTGCAACCGCTTTATTCACAGGCACATAAACAAAAAGAGGGAGGTTTTCCAGTTTTCGGCCCCCCTCCTGGAAGGCTGTGGAAAACTTGTGGATAAGTCCGCTGCCCCCCCCGAAAGCGGCCGAACGGCCAAAATCCATGAAGACCGGAAAGTTCCCCTGTGGCCACACATGACATGGGCGCGGCCCCGCGTGTGGAGCCGCGCCCAGAATTGCTTTCGTCTGCGGATCAGAGGACCAGCAGGCGCATCTTGCGGACGCTGAGCTTCATGTCCTTGAACTCGTCGCCGGGGTGGATCTGGAAGCCGATGCGGCCCTTGGCGATGGCGGTGTCCTCCACGTCGCCGACCTTGGTGCCGTTCAGCTCCACTTCGAGGTGGCCGCCCTTGGCCGTGATCTTCATGGTGTTCCAGTCGTCCCTCTTCTCCAGTTTCGGATCCAGGTTGCGCGACAGGAACATGCGGCCGGGGCAGTAGATCGTGCCCGTGTACGCCTCGGGGTCCTTGTACTCCAGCATGTCCGCCTGGTAGGACGTCTCGGGGTTCTGGTAGCGGAACCACACCCCGCTGTTGGCGGGCCACTGCAGCTTGTACTCCACCACCAGCCGGAAGTCCGCGAACTCGTCCACGGTGAACAGGTCGCCGGGGGCGTTGCCCGGCCCCTGGGTGCCGATGAGCACGCCGTCCTCCACCTTCCACGCGGCCTTGCCCTCGGGCTTCCAGCCCGTCAGGTCCTTCCCGTTGAACAGCTCCTTCCAGTCCTTCTTCTTGCCGTCCTTGGGCTTGCCCTTCGCCTTGTCCTTCGGTTTCTTCTCGTCCTGGGCGTGGGCCGCCATCATGGCCGCCGGCGTCACCGCCGCCAAGCCGCCCAGAAACATCCTGCGGGTCATCTCACGGTCTGTCATCGTCCGGGTCTCCCTGGTGTTGTGCCTCTTCGGCGGTTCCCCACCATCATGGCCCCGCACCCCCCCGGAATGTCAAGAAGCGCGCCGCCACCAGGGGCGCGCGCTCCCACCCGTCCGACAAGTCCGACCTGTCCGACGGGAACCGGGTTGCGCCTAAATTTGACACTGTCACGTTTTGGCGGTATAATCCCTCCGGCACAAGGAACCGGACCCATGGCGAAGCAACAGGAGATGCGGCTGGCGGAACTGGCGGAGCGTTCGGGCGTTCCGGGGCGGACGATCCGGCTGTACATCAGCGAGGGGCTGCTGCCGGGGCCGCTGCGGACGGGGCGCAACGCGGCCTATGGTCCGGAGCACCTGCGGCGTCTGGGGGAGATCCGGGCGCTGCAGCGGCGGGGGCTGACGCTTTCGCAGGCGCGGCGCGCGCTGGAGGGCGCGGGGGCGGAGGCGTCCCCGGTGGCGGAGGCCCCGGAGGGGGCGGTGTGGCGGGAGCTGGACATCGCGCCGGGGGTGCGGGTGTCGGTGAAAGAGGGCCTTGGTCTGCGGCGCCTGCGCGCGCTGCGGCGGGCGATAGAGGAGTTCAGGCGGCAGGTGAACGCCGGCGCACAGGAGGATTCGGACGATGACCAGGCATGACGGGGACGAAATCAGCGGGTTCGGGGTGTACGCGAAGGGCGGCGCGGTGAAACTGGGCATGCAGGACCTGCTGCTGACGGGGACGGTGCTGCCGGTGGGGGCGCGGCTGGTGGTGCGCCATGTGTTCCGGTCGGAGGAGAAGAAGCCGCTGGAGATGATTTACGCCTTTGCGCTGCCGCGCGATGCGGCCCTGCGGCGGTTCCGCATCACGGGGGACGGGTTTGAGGCGGAGTCGGAGCTGCGGCCGACGGCGAAGGCGCGGGAGACCTACGAGCGCGGGATCGAGCGCGGCAGCCTGTCCGCCCTGGCGCAGACCTACCAGGACGGCGTGACCAACCTGAACGTGGGGAACATCCGCCCGGGCGAGACGGTGACGGTTTTCCTGGAGATTGCGGCGGGGGTCGAGTTCCACGACGACGGGTTCCGGTTCCGCTTCCCCTTCACCCTCGCGCCGGGGTACCACGCGAAGGCCGTCTGCGGCACCGCCGACGACGGCACGGGGGAGATGTCCCTGCCGGAGGAGCTGTTCGGCGACGTGGTGCTGCCCCGCTGGAAGGCGGACGCCAAGGGCCTGCACCGGGTGGCCTTCGACCTGAACGTGGCCGCGCCCGAAGGCGCGGAGCTGGTGTGCCCCTCGCACCCCGTGTCGGTGGGCGCAGGCGCGGACGGCGGGCTGCGGGTGCGGCTGGCGACGGCGGGCGACCTGCCCAACCGCGACGTGGTGCTGGAGACGCGGGGGGCGGCCGCCGGGCGGCCGTCGGTCTTCGCGGGGGTGGACGGTGCGGGGCGGGGCCGCTTCGCCGCCGTGGTGCCCTCGGCGTGTTTCGGCAGGCCGGAGCGGACGGAGAAGCGGGTGGTCTTTCTGCTGGACCACTCGGGGTCCATGGAGGGCGTCCGGCTGGAGCAGGCCAAGGCGGCTGTCTGCGCGTGCCTTGAGACCCTGCGCCCGGAAGACCGGTTCGGCATCGTGCTGTTCGAGAGCCGGGTGAGGCCGTTCCGTCTGGAGCTGCTTCCGGCCACGCCGGAGCATGTGGCGGCGGCGCGGGCCTTTGTGGGGGCCGCGGAGGCGGCGGGGGGCACCGAGCTGGCCGCGGGCGTGGGGGCCGCCGCGAAGATGATCGGAAAAGGCGGCGACCTGCTGCTGGTCACGGACGGCGAGGTCTTCGGCGGCGACGACCTGCTGGCGCGGGTCCGCGCGTGCGGCGCGCGGGTCCACTGTCTCGGCATCGGCAGCGCCAGCCAGGACCGCATGCTTGCGCTGCTGGCCCGCGAGAGCGGCGGCGTGGGGCGCTTCCTCGGCCCCCGCGAGGACGTGGCGGCGGGCGTGCTGTCCCTGTTCCGGGGCGTGGGCGCGGTGCTCGCGGCCAACGTCCGGTGCGCCGCGAAGGGGCTGAAGCAGGCCGAATGGCTCCCCGAGCCCGCCGACGCGGCCCGCGAGGGCCAGCCGTGGGTGCTGTTCGGCGCGTGCGACGGGCCGGGGGACGGAACGCTGTCCGTCACCTGGGACGGCGGCGGTTTCGACCTCCCCGTCCAGGTGGGGGAGTCCCCGCTTGGCGAGACCCTCAAGCTGGTGCAGGGCGCGCGGCTGGTGACGGACACGGACGCCCTCTTCGGGGACGCGGACACGGATTCGCGGAAGGCCCAGCGCCTCACGCGGCGGCTGGAGGCGCTCGGCGGGGAATACGGCCTCGCCAGCCGCGCCCTGTCCCTCGTGTCTGTGGTGAAGCGCGCGGGCGACCGGCCGGGGGTCCTGCCCGAGACCCGCGCCGTCGTCACCGGCATGCCCGAGGACAGCGACCCCGGCGCCTACTTCTCCGTGGACCGCTGCATCCCCGCGCCGATGATGATGGAGTCCTTTGCCCCGCCCCGCGTTTTCAGGGAGAGGCTGCCCATGCCGGACGCGAACGGGGTGTTCGGGAGCGTGCCCACGTTCCTCCGCCGCAGGAAGGCCGCGCCGCCGGAAGCGGCGCCCGAAGCGCCCACCGCGCGCCAGGTGCTCCTGGGCCTGGCCGAGCTGGTGGTTCTGTTCGCCGAGATCAGGAAGGACGGGGTTCGACACCCCCGGTTCCCGCGTCTGCTGCCGCTCCTCACCTTCCTGAAAGGGCATGAGGACCTCTGGCCCGCCGGGATTCCGGCGGACGCCGTCGAACGTTTCCTCAGCGGCGTGGGCCGGTGCGAACTGGACACCCCCTTCGCCCGCGTGGACACCACCCCGCTGGCCGTCCTGATGGACGGCGAAGAGCCCCGCGCGGGAACGTCGGACGATGCGCTCCTCGCCGCGCTGGCGGATTTTTTCGCCGCTACGGCGGCGGCGGACCCCAGGCCGGCCACGGGCTGACCGCCCGGGCGGCTTTCCATCGGACCGATCGGTCGGATCCGTCGGATCGGTCCGATGGGCCGCGCCGGTCGGACTTGTCCGACAGGTCGGACCTGTCTGACTTGGCAGGCGGCGGGCGCGCTTTCCCCCGCGGGGGTTTCTTATAATCTGCGCGGCCCCGGTTCCGGGGTGTTTCCTTCCTTAACACGAAAGGCGTGCGGCTCATGGCGGTGTTTCATGGCGACTGGGAAACGGAGCGGCTTCAGGTGCGGGCGCGGCTGGAGGAATTGTGGGGCGGCGTGTTCGCGGACCGACGGCCTGTCGGCGAGCTGTGGTGCTGCGTGACGGGGATGGATCTGGGGCCGGACCGGGTGCCGGAGAAGGGCTGGCGCGCGTTCCAGGTGATGGACCACTGGGGCGGGCTGGACCAGACAACGTGGTTCCGCATGACGGCGGTGGTGCCGCCGGAATTCGCGGGACGGCGGGTGGTGGCGCTGCTGAACCCGTGCGCGTACACGGACATCCCCGGCCTGCCGGGCCATGAGGAGTCGGGCGAGGCGCTGGCGTATGTGAACGGCAAGCCGCACCAGGGCATTGACCGCCACCATCCGTTCATGGTCCTCACGGAGAAGGCGCAGGCGGGGGCGCGCTACGAGATCCTCCTGGAGGCCTGCCCGAGCACGCGCTTCGACGCGACCCATGTCTTCGCGCAGGCGGACCTCGCGGTGATGGATGGGCCGGTGTGGGACCTCTACTGGGACGCGCGGGTCTGCCTGGACCTGCTGGAGGAGCTGCCCGCGGACTCCACGGTGTGGAAGCGCATGATGCGGCTCCTCACGGAGACGGTGCACGCGGTGGACCTCCAGCGCCGCGACGGCCCGGAGTTCGCGGCGTCGCTGGCGGCGGCGCGCGCGCGGCTGCAAAAGGGGCTGAAGGACTTCCCCGCCGCGCCGCACGCGGGCCGGCTGACGCTCATCGGCCACTCGCACATTGACACGGCGTGGCTGTGGCCCCTGCGCGAGACGCGGCGCAAGGTGGGGCGCACCTTCTCCACGGTGCTGCGGCTCATGGAGCAGTACCCGGAGTACCATTTCTCGGCGAGCCAGCCCGCGCTCTACCAGTTCGTGAAGGAAAACTTCCCGGACCTCTGGCGGGGGATCAAGCGGCGGGTGAAGGAGGGGCGCTGGGAGCTGTGCGGCGCGCCGTGGGTGGAGCAGGACAGCCAGATGCCGTGCGGCGAGGCCCTCGTGCGCCAGTTCGTCTACGGCAACCGCTTCTTCGAGCGCGAGTTCGGAAAGCGCACGCATATTGCCTGGCTGCCCGACGCCTTCGGGTTCCCGTGGTCCCTGCCGCAGATCCTCTGCAAGGCGCAGATGGACACCTTCCACACCATCAAGCTCGGCTGGAACCGCTACACGCGCTTCCCCCACGGCTGCTTCCTCTGGCAGGGGCCCGACGGGTCGCGCATCCGCGCCGTGGTGCCGCCGCTGAACTACAACGGCGACCCCGTGCCCAAGCAGCTCCGCGACCAGTGGGAGCAGTTCCCGCAGAAGGACCTCGTGGACGAGGCGCCGTTCTCCTTCGGCTGGGGCGACGGCGGCGGCGGGCCGTCGCCGCGCATGCTGGAGTACGGGCGGCGGCTGAAGAACGTCACCGGCGTCCCGCGCTGCGATTTCGGCCGGACCGACGACTGCTTCGACCGGATGCGGGCCTCCGCGCCCGACGCGGCGCTGCCCGTGTGGAACGGCGAGCTGTATTTGGAGCTGCACCGGGGCTGCCAGACGACCCAGGGCCGCACGAAGCGCAACAACCGGAAGTGCGAGAACCTGCTGCACCGCGCGGAGCTGCTCTCCGCGTGGGCGCTGCTCCACGGCGGCGAATACGAGCAGGAGACCCTGCTGGCCGCGTGGCGCATCCTCCTGACGCACCAGTTCCACGACATCCTGCCGGGGTCGTCGATCGGCGAGGTCTACTTCGACGCCGAGCTGAACTACAAGGAGCTGCGCGGCCTGGCCGAGGGCGTGCTCCAGCGGGCGGCGTCCTTCCTCGCCGCGCGCATGGATCCCGGCACGCCGCCCGCGGGCGCGCTGACGCTGGCCGTGTGGAACCCCGCGCCCGTGCCCGGGTGCGATTTGGTGACGGTGCGCGCCTTCCTGCCGGAGGGGCCATGCCATGTGGAAGACACTGCGGGCCGCGACCTGGGGCCCGTCCAGCGCACGGGGGAGCACGAGGCGGTGTTCCTGCCCGGCGGCCTCCCGCCGCTGGGCCACGCGGTGTTCCACCTCGCGCCGGGCGCGTCGAAGGCGAAACCCGCCGACCGCGTGAAGGCCACGCCGCGCCTGCTGGAGAACGGCCTGGTGCGCGTGCGGCTGGACGCCTGCGGGCGCTTCACCAGCGTTTATGACAAGGTTGCGGGGCGCGAGGCGCTGGCCCCCGGACAGAAGGGCAACGTCCTCCAGCTCTTCGACGATCGTCCCGGCGCGAACGACGCGTGGGACGTCGAGTACAACTTTGAGCGGACGATGTGGGAGCCGGGCCCGGCGGAGTCCGTGGAGGTGGTGGAGAACGGGCCGCTGCGCGCGGCGGTGCGCGTGGTGCGGCGCACGGCGCACAGCCGCTTCGAGCAGGAAATCCGCCTGCGCGCGGGGTCCGCGCGCGTGGACGTGGTCAACCGCGTGGACTGGCACGAGAAGCGCGCCCTGCTCAAGGCGGCGTTCCCCGTGGACATCCTCACCCCGCGCGCGACGTTCGACATCCAGTTCGCCGCCGTCGAGCGGCCCACGCACGAGAACACCGACGCCGACCGCGCGCGCTTCGAGGTGACGGCCCACCACTGGGCCGACCTGTCCGAGGCGGGCTACGGCGTCAGCCTGCTCAACGACTGCAAGTACGGCCACGACGTGCGCGGCAATGTGCTGCGGCTGTCGCTCCTGCGCGCCCCGGTGGACCCAGACCCCCACGCCGACGAGGGCTACCACGAGTTCACCTACGCGC
>JAPXRP010000139.1:0-11585 GCA_033813475.1 Candidatus Hydrogenedentota bacterium
AATATGCCCACCTGCAGCGGTATCCGCAGGCCCATGCGGCCTACACCCGCCTGCGCGAGCGTTATCCCGACACCTTCACCACCGACCCCCGCAGCATTGAGCGGTTCAACCTCCTCGATGAGGCGCGGGCCTATGACTACGCGCCTTTGCGCGCCCTGGACTTCGCCCGGGAGCACCGGGAGGAGGCCCTGCCGCAGCTGGAGCGCGTCATCGCCCGGCATCCGGGGACCATGCTCGCCGCCGCCGCCGTCAGCCAGATCATCCACCCCTCCGGCACCCCAGCCGGACAGGACCCCGCCGCCGCCGTCCTCGCTCTGGAGGACGCCCGCAGCCGCTGCGTCGAACCCGCGGCCGTCGCCCAGCTCAATCTGGAGCTCGGCGGCCTCTACTGCGACGCCTTCCACGACGAGGAGCAGGCGCGTGACCTGTTTCTCCAGGCCGCCTCGGGCGGAAGCCCCGCGGTCAGCACCCGGGCCCAGGCGGCCCTGGCGCGCCTGGAACGCTGAGAACCCGGCGGGGGTCCGCCGGGGGCTGTGGTATAATCCGCGCCTGAACGACAACCCACGGAGGACGGCCGGTGGCCGCGAGCGGTTTTGAGCAGTTTCTGCTGAGGCGGGAGGTTCTGGACGCGGCGCGCCTGGAGCGCGCCCGGGCCGAGGCCGCGAAAAACGGCCTGAGCCTTCTGGCCGCCGTCGTGCAGATGGGCTACCTCCCCCCCGAAAAGGCCTACGAGTCCCTCGCCGAGTTCTGCGAGATGCGCTTTGTCCTTCCGTCGAAGATGACCATCCCCCCGGAGCTGATCAGCAAGGTCCCCGCCCGTTTCGCCACACACTACGGCTTCGTGCCCGTGCAGGAGCGCGACGGCCTGCTCGTGGTCGCCGTGAGCGACCCGCTGAACGCCCAGCTCCTCGACGACATCCGCCTGGTGCTCAGGCGGCGCATCGAGGCCGTCGTGACCACCCCCCAGGAGATCGCCCGGGTCACCCGCGACCTCTACGGCGTGGGCGCGGACACGATGGAGAAGATGCTCATCAGCGCGGCCGAGGGCGCCGAGGGCGTGGTGAACCTGGAGTCCTCGCAGGCCAGCTCGGACCTCGGCGACGACAGCATAGACGCCTCCATCATCAAGTTCGTGAACGAGCTGATCCTCGAGGCCATCCAGTCGGACACAACGGACATCCACATCGAGCCGTTCGAGGAGGCCCTGCGCGTCCGCTACCGCATTGACGGCATCCTGCACCAGGCCCCGACGCCCCCGAGCATCCGGGGCTTCCACTCGGCCATCGTGTCGCGCATCAAGATCATGGCCAACCTGAACATCGCGGAGAAGCGCCTGCCGCAGGACGGCAAGATTCTCGCCTCCTTCGGCGACAGCCACTATGACCTGCGTGTCTCGATCCTGCCCACGCCGCACGGCGAGACGGTGAACATCCGCATCCTGAGCCGCTCCTCCATGGCGATGACGCTGGACCAGCTCGGGTTCCTCCCCGAGGACCTGGAGGTGTTCAACCGGTTCATCGCCAAGCCCCACGGCATCATTCTTGTCACGGGCCCCACGGGCAGCGGGAAGACCACGACGCTCTATGCCGCCCTGGCGAAGCTCAACCAGCTCGACCGGAAGATCATCACCATCGAGGACCCCATCGAGTACCAGCTCGCCGGGGTGTCGCAGATGCAGGTGCAGCCGAAGATCGGGTTCGACTTCGCCCTGGGCCTGCGCGCCATGCTCCGCCACGACCCCGACATCATGCTCGTCGGCGAGATCCGCGACTACGAGACCGCCGAAATGGCGATCCGGTCCAGCCTCACGGGCCACCTGGTCCTGAGCACCCTGCACACCAACGACTCCGCCGGGGCCGTCACCCGCCTCGTGGACATGGGCGTCGAGCCCTTCCTCATCTCCAGCACCATGATCGCCTCCATCGCCCAGCGCCTGGTCCGCCGCATCTGCCGCGAGTGCGGCGAGCCCCACGAGCCCGACACGGAGCTGCTGCTCCGCGAGTTCGGGCTGCGGCCCGACCAGCTGGAGGGCGCCGCCTTCCGGCGCGGACGCGGCTGCGACGCCTGCCGCCACACGGGCTTCAAGGGCCGCCTCGCCATCTATGAGATGCTCGCGTTCACCGAGGAGATCAAGCGCATGACCGTGGAGCGGCTCAACGCGCTGGACATCAAGCGGGTCGCCATGCGCAACGGCATGAAGACCCTGCGCCATTCCGGGTGGCAGCGCGTGAAATCGGGGGGCACCACCTTCGAGGAGGTCCTCCGGCTGACCGCCGACACCGAGGACTTCGGACTCGGCACGGACCGAAGCAATGCCCCAGTTCCAGTATGAGGCGAAAAAGGGCCCCGGCGCGCCGGTAAAGGGTGTTGTCGAGGCCGAGAACCAGCGCGCCGCCATCTCCCGCCTGCGGGACATGGGCTTCTTCCCCCTCCGCGTGGAGGAGTTCCGCGAGAAGCAGGCGAAGGACTCCCTGCGCGACGCCCTCTCCCGCATCCGCCTGAAGGACCGCAACCTCTTCCTGCGCCAGCTCGCCAACCTGTGCGAGTCCGGCATGATGATCACCCGCGCCCTGCGCACCCTGGTCGAGCAGACCGAGAACCCGAAACTGGCCAAGGTCATTGACCAGCTCCGCGACGACGTGCAGAAGGGCAACAGCCTCGCCGACGCCATGGACCGGCACCCCGACCTCTTCCCCGCCATGTACAGCAACCTGGTCCGCGCGGGCGAAACCGGCGGCATGCTCGAGGAGGTGCTCTGGCGCATCTGCGCCTTCGGCGAGCAGGAGGAGGAGCTGCGCGGCAAGGCCACCTCCGCCATGATCTACCCGGCCTTCCTGCTGTCCATCGGCTCCATCGCCATCTTCATCCTCGTGTCCTTCGTGTTCCCCAAGTTTGTCACCATTTTCGAGGAGTTCAACGCCGAGCTGCCCCTGCCCACCCGCATGGTCATGGGCTTCTGCGACTTCATGGGCGCCTGGTGGTGGGCTGTCCTGATCGTTTTCTTCGTCCTGGGTTCCGCCGTGGTGCGCCATGTCCGCACCGACACCGGCCGGCGGCAGATGGACGCCTTTCTCCTGCGCGTCCCCGTCATCCGCACCGTCATCGTCAAGTACGAGATGGCCAAGTTCGCCCGCACCCTCGGCACCCTCATGGACAACGGCGTCCCCATCCTCACGTCCATCAAGATCACCGCCGACACCATGACCAACCGCCTCATCCGCGACGAGGTCAGCCAGATCCACATCGGCATCACCGAGGGCGAGAGCCTCAGCGAGTGCCTCCGCAAGCGCCTGTTCTTCACCCCCATGGTCGTCAGCATGTTCGCCGTCGGCGAGGAGAGCGGCCGCGTCGGCGCCGTCGCCAAGCGCGTCGCCGACGCCTACGACATCGAGGTGGACCGCGCCGTCAAGGCCATGGCCGCCCTCTTCGAGCCCCTGCTCATCGTGGTCATGGGCGTTGTCGTCGGTTTCCTCGTCATCGCCATGCTCCTGCCCATGCTCACCCTCAGTTCCACCATCGGGGCCTAGGCGCCGCACGGACAAACACGGACGAACACGGACCGGCACGGACAACCAAACTTCCCCCGCACGAGACCTTGTGCCCATGCTGTCCACTTTGTCCACAACGTCCACCTCGTCCATCCGCTCCAACACCGGACCGAAAACTTGTTACACCGTCTCGAATAACCGTAGAATGCGCGTTTTCCGTGTTTTGTGCGTCCTCCGCCGCAGCGCGTTGCGGAGGGGATTTGGCCGAAACCCCGTCAACGGCCCGGCAGGGCCGGGGAGACCCACGGCATGACTCTGGAGCTTGACCCGCTGCGCATGGCGGACTGGCAGATCGCCGAGGCCGCCGAGGCCCGCATGAAGACCGTCTATGAGCTGGCCGAGGAGCTGGGGCTGGAGCGGATGGAACTGCTGCCCTACGGGCACTATGTGGCCAAGCTGGACTACATGGAGATTCTCCGCCGCCTGGAGGGCGCGCCCAACGGCAAATACATAGACGTGACGGCGATCACGCCGACGCCGCTGGGTGAGGGGAAATCCACGACCACCATCGGCCTCATCCAGGGGCTGGGCCGGCTGGGCAGGCGGGTGACCGGCGCGATCCGGCAGCCGTCGAGCGGGCCGACCTTCAACATCAAGGGGTCGGCGGCGGGCGGCGGCCTGAGCCAGTGCATCCCCCTGGCGGAGTTCAGCCTGGGGCTCACGGGCGACTTTGACGCCGTGAACAACGCGCACAACCTCGCCATGGTCGCCCTGACCAGCCGCCTCCAGCACGAGTTCAACTACACCGACGAGGTGCTGTCAAAGAAGAAGCTGAAGCGCCTGAACATAGACCCGCGCAACATCGCCATCAAATGGACGATGGACTACTGCGCGCAGGCGCTGCGGGACATTGTCATCGGCCTGGGCGACAAGATGGACGGGTTCATGCTCAGCAGCGGCTTCCAGATCGCCGTGTCCTCGGAGCTCATGGCCATCCTGTCCGTCGCCACGAGCCTGCGCGATTTGCGCGAGCGCATCGCGAAAATGGTCGTCGCCTACGACAAGTGGGGGAACCCCGTCACGACCGCCGACCTGGAGGTGGACGGCGCGATGACGGCCCTCATGAAGCGCACCGTGAACCCGAACCTCATGCAGACCATAGAGGGCCAGCCCGTCCTCGTCCACACCGGCCCCTTCGCGAACATGGCCGTCGGCCAGTCCTCCGTTCTGGCGGACCTGGTCGGCCTGAAGCTCGCCGACTACCACGTCACCGAGAGCGGCTTCGGCGCGGACATCGGCTTTGAGAAGTTCTGGAACCTCAAGTGCCGCCACAGCCGGCTCACGCCCAACTGCGTCGTCGTGGTCGCCACCATCCGCGCCCTGAAGATGCACGGCGGCGGCCCGCGCGTGGTCCCGGGAAAACCCCTCGACCGCGCCTACACCGACCCAAATCCCGGGCTGGTCGCGCGGGGGCTGGACAACCTGGTCGCGCACCTGGAAACGGTGCAGAAGAGCCTTGTGCCCGCCGTGGTCTGCCTCAACCACTTCCACACCGACGCGCCGGAGGAGATCGAACTGGTGCGCAAGACCGCCGAGGAGGCCGGCGCGCGGTTCGCCGTCTCCCGGCACTGGGAAAAGGGCGGGGAAGGGGCACGGGAACTGGCCGAGGCCGTCGCGGAGGCCTGCGACGAGCCGCCGCGCTTCCGCCTGCTCTACGAGGACGACCTCCTCGTGAAGGACAAGATCAGCCGCATCGCCACGGAGGTCTACGGTGCCAGCGGCGTCACCTACTCCGACCTCGCCGAGAAGAAGATCAAGCAGATCCAGTACGACGAGACCCAGCGCAAGCTCGGCATCTGCATGGTGAAAACGCACCTCAGCCTCTCCCACGACCCGGACAAGAAGGGCCGCCCGAAGGACTGGAGCCTGCCCGTCCGCGATGTTCTGATCTACCACGGCGCCGGCCTCATCGTCCCCGTGGCGGGGGACATTAAACTGATGCCCGGCACGGCCTCCGACCCCGCCTACCGCAAGATAGACGTGGATGTGGACACCGGAAAGGTGCGCGGTCTTTTCTGACGCCACCCACGGAAAACACGCGCGGACAAAAAAAAGAGGAACGTGGACGGGAGGGGAGGACAGGCAGGAACTTCGTCCACGTTCCATAGACAGGAAAGGGCATTGGGCTGTGTCGCCTTTGCGTCTGCTGAAACAACGCCCCGCCTCTTCCCGGGGTTGACACACGCCGGGGGAGCGGGGCAGACTGGCGGGCAAAGGCCTTCACTCAGTCGCTTGCCTGAAGCTCCCGGATATTCTCCGCCTCCTGCCGACGCCAGGCCTCGCGCTTCTCCAGAAACTTCGTGTAGAAGGCAAGCCCTCTCCCGGAAAGCCCCTCCGTATAGTCCCCGAAAGCGGGCACGAGCAGGTCTATCCAGCAGGCGATTACGGCCAGCTCTTCGGGGGAAAGCTGTACCCCGTGGTGGCCCTCGCGGAGCAGCCTCATGAGCGGGCTGGTCACCGCGCCGGCCCGCCGGGGGGGCAGCAGCTCGGGGGACTCCTGGATGTTGATCCAGTCCGTGACGCGGCGGTTGGCCAGGGCGCGGTAGGCGGGACTCCACATGCCGGGCGCGCCCGCCAGACTGAAGGCGGGTTTCACGGAGGCGCCTTTCCCGGCGCCTTTGGGCGGTTCCGGAACGGGGTCCTCAGCGGCCTCGGGAGTCTGATACTTTGGCTTTACCCCCGGGTTCACCATGCGTTCCGGCTCGTGCTGATAATGGCACTGGATGCAGTGGCGGTCCAAAATCGGCTGAACCTCCCGTTCGAAGCTGAACCCCCGTGCGGGCACCACGTCGGGGTCCAGGGGCCGGGGGCCGAGCCGCAGGGCCGCGCCCACGGGCAGCGGGGGCGGCGCGCTGTTCTTGCTCTCGTGGCACCCGACGCAGGCGAAGGACTCGCCGGGGCGCAGCTGCGCCCAGCTGCGCATGGTCTGCACCGCCTGATTGTCCGCGTCCAGCGCCTGGAAATACACCGGCACCCCGGCGGGTGCGCTGAAGAAGGCCGAACCGTCGTCATGCACCCGCGCGGTGCCCAGCACCCGCTTCACGTCCCAGGTGCCCTCGATGGACACCGGGGTGCTCGCCAGCGCGCCGCCGGCGGGGCCCTGGTTGGTGTTGTGCCCCACCCCCGCGGCGCGGAACTCCAAGGCGACCACGCGCAGCTTCTTCACCGTGCCCCGGGGGATCCCCTGAAGTCCGGGCCCCTGATAGATGTCCTGCAGGTAGAAGGTGCCGGAATCCTGCCGGTAGTCCACCAAAGAGGGGCGGAGGAAGGGAAGGGGCCGTCCGCGCACCGGCACGGACTGGTTGCAGGAAATGGACGCATCCCATGCCAGCAGCTCCCGGCGCCCGTCCCGGTCCATCCAGTAGACCCGGAAGGGGGATTCGCTCCCCACCGGCTTGAAGGTGACGAGGAACTCGTTTTCATTCAGGGGGAAGGGGTACTGGAATTGGCCGCCCACCTGCCCATAGGCGTCCACGCGCACCGCCGGGGTGCGGCGCACCGGGGCGATGAGCTGCGCGCCGGCGTTTTCCTGCCGGCCCAGGGCGGGATCCAGCACGCCGAGCCATCCCTTCTGCGGGCTGTGGTGTCCGGAAAACACGGCCAGCACCTTCATGCTGCCCGGGATGCTCCGCGCATGGAGGATGGAGGTGGGAAACCACGAGTTGTTCCCGTAGAACTCCGTCTGGTAGGTGCCGTCCGGATGCATCTGGAACAGGCCCTGCGGGTAGATCTGGCCGCGGTCGTTGTAGTCCCACCGGGTGTACAGCACGCGCCCGTCCCAGGTGACCGTGGGGTAGTTGGTGTGCACCTGGTCATGGCTGACCCGGCGCAGGAACCGGCCGTCCCGGTCGCAGGTGTGGAGATTGCTCACCTCGGTCCACCAGCAGTCCACCGTCTGCACGCAGCGGGTGGAGTTGAACAGAATGTCGCCGTCGGGCAGGTAAACCCCCTCGTAGTCGGCGAAGCCCGCCCCCGAGGTGATCTGCCGGACCGACCGGTCCGCCAGCCGCATCTCGTACAGGTGGTAGTCGTCCCCGTCGAGGGACTTTTTCCAGGAAAACAGAACGCGCTCCCCGTCGGCGGAAACGTCCGGGTCGCGGATCACCCCGCTGGGATCGTCCAGCAGGGTCTCCACATGGCCGAAGGGGCCGTCGAACCGGCAGAGGCAGAGGGCGGATCCGGGCGTGAAATGGCGCTCATTCTGGGCGTCCGACTGCCCCTCGGTGTAGGCGTAGTGGGAGCCGCCCATGTCGTAGTGCTTCGTGAAAACAACCTCACGGAAGGTTTCCGACACGGCGCGCAGGCGCGCCTCCCGGCGCAGCCTGCACGCACGAAGGTAGAGTTTCTGCCAGCGCGGGTCATCAGCAGAGGTGCGCCGGGATTGCTCCCGGGCAAGACGCTTTTCCAAGTCTTTCCCCGGAGCGCCGAGTTCGGCGACCACCCGCTGGACCGCCGCCTCCAGGGACGCCCCTTCGCCGATCCCGTCCTGCAGGTGCCAGTCCGCAAGGATTTCCGCAGGCGGGGGGTAATCCGCCCCTGCTGCGGGGCTGGAAAGAGAGGGAAAGAGAAGGGCGGCCGCCCAACACATCCCGAATGTACATGCCCGCAACCGCATACCTTCTCCCAAGGTTTTCAGCGCGGGCATTCTAGCACGGGACGGCGGCGCAGCAGCGCCAGAAGAAGGGTGACCACACCGCCTGAGGCGATCAGCCCCGCACCACCCGCCGCCGTGCCGTCCGTGGCCATGACCGTGCCGCAGAGAGGCCTTCGCGCCCCGTCCTTGGCGGCGTCAAGAAACCAGATGGGCGCAGAAATGGCCTCATCGTTGCGGCCGTTGCGGTCGCCGTCGTCGGTCTGCGTCACGATCACGTAGTAGTAGTCGTTCCCCGCACCGTCGGGGTCCTCAAACACCACCTCAACCGTGTTGCCGGACACGGCCGTCTCCTGCACGATCTCGCCGTTGCGGAATAGGCGGACCCGCTCAAACTGGTCGCCGCTGCGGTCGCCCGCGGTCACGGTGAAAACCCGGGGCAGTCCTTTCAGCCGGGACCCCATCGGATGCCCGGAGGACCGGAAGTCCAGCACCAGGTCCTTGTCCTCTGTGCTGTAGAACCGGCGCGCCAGAAACGCCTCCGCAATCCCGTCACGGGTCAGCTCCCCGGCCTGCGCCCCTATCCTGAAGTCGTTGCGCAGCCCCCAGCCGCGCCGGTGGTTGTCCTGGCCGCCCCCCGGGGCAATCCACCACCCTTGCTGAAGGGCAAGGTCAAAGAAGGTCGTGTCGCTTTCCCAGCTTCCCGCGTAATAGTACCGGTCAAACCCGTTGCTCTCGTTCCATAGCTCCATGCCCACCAGGTTGGGCAAGCCTTCGGGAAACAGCCGGAAGCGGCGGAACTCCCGGCCCGTGTAGTCGAAGTCGCCCGGATGGTTAAAGTGGGCGAAAGTGCCCGCCTGTTTCGAAATCCACCGGTGAAGGTTCCCCAGCGAATAGGTGTCCACGGCACTGATAAGCGGACCGCTGTTCACCACGGTGATGTGGCCGAGCAGGGGGTTGGACCACTCGAAGCCCCACAGGGCCGCGAACTGATGGGGCTGATAGGCCGCATTCGCGGCGTCACGCAGGGTGTCCCACTTGTTGTCCCACGGCCAGAGAATCAGAAACTCCGCGTGGTCAGCCAGGGAGTAGAAATCCAATTCCGCCAGGTCCCGCGCCGTCCGGTAAGCCTCGTACGGATCTCCCTCGGCGTCCAGGGACAGCTCGCTGTGGTCGTGGAAGTACCCGAAATAAGTCGGGTAGTCCACCCAAGCGGCGGGTTCGGACTGGGGGGCCTCCGGAACGGCGGGGGCATCCCCGCTCTTGGCGCCGTCTTGGGCCTCCAATTCCCAGAGCACTTGGTCCGGGGGGATGGTGGAGAGTTTTGCCGCCAGTGCGGCGGTGTCCAGGGGCACGGAGGCGCTCTTCGCATGGACGCGCTCCAGAAAGCGCCTGCACTGGTCCCATGTCGGCCCCGGCTGGTCTTCCCGCAGCACCAGCGACAACACCTCCTCCGGCGTGGCGGAGAAGGTCCGCGCCGTTTCCCGCACAATGAAGAACTCGGCGGGGGAGGGGGGGCGGCCGTGGGCCTTCAGAAACAGCGAGACCGTCAACTCCCCATAGTCCATCCGCTTTGCGGCGGAGGACGCCTTCACACCGGCGACGACCCCGGAAATGCCGTTTCGAATGGCTGCGGCATCCTGGGGAGGGGCCGCCACGGCCCCCGCGCACACTGCTCCGGCCGCCGCAATCGCAAGCACACACCGAAGCCCCCGCGTGAATATCCGGGAATCCGCGTAAGCCATGGAATCCTTTCCCAGGTCCGCGTATGACAACGCGCCCTGTGTCCGCGCCAACTCACTTAGCACCTGCCCTTTAGGACTATTCGGAATCCGTCTCAGTTTCCACATGGGAACAGGTACACCCCGGTTAGCTCGCCCTATTCCCGCCCCTGCACTCAAGAAACGGCTCCTTGCCGGGCGAGCAACTCCTCCACCGATTCGCCGATTTCCCCCTCCACCCAGCGCATGAACGTCCGGGCGCGTTCCTGCGCCCGGTCAAGCCGCCCGGAGAAGAACGGATTGTCCGCATTCCGCTGCTTGAGGGATTCAAACCGCTGATGCAAAGTGGTGGGCCGGGAGTGTTCCACCAGGAAATCCACCAGCGTGACGATGCGCTCCTCCAGTCCCTCGGGCAGGTGGGCCCGTTCCGGCAGGCCGAATTGCAGGGCTTCGGAGGCTTCCAGGCCAAAGAGGACATGGGACGCGCACAGCGCGGCCTCCCGGGCGTGCCCCAGTCCGGACAGCAGCCGGTGGCCCTCGACACCGTGCCCCACCGGGTCGTGGGTGACCGAGCGGCCGATGTCATGCAGCAGCGCGGCGCGCCACAGGAAATCGTGGTCCACGGAATGGCGGCGCGTCAGCGCGCGGCCCAGCACGGCCGCGTGCTCCGCCACGGCGCGGCAGTGGCACACCCACGCGCCGCCGCGCCCGTGCGCCTCAAGCAGTGCCCCCGCCGTGGCCCGCGTCAGGATCACCGGTCAATCTCCAGGGCCGCCTTGAGCGTGGCGACGGCCTCCGCGATGTCCGGAAAGCCCCAGACATTGCGCCCGACGGTGCTGCCCGCCGCGCCGCTGCGCACCACGTCCCGCATCATGGCCGCGGCGTCCTCCAGGGTCTCGCACTTCGGCCCGCCGGCGGTCACCACCGGGATTGGCGTGACCGAAACGATGTCGGCGAACGATGCGGCGTCGCCGGTGTAGGGAATCTTCACCACGTCCGCGCCCATCTCCAGCCCCACGCGCGCCGCATAGGCGATGTCCTCGGCCCGGTCGCTGATGACCGAAGCGCCCTCCCTCACAACAATGGGGTAGATGTGCGGGATGACCGGCAGGCCGAAACGCTCCGCCTCGCGGACCGTCTGCGCCAGCCGCTTGAGAAACGCAAACTCGCCGGGATCCTTCACAAACAGGGCGACCGCGATGGCGTCCGCCCCCAGGGCCGCCGCCTCCTCCACCTCCGCATGGTCGGCGAACCCGTCCTGGCCGGCCCGGGGGGCCATCTGCTGGATGATCAGCGGGATCCGGCCCGCCAGCTCCCTCGTGACGCAGCGCATGGCCACGCCCTTGTTCAGCGTGATGGCGCTCGGCCGCGCCTCGATGATCCGGCGCACCGTGTCCCCGATGCGGCGCAGCCCCTCCGGCATGCCGATGGAATAGTTGATCAGGTGGTCCGCCGCCACCGAGAGGATGCGCCCCGACGGATGGCTGAAAATGCGGTTCAGGCGAATCTGTTTTCCAAGTGTGGCCATGGGGACTCCGTGTGTCTGGTTGCGGTCCCGACAGCGGACCGGGAGCGCCCATTCTTGCAGGAAGCCCGGCGCGAGTCAAGCGGGAGAGGCGGCAGGACTTCCCCCAAGATTTTCGGGTAAAGGCTTCGCCTATGACGAGTCGTAGGCGAAGAGGTCCATCTGTCTGGGGGCGTTTCTCGGGCCCGGGGCCACAGGTT
>JAPXRP010000140.1:0-11451 GCA_033813475.1 Candidatus Hydrogenedentota bacterium
CCGTTCTCCTTGGCGCCCGTGAACGTGAGGGTCAGGGACCCGAAGGGTCCCGACACGTCCACCGTGTCCACCACCGCCGTGTCGCCCGTCACCGTCGTCTCGGAGTCCGTCAGGCTCACTTCCAGGCCGTCCAGGAAGCCCATGCCGTCGGCGTTCTCGAGGTAGGACAGCAGGTCCTCCTTGTTGCCGATGACCCCGCTGTCAAACTCTTCGGAAACGAAGGTCTCAAATTTCTTGAAATCCTTCGCCTTCACCGCCGTGATCCCCTCCTGCACCCGCTGCGAAATCTGCTCCGCGTCCGTCATCCCCTTCGCGCCCGTGGCGCACCCCGCCAGACCCAGCGCCGCCAGCACCATGACACACACCGAAACCGCGACAAAACGCCTCATTTTTCCGTCCTTTCCTGTTGTTTGTCCTGTCAACACGCTCCTCCGCCGGAAACCCATGCCCCGGCGCCGTCTGTTGACCCGCCCCGGGGCCGGAGGGTTTCACCCCCCTCCAGAAAAATCTAAGCATTCTGCGCTTTTGTCCTTGACATCGTGGTCCCGCTCTTCGTATCCTTTTGCCGCCGTGCGCGGGGTGGAGGGTGCGTCCTCCGGCGCGCGGCGGTCAAGGGCCGGCTGTTTCCGCCGTCGTGGGATGGCGGTGTGTGTCTTCACATTTAGCGGAAAAGGAGAAAACCATGCCGAGGAAAACGCTGTGTCTTCTGGGGCTGGCGCTGCTGTGCGCGGCCACGCCCGCGCTGGCCGAGCTCAACCAGGTGGAGGTGGGCGGCTCGCTGCGCCTGCGCTTCAACTACATCAGCAACCAGCTCGCGGTGCCCGCGCCGACGGTGCAGTACGGGCCGCTGGCGACGCTGGGCCGCCCGATCGGCGGGCCTTTCGGCCCGGCGGTGGGCAGCGTTTTCGACTGGGACGACGCGGGTCCGGACTATTCGGCGGTGGAGCAGCGGACGCGCCTGCACGTGAAGGCGACCTTCACGGAGGACGTGAGCGCGTTCGTCGAGTTTGACTCGTATGACGTGTGGGGCGAGGATTTCCGCTCGAACTACCTGACGGGCGCGGACGCGCGCGACGGGGACAACGCGGCGGACATCAACCTGTACCAGGCGTATGTGGACGTGAAGGGGATGTGGGGCACGCCCCTGAGCCTGCGCGCCGGCCGCCAGGAGCTGGCCTTCGGCAGCCAGTGGCTCGTGGGCCCGCGCGACTTCGCGTTCCTCTACACCGGCCTGTCCTTTGACGCCCTGCGCCTGACCTACGCGGGCGAGTCCTTCACCGTGGACGCGTGGGCGTCCAAGCTGGCGGAGAACCTGGGCTCCTTCGGCCAGGACGACGTGGACTTCTACGGCGTCTACGCCTCCTGCACGGCGGTGGAGAACCACACCTTCGACGTGTACTGGATGCTGGTGAACGACGACACGATGGGCTCGGCGGACACGCTGCTGAACACCGTCGGCGTGCGCGGCGCGGGCCGCATGGGCGCCTTCGACTACGACGCCGAGGTGGCCTACCAGTTCGGGTCGGCGGACGCCTACGGCCTCATGGTCGGCGACACCAGCGCGGACTTTGACAACTGGGGCGCCAAGCTGGACCTGGGCTACGCCTTTGACTGCGCGTGGACCCCGCGCGTGTTCGTGTCGGGCCGCTACTACGGCGGCGAGGACAACCGGCAGTTCGGCTCGGACGACGCGAGCGTGAACTTCAACCGCCTCTTCTCCAACGAGATTGTGACGGGCTTCATTGACCTGCTCAACGACCTGTCGAACGCGTGGACCGGCCGCGTCGGCGTCATGTGCGCGCCCATGCCGAAGATCCGCACGATCTTCGCCGTCAGCTACTACGAGACCCTGGAGGCCTTCGACCGCCCCGGGTTCCTGTGGATCACCCACACCAGCGACACGGACCTCGGCTGGGAGGTCACCCTCTTCAACGAGTACCACTACAGCGAGGACCTCGTGTTCGAGTTCGGCTGGACCCACCTGTTCACGGGCGACGGCCTCGCCGAGAGCAACTTCTCCGCCTGGAACGGCACCATCTCCCTGGGCGGCTCGGACGACGACGACGCGGACTACGCCTACGCCGGCTGCCGCATCTCCTTCTGATCCCCGCGACCCCCGCGCCCCGCGGCCCCGAGACGGGCCGCGGGGTCTTCTGTTTGGCGCCCTCCCGGCTCCGGGCGTCCGCGCGGGCGCGCGGCGTCCCGCGGCGGTTTTGGGTATAATGGGCGGGCTTTTCGCCGCGCGGCGGGTTGCGCGGCGGCAGAACCAAGGAAAGAGGACCATGAGCGAGCGGTACACCATCGGGCTGGACTTTGGGACAAACTCCGTGCGGGCGCTGCTGGTGGCCGCGGCCACGGGCGAGGAGGTCGCCACCAGCGTCTTCGACTACCCCTCCGGGGAGAGGGGCGTCATTCTGGACGACCGGAACCCCGACCTGGCGCGGCAGCACCCGAAGGACTATCTCGACGGCACGGTGGCGGTGGTGCGCGACGTGCTCGCGCAGGCGGCGGAGCGCGGGGACTTCTCGCCGGAGCAGGTGATCGGCATCGGCGTGGACACGACGGGCTCGACGCCCCTGCCCGTGGACGCGCAGGGCGTGCCGCTGGCGTTCCAGCCGGAGTTTGAGGACAACCCGGCGGCGATGGCCTGGCTCTGGAAGGACCACACGGGCCACGCGGAGGCGGCGGAGATCACGGCGCTGGCGGCGGAGAAGCGCCCGCAGTACCTGCTGAAATGCGGCGGGGCCTACTCCTCCGAGTGGTTCTGGTCGAAGCTGCTCAAGATGAAGCGGACGGCGCCGGAGGTCTTCCAGGCCGCGCACTCCTGGGTGGAGCACGCCGACTGGATGACGGGCCTCCTCACGGGGACGGACAACCCGGCCCAGCTCAAGCGCTGCGTCTGCGCCGCGGGGCACAAGGCCATGTTCAACCCGTCGTGGGGCGGCTATCCGGACGCGGACTTCATCGGGGCGCTGGACCCCGCGCTGCTGCGCATCCGCAAGACCCTGCCCGACACGGCGTATGACGTGGGCGACCGCGCGGGCCTGCTGACGGTGGGCTGGGCGCAGCGCCTCGGGCTGCACGCGGACATCCCGGTGGCCATGGGCGCCTTCGACGCGCACCTCGGCGCGGTCGGGTCGGGCATCCGCCCCGGCGTGCTGGTGAAGATCATCGGCACCTCCTGCTGCGACATGATGGTCGCCCCCATGACAAAGGACATCCCCGGCCTCTGCGGCATCGTGCCCGGGTCCATCCTGCCCGGCTGCTTCGGCCTCGAGGCGGGCCAGTCCGCCGTGGGCGACATCTTCAACTGGTTTGTCAGCGGCATGCGCCCGGAGGGCGACTCCCACGAGACCCTCACGGCGAAGGCCGCGGCCATGAGGCCCGGCGCGTCCGGCCTGCTCGCCCTCGACTGGCACAACGGCAACCGCACCGTGCTGGTGGACCAGCGGCTCACGGGCGGCCTCGTCGGCATGACCCTGCACACGAGGCCCGAGGAGGTCTACCGCGCCCTCATCGAGGCCACCGCCTTCGGCGCGCGCGTCATCATGGAGCGCTTCATCGAGTACGGCGTCGCCGTGGACCGCGTCGTCAACTGCGGCGGCATCTCCGGCAAGAACGCCCTGCTCATGCAGATCTACGCCGACGTCCTCAACCGGCCCCTGGAGGTCTCCGCCAGCGGCCAGACCTGCGCCCTCGGCGCGGCCATGGCCGGCGCGGTCGTCGCCGGACCGGTTGCGGGCGGCCACGCGGACTTTGAGGCCGCGGCGGACGCCATGGTCCGCGTGGACGACCGGGTCTACACGCCCATCCCGGAGAACGCCGCCGTCTACGACCGGCTCTTCGGCCTCTACCGCCGCCTCCACGACAGCTTCGGCGTGCGCGGCCACCAGGACAGCCTGTTCGACGTCATGAAGGGGCTGCTGGCCCTGCGCGACGAGGCGCGGGCCTGACCCGCCGGCGCGGGATTCCGCAAACCCCGGGAGAGACGCATGAAGATCGTCGTTGCGAGGCCGCGCGGGTTCTGCGCGGGCGTGGACCGCGCGATCCGGAGCGTGGAGCAGGCCCTGGAGCGCCACGGCGCCCCGGTGCACATGCTCAACCACATCGTCCACAACGCGCACGTGGTGGAGGAGCTGCGGGGCAAGGGCGCGGTCTTCGTGCGCGACCTGGACGAGGTGCCCGAGGGCGGGCTGGTCCTTTTCAGCGCCCACGGCGTCGGCCCCGACCGCTGGGCCCACGCGAGGCGCCGCGGCCTGAACGTCATTGACGCCACCTGCCCGCTGGTGGAGAAGGTCCACAACGAGGCGCGCCGCTTCTCGGACAAGGGGCGCACCGTCATCCTCGTGGGCGAGGCCGGCCACGACGAGACCCTGGGCACCATGGGCTGGGCGCCGGACCACATCCTCCTCGTGCAGACACTGGAGGAGGCCGAGCATGTCGCGGTGCCCGACCCCGCGAACACCGCCTACATCACCCAGACCACCCTCAGCGTCGAGGACTGCCGCGCCATCGTGGAGGTCCTCAAGCGCCGCTTCCCGGACATCCAGGGGCCGCCGCGGGAGGACATCTGCTACGCCACGTCCAACCGCCAGGCCGCCGTGGTCGCCCTCTCGCCCGGGGCCGACCTCGTGCTGGTCGTCGGCGACGCCGAAAGCGCCAACTCCAAGCGCCTGCGCGACATCGCCCGCGGCATGGGCAAGCCCGCCCACCTCATCCCGGATGCGGGCGCCATCCGGCCGGAGTGGCTGGACGGCGTGGAGCACCTGCTGCTGACCTCGGGCGCGTCCGTGCCCGAGCGGCTGGTCGCCGAGGTCATCGAATACGCGCGCGCGCTGGGCCCCTGCGAGGTCGAGGAGCGCACGCTGGTCGAGGAGGATGTCGAATTCCGACTGCCCAAGGAGCTGCTCAAATGAAACACGCCGTCAAGGGGTCCGTCATGATGCTCGCGGGGCTGTGCGCCCTGTCCGCGCAGGCCTACGAGGTCGCCGTCTACTACTTCCCCAGCTACCACCCGAACCCCGTGTACAGCGAGCGCTACGGGAAGGACTGGACCGAGTGGAACCTGGCGAAGGCGGCCACGCCGCGCTTCCCCGGCCACGACCAGCCCAAGGTGCCCGCCTGGGGCTACGAGGACGAGTCGGACCCCGCCGTCATGGCGCGGAAGATTGACGCCGCCGCCGACAGCGGCGTGGACGTGTTCCTCTACGACTGGTACTGGCACGACACGGGGCTCTTCATCGGCGACGGGCTGGAGAAGGGTTTCTTGAAGGCGCCCAACCGCGGCCGCATCAAGTTCGCCCTCATGTGGGCCAACCACGACTGGATCGAGATCTTCCCCGCCAAGTCCAGCATCAAGCCCGTGACGCTGAACCCCGGCCCGGTCACGAAGGAGACCTTCGTGAAGGCCACGGACCACATCATCAAGACCTACTTCTCCCAGCCCAACTACTGGCGCATTGACGGCAAGCCCTACTTCTCCGTCTACGAGCTGATGACCCTCATCCAGGGGCTCGGCGGCGTCGAGGAAACCCGCGCCGCGCTGGACGATTTCCGCGACCGCGCCCGGAAGGCGGGCGTCGGCGAACTGCACCTGAACGCCGTCATGTGGGGCGTGCAGGTGCTGCCGAACGAGCGGACGGTGAAGAACCCCGAGGAG
Organism: Candidatus Hydrogenedentota bacterium; assembly: GCA_033813475.1. Taxonomy (GTDB): domain Bacteria; phylum Hydrogenedentota; class Hydrogenedentia; order Hydrogenedentales; family CAITNO01; genus JAAYBR01. The sequence goes on from JAPXRP010000140.1 coordinate 5,660, forward strand.
CTGCTCGGCAAACTCGGCATGGACTCCGTCACGTCCTACTGCTGGATCCACCACGTCGTGCCCGAGGGATTCCCGGCGGCGGAGTACGCGCCGTGGATGGAGAAGTCCACGGCCCTCTGGCCGGACTTCGTGAAGCGCTGGCCCGTGCCCTACTACCCCAACGTGAGCATGGGCTGGGACTCCTCGCCGCGGACCACCCAGTCCGACGTCTTCGAGAACCGCGGCTACCCCTACACCCCCGTGGTTGTGGGGAACACCCCGGCGGCGTTCAAGGAGGCCCTCACCCGCGCCCGCGCCTTCCTCGACACCCAGCCCGCCGACCGCCGCATCCTCACCATCAACGCCTGGAACGAGTGGACCGAGGGCAGCTACCTCGAGCCGGACATCAAGAACGGCGCCGGCTACCTCGACGCCCTCCGCGAGGTCTTTGGCGGGAAATAAGATTTAACGCGGAGGCGCGGAGAGCGCAAAGACCGCAGAGAAAAGACGGGGGAGAAACAGCGCCAAGGGGACTTTGAAAATGCAACGGTCCCTTCTCTGCGACCTCTGCGCTCTCCGCGTCTTGTATGTTCAGTGCAGGGTCTTCGGCGCGCAGCCAAGAGCCGTAGTAGAACTTTTCTTTTTGGTTCTCTGCGTTGAACACTCTTCCGCAGGCGGGCGGCTTCTACCGCTGACCGAGGATCACCGAGATGTCCGACGTGCCGCGGTTGAGCGTGACGAGGTCGGGGACCTGGTCGCCGTTCACGTCCTGGTAGAGGCTGAGCAGCGCCGTGTCGCCCGAGAGGAAGTGGCGCGACCCGTCAAAGCGGCCGCCGCCGCGGCTGATGCGCACCACGGCGTAGCCCGCCGCGTGGGTGGTCAGGATGTCCAGCTTGCCGTCGCCGTTCACGTCCGGCAGCGCCACGGCCACGGGCAGGTCGCCCACACTGAGCTTGTCGCCCTTGGACAGGCGGCCGCCCTGCGCGCCCGCGGCGATGAAGACGGAGTCATTGCCGGGGTGCGCGGTCACGGCGTCCACCCGGCCGTCGCCGTTGGCGTCGCCCAGGGCCAGGTCCGCCGGTCCGCCGCCCGTCGCCACGCGGAGCATGCTGTCCGTGTTGAAGGTGCCGTCGCCGACGCCCAGCAGCCGCACGATGCGCGGCTCCGCCTGGTCCGAGGACTGTTCCGGGTCGCGGGAGCTGGTGGCGATGATGTCGGGGTTGCCGTCGCGGTCCAGGTCGGCCAGCCCGACGCGGATGGGGTAGCTGATGTTGCGCATCTCCACGGGCGCGGTGAACTGGGCGTTGCCCCGTCCGAGGGCCACGCTCACGCTGTCCGCGCCGCTGTTCGCCGAGACCAGGTCCAGCCGGCCGTCGTTGTTCACGTCGCCCAGGGTGAGGGCGCGCGCGACGGGCAGGTAGACCGACCCGTCGGGAAGCAGCTTGACGGCCGGGCCCGCCACGAACTGCCCGGAATCGGAACCGAGCAGCACCAGCACGTTCTTCTGCTCTTTCAGGGACACCAGGATGTCCGGCGCGTTGTCCTCGTTGAGGTCGGCGGTGGCCAGGGCGATGGGCGTGCCGCCCACGGGCACGGGGGCCGCCAGGGCGGCGAAATTCCCCGCGCCGTCGCCCGCCATGAGCACCAGCGACCCGCCCCCGGCGTTTGCCACCAGCACGTCGGTGTGGCCGTCGGCGTTGAAGTCGCCCGCCAGCCCGGCCGAGGGGGTCACCCCCGTGGCGAAGCGCCGGTCGCTCTCGAAAGTGCCGTCGCCCCGGCCGCGAAGCACGGAAAGGGCCTTCATCGAGGTGTCCGCCGTGACAAGGTCCAGGGTGCCGTCCAGGTCCATGTCCGCGGTGGTCAGGCCGAAAGACTGCCAGCCCGACCCGTAGTACAGCGGCGCGCCGAAGCCGCCCGCGCCGTCGCCCGGCAGCACCGCCACCACGCCCAGCGACCCTGTGTCCGCGGAGTCAAACAGGAGCACGGCGGCGTCCAGAAGGCCGTCGCGGTTGAAGTCGCCCAGGGAAAGGCGCGTCGGCGGCTTGCCGAGGCCCACCCGCTGCTCCGCGGCAAAGGCGCCCCCGCCCTGGCCCAGCAGCACCGACAGGTCGTTCGTGCCCGTGTTCGACACCACCAGGTCCGGCTGCCCGTCCCCGTTGAGGTCGCCCGCCGCCGCCATGCGCGGCGCCACGCCGCAGCGCAGCGACACCGCGTTGTTCAGGTTGGCCCCCGACCGCACAAACAGGGAGAGGTCGTTCGAGTCGCGGTTCACGCTGAGGATGTCCGTCTGGCCGTCCCCCGTGAGGTCCGCCGCGATCACCCAGCGGGGCGCCGCCCCGGCGCCAAAAGAGCGCGCGGCGTCAAACCCGCCGCTCGCCGCGCCCAGCAGCACCGACACCGAGTTCAGGCCGGCGTTCGCCGTGACAATGTCCGGCATCCCGTCCCCGTTCACGTCCGCCACCGCCAGGCCGCGCGGCGTCGCCCCCCCGGGCAGCTCCCAAAGCTCCGGGTCGTTGAACGTGCCGTCCCCCTTCGCCGGAAGGACCGTCACCTGCCCGAAGGTCTCGTTGCAGACCAGGATGTCCAGACGCCCGTCCCGGTTCACGTCCGCCACCGCCAGGGCGCTCGGCGTGTCCCCCATGTCGTAATTCTTCGCCTTCACATATTTCGTGGCGGACTCCGACAGGAGCACGGAGACGTTCTGCTTGTCGTTGTTGATCGCCGCCAGGTCCGGGATGCCGTCCCCGTTAAAGTCCGCCGTCGCCACGTCGGTCGCCTCGCCCGCCACCCCGAACACATAGCGGCTCTGGAACAGGCGCAGGTCCGAGTTGCTCAGGGGGCCGGAGACGTTGCCGTTCGGGCATCCGGTCAGCAGAGAGGCGGCAAGACCGGCCAGCACCGCCGCCAGGGCGGAACGCCGCCCCCGGCAGGCGCTGAAATGCGTTTGCTGATTCATTGGGCATGCTCCCATGGTTGGCCCGGCCGGCGGCGCATTGCACCCCCCGGCCGGCACGCATCCTGACATTATACTCCATTTTTTAAAAATGTAAACAGTTTTCCCCGGCTCATAGCCCCCGGAGGACCGCCCGGAGCACCGTGTCGAGCCGGTCGAGGAACCGGGACCGGTCCTTCGGCCCGAAGGGGGCGGGGCCGCCGCTCACCAGGCCGTGCTCCCGGAGCTGGGAGAGCATCTCGCGGGTGGCCAGCGCGTCGCCGATGGAGGCCTCCGTGAACTCGCGGCCCCGCGACCCCACCACGCGCGCCCCGGCGGCCAGACACCGCCCCGCGAGGGGGATGTCATCCGTCACCACCACGTCGCCGGGGCCCGCGTTCCCCGCGATCCAGTCGTCCGCCTCGTCAAAGCCGTCCCCCACCCGGACCAGCTCCGCGCCCGCGGGCACCGCCATAAAGGTGTTCGCCACCACGCGCACCCCCACCCCGTGGCGCGCGGCCACGCGGCAGGTCTCGCCCTTCACGGGGCAGGCGTCGGCGTCTATGTACACAAAAGGCATGGGGCGCTCCCGGGGGTGCGGGTATGCGGGCAGTGTACCCGAAGCCGCGCGGGCAACGCGCGGCCCGGAATCTCAAATTTGAAATTTCATAATGGGGACGACCCATCCGGATGTATCCCGATGCCCCCGGCGCGGCCACGTCCGGAATCTCAAATTTGAAATTTCAAATTGGGGGCGGCGGCCCCGATACACCGCCATGCCGTCTGCCGTGGATCGTGTCCGCGCCGTCCACTCCACCCCTCCCGTTCCTCCGCCCCATCGCCGCTTGCTATAATCGCCCGCATGGCCAGTGTGTGGGCGAGAGTGCAGGACCTGTCCCCGTCGGAGATCACGCCGATGGTGCGGCAGTATTTGCAGGCGAAATCGGAGTGCCCGGACTCGCTGCTCTTCTTCCGCATGGGGGACTTTTTCGAGCTGTTCTTTGAGGACGCGCTGGAGGCCGCGGAGCTGCTGGGCCTCACGCTGACGTCGCGCGACAGCGCGGACAAGGCGGTGCGGGCGCCCATGTGCGGCGTGCCGGTGCGGGCGGTGGACGCGTATGTGGCCAAGGCCATCCGGGCGGGGCGCACGGTCACGCTGTGCGACCAGATGGAGGACCCGCGCGCGGCGAAGGGCATCGTGAAGCGGGCCGTGGTCCGCACGATCACACCGGGCACGGTGCTGGAGCCGGAGCTGCTGGACGAGCGGGCGAGCAACTACCTGTGCGCCCTGTCCACGCTACGGTCGCTAGAAGGGATGGACCCTCGCTCCGCTCATCCCGTCGCATCCCTTCTGGGGCCTCCGCTCGCCCTCTCGCTCAACAAGATCACTGAACTGCGGCTAGGCGGAACCCGTTGTTGTTTTCCCGAATCGTCGGCATGCACGTCCGGCGCCTCGCCGATTCGCAGTAGGTGGTGAGGCTGTCCCAGCCGCCGCCCCGCTTGACCCGCTCACTAAAGTTAGGTTGCTTCACTATCCACGCGCTCCCGTCCGTCGGAGCCCCCGTGTAATCGCTATGCCCCCAGTCCTCGCACCACTCCCACACGTTCCCGCTCATGTCGTACAGGCCGAAGGCGTTGGGGCGTTTCCCGCCCACCAGCGTGGGCCCATTTTTCGGGTCGGTGATAATGTCGCACCAAGCATATTCCTCAATCTGGGTTCCCCCTGGATCATCACCCCAGTAGAACAACGTGGTGGATCCTGCCCGGCAGGCATACTCCCACTCCGCCTCGCTCGGCAACCGCAACGTCGCCGGACCTTGGCCCGTCGCCGTGATGTGCGCGTTCACCGCTATGATGAATGCCTGGGCGTCGTCCCACGAGACAATATAGGCGGGATAGTGGGAACCCACCCCATAACGCCATGGATTGCCGCCCGGGCTCGTTCCCATCACCGCCAGCCACTGCCCCTGCGTCACCTCATACTTCCCCATGTAGAAGTCATACCCGATGGTCACGGTGTGCACCGGTTCCGAGTCGTCGATATAGCGTTCCTCCTTGCCCATCTGGAAACTCCCCGCAGGGATACGCACCAGCTCCAGCGGCACACCGCCGGGGAGGACAATCGTGACCGCGTTAGGACGTTCTAGCCGGATATAGTCTTTGAAGACGGCGGAATAGTTGCCCGCGCCGTCCAGATACTGCACACGCACCGTCCGGTGGCTGTCCAGACCGGCTGGCAGCGTGTGCGCCCGTGTGGCGGTGGGGGGCATCCACGGCGTCCAGGTGGACCCGTTGTCGCTGAAACGCATCCGCGAGACGCCCGCGCCCGTGCCGTCAGACCAGGTCAGCCCCAGAGTTACCGTGCTCGTGGACGTGACCGAGGCGCCGCCGTTGATGAGGATCGTTCCGGTCGGCGCCGCCGTGTCCAGACGGATGTAATCCGAATACACGGCTGACCGGTTGCCGGCCCGGTCAAGATACTGCACACGAACCGTCCGGTGGCTGTCCGGACCGGCTGGCAGCGTGTAGGCGCGCGAGGCCACGGGGGTTTCCCAGGAGGACCAAGTGGACCCGTCGTTGCTGAAGCGCATCCGCGAAACGCCCGTCCCCGCCCCATCCGACCAGGTCAGGCCCAGCGTGACATTGGGAGTGTTGGTCGCGCTGCGGTTGCCGTTGATGACAATGGTCCCCGTCGGCGGCGTAGTGTCATCCACCGCGATGGACCATCCCTGCGGGAGCACCAGCAACGGAACCGCCAGAAAAACAACCGCATTCAAAGTTACCCGCGCAATCCTCATCTTCGCATCTCCTCTTTCTGGCCCCATCAGGGGAACTACCGCACCAACCGAAACCAAGCAGAAAACTTGCAATGTAATACTAG
>JAPXRP010000141.1:0-11434 GCA_033813475.1 Candidatus Hydrogenedentota bacterium
CATGGGGACGGCGGTGCTGACCGTGACGGTGGACGACACCACCGCGCCGGTGGTCACGCTGGACGGCGGCGTCTCCACGCTCTCCGGCGAGTGCGGCGTGGCGCTGACGCTTCCGGGCGCCACGGCGGCGGACGACTGCGACGGCGCGTTTGCGGCGTCGGTTTCTGACTACGACGGCCTGAACCCGGCGGCCCCGGCGGTCGGCGTGTATGACGTGGTGTACGCCGCGACGGACGCGGCGGGGAACACGGGCACGGCCACGCTGACCGTGACGGTGGACGACACGGCGGTCCCGGTGGTCACGATTCCGGGCGACAACCCGGCGTATGTGGTGCGGGGCACGTCCTACACGGCGCCCGCGGCGTCGGCGTTTGACGCGTGCGACGGGGACCTGGGCGCGGTGACGGGCTCGGGCGCCGTGGACACGTCCACGCTGGGCGCGTATGACGTCACCTACACGGCGCAGGACGCGGCGGGGAACCCGGCGGTGGAGACGCTGACGGTGAACGTGACGGACGACCTGCCGCCGGTGATCGCGCTGGTGGGCGACGCGTCGGTGACGCTGGACTGCGGCGATGAATACACGGACGCGGGGGCGACGGCGTCGGACGACCTGGACGGCGACCTGACGGCGCAGCTTGCGGTGTCGGGGCTTCCGCCCGCGGGCCCGCTGGGTCCGGGGCTGTCCTTCACGGTCTCGTACAACGTGTCGGATTCGGGCGGCAAGGCCGCGGCGACGGTGACGCGGACCGTGACGGTGCTGGACAACTGCACGCTGGCGGTGTCGGCGTCGGGCGACACATCGGTGGCCGTGGCGGCCGGGGGCCGCGCGGAGTTCGCGGTGGCCGTGACCGGCGCGGTGGGCACGGCGGGCTTCCAGTGGCTCCACGACGACGGGTCGAAGGCGTGGGCGCCGCTGACGGGCGAGACTGACGCATTGCTGGTGCTGGACCCGGTGGCGGAGGGGGACGCGGGGTCCTACCTGTGCGCGGTGTCTGACGGGGTGACCTCGGTGGACTCCCCGGTGTTCACGCTGGCGATCGGTTCGGGCCTTCCGGCGCTGGGCCTGCTGGGCCTGGGCGCGCTCGCGGCGGCCCTGGGCCTCGGCGGCGCGGCCGCAAGCCGGCGGCGGAGACACTGACGACCACGACTGACTGAACGGCCCCGGACGGCGCGCAACGCCGTCCGGGGCCTTTTCTGTCCAGGGAGAGATCAGTCCCGTTCCGCATCCCCCCGGAGCAGAGGCAGGAACTTGTGGTTGGCCTTGGGGAAGGCGAGGGTGTCGAAGTCCTCCGGGGCCACCCAGCGCAGCTCGGTGTGGGCGAGGGCGGCGGGCTCGCCGTCCGTGATCTCGCAGCGGTAGACGGACATGACGATGCGGAAGTGGGTGTAGGCGTGGCGGACGCAGGCGACGAGCCCGCCGACGCGCACAGTGACGCCGAGCTCCTCGCGGCATTCGCGCGCGAGGGCGAGGGCGTGGTCCTCCCCCTTCTCCACCTTGCCGCCGGGGAACTCCCACAGGCCGCCCAGCATGCCGCCGTGCGGCCGGCGGCCCACCAGGAAGCACCCGTCGCGTTCGATGACGGCGGTGACGATCTCGTGGAGGGGCGTGGCGGCCTTCGGTTTTCGCACGGGCAGTTCGGCCTCGCGGCCCTCGGCGTGGGCGCGGCATTCGGACGCCGCGGGGCAGGCCATGCAGGCGGGGGTGCGGGGTGTGCACACGCGCGCGCCGAGCTCCATCATGGCCTGGTTGAAGTCGCCGGGGTTCCGCGGGGGCACGAGGGTCTGGGCCAGCCGCCACAGCTCCCGCTCCGTGGCCGGGTCGTCTATGCAGTCGTCCAGCGCGTACAGCCGCGCGAGCACGCGCTTGACGTTGCCGTCGAGCACGGCGACGCGCTCGCCGAAGGCGATGCTGGCGACGGCGGCGGCGGTGTAGGGGCCGACGCCGGGGAGCATGCGGAGCTGCGCGGCGGTCTCGGGGAAGCGGCCGCCGTGCTGCTCGCAGACCATGCGGGCGGCGGCGTGGAGGTTGCGCGCGCGGGAGTAGTAGCCGAGGCCCTCCCAGAGTTTCAGCACGGCCTCCTCGGGCGCGGCGGCCAACGCCTCCACGGTGGGGAAGGCGGCCACAAAGCGGTTGTAGTAGGGCGTGCCCTGGTCCACGCGGGTCTGCTGGAGGATGATCTCGGAGACCCAGACGGCGTAGGGGTCGGTGGTGCCCCGGAAGGGCAGGTCGCGGGCCTCGGCCTTGAACCAGGCCAGCAGCCGCTCCCTGAGCGCCCGGGGGTTTCTCACGGGGCGATGTCCGCCGGGAGCGTTTCGCCCAGCGCCTTCAGCGGGCACTCCGCATAGAGCGCCTTCAGCCGGGCGGCGTGGTCCGCGCCCAGGGCGGCGTAGGCCGCCAGCCCGGCGCGCACGTCGCGCCGCTCCGCGTCGGCGTGGTTGCACCGGTTGGCGGGGGCTCCCGAGTTCAGCAGGGGCAGGTTCGAGAGTTTCCCCTCGTGGCGCTCCATGAGCCGGAGCAGCTTCGCCTCGTTCAACACCGACGGGTCCGGCACCGCGTCGCGGTAATGCGCCGTGAAGGAGTCGGGGCCGGCGTTCCAGTTCCAGGAGTTGTGCCCGGCGAAGGGCAACGGGCCGCCCTCGTCCATGTAGAACAGCGACCACTGGTGGTCGGGGCTCCACTTCCGGTCCAGGTGTTTCTGCTTCTTCTTCGGCATCTGCTTCGGGTCGAGGATCATTTCCCGCGTGTAGGCGAAGCCGTCCTCCGGCCGGGGCTCCACGTGGATGAAGACCTTCTCCGGGGGCAGGCACTCCTCGAAGACCTTGCGGGCCTTTTCGTTCGCCGTGAGCCCGTCGAAGTCGCGGCGGTAGCCCTCCGGGAACAGCGCGGGGTCCGGCGCGCGGAAGTGCGTGCGCGACATCTGCTCCATGGGCACCAGCATGTCGCCCGTGGCGCTGGTGACCAGCACGGGGTTGGCGATGCGGTCGAGCATGGAAATGGGGCTCAGCCAGTACCAGGCATCCGCCGAGAGGTCGCGGGGGAAATAGGCGTAGGCCATCTCGGCAAGGCCGGTCACCATGCCCATGACGGGCAGCGGGGACTCCGCCTCGTGGCCGGGGTACCCGCCGTGGGCGCGGTTCGCCTCCAGGTATCCGATGTTGTAGCACCAGTTGACGACGGGCACGTCGGCGGTGGTGGAGGTGACGGGGAACATGTCGGCGCTCATGGCCAGGGCCATGTAGCCGCCCTGGCTGCCGCCGTCAATGTGCATCCGCGCCGGGTCCACGAAGGGGCAGCGTCTGGCCCACTGGATGACCGCGCGCGCGAGGTTGTTGCCGTTGCCCACCGACACGTCAATGGGCGACTCCCCGTCCGCGCCGGTGTACGCCGCCGTGAAGACGGCCCAGCCCTTTCCGGCCCACTGCTTTGCGCCGCCCGTGTCCTTCTCGTAGTGGACATGGCAGAACGCGGGGAGCCGCGTGCCCGGCAGGGCGGCCTTCCGGGGGAAGACCACCCGGGCCAGCCCGGTCTTCTCGTCGCCCAGCACGCCCAGATAGGGCACGCGCACCGTGACCACGCCGCAGGGGCCGTCCGCCTCCTCGGAGACCACGGTGACCGCGCCCGCGAATCCGGACTCCGTCGGGACCACGCCCTCGACAAACCCCGCGCAGGCCGGCAAGGCCAGCACCGCGGAAAGCAGGAGGGCCAAAAGGGCCGTTTGTGCGAAGCGACGCGGAGAACAAGTTCGGTTCATGGAAGGCTTTCTCCAACAGATGTCAGCATCGCGTGAAAGCGGTTCACCCTGTCTATCCCCCTCCTGTCCACCGCTCTGCCCGTCACCCCCGCGAACGCGGGGGTCCACGCCTTCGGCGCGCGGCGTAACCCGCTGACCCAAGATGGGTTCCCGCTTTCGCGGGAATGACGGATGGAGGCTTCTCTGCATCGAGGAGTCGCACGCCAGCAAGAAGCCGCCCGTTTGCACGTTCCCCGGAGAAGAAGAGGAGAGACGGACTCCGGTGATGCGGGCGGGTGATCCCATGGGCCAAACGTCCTTCTACAGCTTCTTGACGCGGATATTGCGGAACCAGGCCGGCGACCCGTGGTCGGAAATGCAGATGAACCCCTTGCGCAGGCGCCAGGCCAGCTCGGGGTGCTCGTCGAAGTTGACGTCCTGGATCTGCACGCCGTTCAGCGTCGCCTGGTAGTGCGGGCCGTTGAGCATGATTTCCACCTCGTTCCATTCGCCCTCGGGGCGGGCGGCCAGGGCCTTCGCGGGGATCACGCGGTAGACCGACCCCGTGCTGTCCGCCGTGGGCTCGGCGATGTCGCTGTCGCCCATGATCTGGAACTCGAAGCCGATCTTGGACGAGCGCACGGCGCGCGGCGCGCGCAGCCACACGCCGTTGTTGCCGCCCTTCTCGATCTTCCACTCGAAGCGGAGGATGAAGTTGTCATAGCGGTCGCGGGTGAACATGGCGTCGGAGCCCTTGCGCACCCACTCGATGTTCCCGTCCTTGACCTCGAAGGACTGCACGTCCGGCGACCGGAGCCACCAGCCGTCGAGGGACTTGCCGTCAAACAGGGAGATGAATCCCTCGGCGCGCTCCGCTTCGCTCAGGACGCTGTTGTCGGGCGTCCAGGGCGCCGTCTCCAGCGGGTCCGCGAAGGCCTTGTCCAGCGCCGCATAGACGGCGTCGGAGTGGGTGACGACGAAATGGGTCTCGGGGCGGATGTCCTCCGGGCGGATGTTCACCATCATCACTGGCTGCAGGATGTACGCGTTGTCCGGCGCCACCACGACGAGGTCCGGCGCGGCTTTCTTGAACTTCTTCTCCGGCGCGGCGTCCGCCGTCAGGATGTCGGCGTTGCCCGGCGCGGCCACAATGAGGTTCGGCGCGGCCTTCTTGAACTTCTTCGCCAGCGCGGCGGCGCCGGGGCCGTCAATCCAGTAGACGGCCTTGCCCTCGCCCCGGAGCGCCTTCGCGGCGGTGACCGCGGCCCTCGCGCGGACCGCCGGGTCGTCGGGCACGCCCGCCAGCACGCGCACCATGAAGCCCATCCAGGTGTCCTTGCACTCCTCGGCGTAGAGCGCGACCGTCTCCACGGCCTTCGGGTCGAGGGACGCGCCGTCGGCGCTGAGGCCGCACAGGTCCATGGACAGCGTGTTGCCGCCCACGTCCGCCAGCCGCGCGATGGCCGCCATGTCCACCGGCCCGCCCTTTTCGCAGAGCCCGGGCACATGCACAACACGGAGCGTCCAGTCCTTGCTGCCCCGGAAAATCTTGCCCCGGCGCACGGCGAAGTCGTCCTTGCCCGGCCGCACGGCCGCGGTGGTGGCGCAGCCCGCCGCAAGCAGCGTCAGGCAGAGAAACAGGCACGCGGAAATTCTGGAGAAGAAAATGTGTGGCATGGGGAGACTCTTTCTGTGTTCCGTCCAACAACCCGGGAATCCCCCTACTCTAGCAAATCCGGGGCCGTCCGTTCCCGCCCGCGCCCCGGGTTGGGGTATGGTAAAATCTTCCGCAGGCCCGCCCCAGTTTCGGCGGGGCCCTGCGGACAACACGGCAAGGAACCGTCGGATGGAAGATTCCCCCTTGGACGCAGGTTTCCGGCACATCCGTCCCGACGATCCCCTGGCCGGGCTGGCGGTGGCGTACATGGACGCCATGCTCCGGCGCGAACGGCACCGGGCCGCGGACTTGGTGCTGGAGGAGGCCGGGAGGGGCACGCCCATCGGCGACCTTTATCTGCACGTGCTGCAGCCCGTGCAGTACGAGATCGGCTGGCTCTGGCAGACCGGAAAAATCTCGGTGGGCCATGAGCACTACTGCACCAACGCGACCCAGCTCGTCATGTCCATGCTCTATCCGCGCCTGTTTTCCGGAGAGCGTTCCGGGAGGCGGGTGCTCGCCGCCTGTGTGCAGGGCGAGCTGCACGAGCTGGGCCTGCGCATGGTAGCCGATTTCTTCGAGATGGCCGGGTGGGACACGCAGTACCTCGGCGCGAACACCCCCCCGGAAGGGGTCGCGGCCATGATGGGGGAGTGGCGGCCCGACGTGGTGGCCGTGGGCGTGACGATGCGCCAGAATCTTGACGAGGCCCGCACGCTGGTCCAGGCGGTCCGCGCCGCGCCGGGCGGCGGCGGGGTGAAGGTTCTGGTCGGCGGGCATGCCTGCCTTGCCGCGGAGGGTCTGTGGCGGGAGCTTGGGGCCGACGGCACGGCCGATGACGCGCGGCGCGCCGTCGGGCTGGCCGAACGGCTGACCGGAAAGGCGCCGGCGGCCCGGCAGCCCGCCCCGGACAGCGCTTCGGCCGCAACTGCGGCCCCCCGGACCCGGGAGGAGGGGCCCGCCCCCGCCGGCGACGACTTCCACGACGAGTCGAGCCGCCTGAACAACACGCTGGTTAACCTGCAGCGCGAGCTGGCGAAGAAGAACGCCGAGCTGGGCCGCCTGAACGAGCTGAAAAACCAGTTCCTGGGCATGGCGGCCCACGACCTGCGCAAACCCGCCGGGCTGGTCCTCGCCTACTCGGAGTTTCTGGCGGAGGAGATGCCGGAGCTGGACGGGGACCAGGCGCGCTTTCTGGGCGCCATTCACGAGTCCGCCCTGTTCATGCGGGACATCATTGACAACTTTCTCGACGTGGCCATGATCGAGGCGGGCCGTTTCGAGGTGAGTCCGGCCCCGGTGGACCCCGCCGGCCTTCTCCGCCGGGCGGTGGAACTGGTGGAGATCGGCGCCCGGAAAAAGGGTGTCGCGGTGCGGGCGGAATTCGGGGCGATGCCCCGCATTCTTGCCGACGAGTCGAAGCTGGAGCAGGCGTTCGTCAACATCCTGGGAAATGCCGCCGAGCACACGCCCCCCGGCGGGGAGGTGCGCGTGGCGGCCTCCATCGCGGACGGGGTCTTCTCGGTGGCCGTCGCCGACCAGGGGCCCGGCATTCCCCCCGAGGAGACGGAGTGGATCTTCTCCCCCTTTGGAAGGGGCGGCGCCCCCAAGACGGGCGGCGAGCGAAGCGTCGGGCTGGGCCTGGCCATTGCGCGGAAGGTGGTGGAGGCCCACGGCGGGACGCTTCTCGCCGGAAGCCCGCCCGAGGGCGGCGCCGTTTTTACCCTGTCCCTGCCGGTTCACGGCGGACAGAACGAAGGACACTGACAGGAGCACCCATGCGACAGCCCCCCCGAATTCTTGTTGTGGACGACGACGCGCTGGTGCGTGAGGCAATCGTCCGCGTGCTGGCCTCGGCGGGCTACGAGGTGATCTCCGCAGCCTCCGGCTGCGGGGGCCTTGACGCCGTGCGGGACCACCGCCCCGACCTGGTCTTTCTCGATGTCGTCATGCCGGACAGAAGCGGCGTGGACGTCTGCCTCGCCATCAAGATGGACCCGGACCTGCGCGACACCTTTGTCGTCCTCGTCTCCGGAGTCCGGACATCCCCGGACCACCAGGCCGACGGACTGGAGGGCGGGGCGGACGGCTATATTGTCCGGCCCTTCTCCAACCGCGAGTTCCTCGCGCGCGCCGAGGCCATGCTGCGCATCAAGCGCGCCGAGGACGGCCTGCGCGAGGCCCTCGCGCGCGTGCGCCAGCTCGAGGGCATGATTCCCGTCTGCACCCGCTGCCACAAGGTGCGCAACGACCGCCAGGTCTGGCAGGAGATGGAGAACTACCTGCGCGACCACACCGACGCCGTGCTCAGCCACTGCCTCTGTCCCGAATGCGCCGCCGGCCTCCCTCCGCGCTCAGGGGGCGGCACCCCCTCGTGACCGGGGCGGTCACGCCGGAGGGCACCTTCCATTTCTCCGGCGGCCTTCATATCTCCAGAAAATGGGTAGTATGTCCAAATTATATGGACATATTGACTTTTTTCTGGTAAAATGGGGTCATGATGACCATGATGGACATACGGCGGGGCACCCGTTCGGATGTGCTGGATTACCAGCAACTCACCGGCCTGCTGGGGGACTACGCCAAGCCGAGAGACCGCATCGGGGCGCTCACCGCGCGGGGCGACCTGGTCCGGGTGCGCAAGGGGCTTTATGTGTTTGGCGAGCCGTGGCGGCGGCGGGTCTTGGACCGCCTCCAACTGGCCAATCTGGTCTACGGGCCGTCGTATGTGAGTCTGGATTCGGCCCTTGCCCTGCACGGGCTCATCCCGGAGCGGGTCGAGGAGGTCACCTCTGTGACCACCGGTGTCCGGCGGCGTTTCGACACTCCGTTCGGGGTGTTTTCCTACACCCCCCTGCCGCCGCACCGCTACGCCCCCGGCATGGCGTGGCGTGAGGGGGAAAACGGCCCGGTTCTGGCGGCCACCCCGGAGAAGGCGCTGGCGGACAAGGTGTGGACGGACAAGCGCTTCTATCCCGGGCGGCTGGGGGACTTCGACGCCTATCTGTTAGACGACCTGCGGGTGGACCCGGAGCGCCTCGGCGCGCTGGCCCCGGAACGGCTGAATGCGGTTGCCCGGGCCTATGGGTCCAAGAAGGTCACCCTGCTGGCGCGCTGGCTGGCGCGCCGCGCGGAGGGGGGCGCATGAACGAGGCCGTGGAGCAGATGCTGGCGCGGTTTCCCCGGGAGACGGCGGAGGATCATGTGAACGCCCTCCGGGAGGTGCTCCAGCAGATCGCCCTGCTGGGCCTCTGGCGCGCGAAGTTCTTCGAGCACGCCGCCTTCTACGGCGGCACGGCGCTCCGCGTCCTGCACGGGCTCGACCGCTACTCCGAGGACCTGGACTTCTCCCTCCTCGCGCCCGATCCGGCGTTTACCCTCGGCGGTTACGGCGACGCCCTTCGCCGCGAGCTGGCCTCCTTCGGGTTTGAGGTGGACTTCGAGGCGCGGCCGCGGCGGGGGGACTCCGCCATCGCCTCCGCCTTCCTGCGGGCCAACACCCTGCGCCAGATGATCGTCATCCGTCCGGGGGAGGGGGCCGCGGGCGGGATTCACGCGCGGGAACTCCTGAAGATCAAGCTGGAGGTGGACACGGACCCGCCCCCGGGCTTCGCCACGGAGAGCCGGACCGTGCTGCTGCCCGTGCCCTTCGCCGTGCGCGTCTACACCCTCCCCGACCTCTTCGCGGGCAAGATGCACGCCCTGCTGTGCCGGAAGTGGGGCGGGCGCGTCAAGGGCAGGGACTGGCACGATTTCGTGTGGTACGCCGCGCGGCACCCGCGCCTGCACGGCGCCCACTTGGAGGCACGCATGCGCTCTTCCGGCCACTGGACCGGCGGTGCCCTCACTCCGGACGCCTTTCGCGGCCTGTTCCGCGGCGCCGTGGATGCCCTCAACGTGAAACAGGCCCGGGACGAGGTCCGGCCCTTCGTCCGCGACCCGGACGCCCTGGCCCTGTGGTCGCGGGAGTTTTTCCTGGAGGTCGCGGAGCGGATCGTGCTGGTCTGATTCCAAGGCGCTGCGCGCTGTGCGGTCCCGGGGCTGCGGTGATGGGCGGCGGCCGTCCATGACGCGCGCGCAGCGCGCCTTGGAGTGCGCAAGCTCGCTTGCGCCTTCCAGACCGGCGAGCCTCGAAAGACAAGGCGGGCGGGACGACGATGGAACGAAGAAGGGCCTGCGGGTCGCGGTTCCGTACCGCCTGCGTCCCGCCGGCCTTGTCTTCGGGTTCCCGCCCCCGCGCCTGTTCTGCTAGAATCGCCGGGGGGCGCGGTGCCCCGCGAAGGAGGTTCCCCCATGCGTTCATCCAGCCGCAGAGGTTTCCTGAAACAGGCCGGGGCGGCGTCCGCGCTGCTGCTGTCCGCGGGCGGCGGGGTGCGGGCCGCGGAGCCGGGGCCGAAGCGCCCGCCGAATGTCGTGTTCATCCTCACGGACGACCAGGGCTACGGCGACCTGGGCTGCACGGGCAATCCGGTCCTGAAAACGCCGCGCATTGACTCCCTGCGCCGGGACGGCGCGTGGATCCGCCGGTTCTACGCGAGCCCCGTGTGCACGCCGACGCGGGCCTGCCTCATGACGGGCCGCTATAACCACCGCACGCGGGCCATTGACACCTACCTCGGCCGCGCCATGATGGACCCGGCGGAGGTGACGCTGGCGGAGCTGCTGCGCGCGCGGGGCTACCGCACGGGCCTCTTCGGCAAGTGGCACCTCGGCGACAATCACCCCATGCGCCCGGTGGACAAGGGCTTTGACGAGTCGCTGTGCCACAAGGGCGGCGGCATCTGCCAGCCGTCGGAGCCGGACAACACGTCGTATTTCGACACGGTCCTCTCGCACAACGGCAAGGACGTCCGCACGAAGGGCTACTGCACCGATGTTTTCGCCGACGCCGCCGTGGCCTTCATCGAGGCGAACGCGGACCGCCCCTTCTTCGCCTATCTCGCCACGAACGCCCCCCACAACCCGCTGGACGTGGCGGAGGCCTACTGGAAGCCCTTCGCGGAAAAGGGGCTGGACGAGAAGACCGCCCGCATCTACGGCATGATCGCCAACCTCGACGAGAATGTGGGGAAGGTGCTCGACGCGCTGGACCGCCTCGGTCTCGCGGAGGACACGGTCGTCTGCTTTATGACCGACAACGGCCCCGCGCTCCACGACAGCGCGCGCCACAACGCGGGCCTGCGCGACGGCAAGGGCTCGGTCTACGAGGGCGGCCTCCGCGTGCCCTTCTTCGCGCGGTGGACCGGCCGCATCGCGCCGGGCGCGGAGATCGCCGCGATGGGCGCGCACATTGACGTCCTGCCCACGCTCCTCGACGCCTGCGGCTTCACGCCGCCGGAGGAGCCCCGCCTCGACGGCGTCAGCCTCTGGCCGCACCTCGCCGGAACGGCAACCGGCGCGCCCGACCGCACCCTCTTCCTCCAGTGGCACCGGGGCGACGCGCCCGAGCCCTTCCGCAACGCCGCCGTCGTCACGCGCCGCTTCAAGCTGGTCAACGGCGCCGAACTCTACGACCTGGAGGCCGACCCCGGCGAGAAGAGTGATGTCGCCGCGGACCACCCGGACACCGTCCGGCGCCTGCGCGCGGACTACGAGGCGTGGTTCGCCGACGTCGGCGCCACGCGCGGCTACGACCCGCCCCGCATCGTCCTCGGCGCGCCGCAGGAGAACCCCTCCGTCCTCACCCGCCAGGACTGGCGCGGCGCGAAGGGCTGGGGCGACGCCGACAACGGCGGGTGGGAGGTCCGCATCGCGCAGGGCGGCGACTACCGCGTCACCGTGGAGTTTCCCAAGGCGGACAAGGACCGCCGCATCCTCTTCACCGTGGCCGGCGCGGGCGCCGAGGGCACCCTCCCGGCGGGTGAAACCCGCCTCACCCTCCCCAACCTGGTCCTTCCCGCCGCCGACGGCCGCCTCGAAGCCTTCCACGAGGCCGGCAACGCGCGCCGCGGCGCGTTGCGCGTCTGGGTCGAGTGCGTCAGATAATCCCGGACACCGCAGCCAACGCAGACGCGCCTTCCAGGCGCGTTCTTGGGTCGTGGTG
>JAPXRP010000142.1:0-11318 GCA_033813475.1 Candidatus Hydrogenedentota bacterium
GCGTGACGGGCGCGACGACGGCCAGCGAGACGGCGGCATACAACACCGGTGCGGCCAACCGGGCCAGGACACCCCGCCCGCGCGGCAGGGCCAGGGCGAACCACACGCCGGCAACCGGCAGCAGCAGCAGGGTCTCGGGGCGTGTCAGAATGAGCAGGCCGGAGACGATCCCGGCCAGCCCGACGGCCCAGAACGAGCGCCGGTCGCGCCACCACATCCCAAGAAGCACGAGCCCGACGAGCAGCGCGTTGACCAGCGGGGGCTGGTTCAGCTCGCCCTCGTAGTACACAAAGCCGCCGTGGACCGCGGCCAGCGCGGCGGCGCACAGCCCGGCGGCATTTCCCCCCAGCCGCCGGCCCAGGAAGAAGAGCAGGACCACCGTGACCAGCCCCAGGAGGAACTGGGCCCCCCGCGCGGCGGCGTAGCTGCCGCCGGAGCAGGCATAGACCCCGGCGAGAAACCACGAGTAGCCCGGCGGGTTGGGCAGCGGGTAGCCCTCCAGGAAGGGGCTGTTGCGCCCCGGCGGCGGCGTGTAGTCCCCCGAAACCAGCGCGCGCGCCCAGTAATCCTTGAACTGCGCGTCGTTCAGGGGAAAGGTGAAGTCCGGCGCGCCGCGCAGCTCCTGGAAATACTGCCAGCGGACAAAGGCCCCCAGCGCCAGCACGGCCCCCAGCGCGAGCAGGACCGGAAGGGTCAGGCGGGGGGCGTTGTCTGTGCGCTCGGATTCCACCCGTCAGGCTCCCGTGTTTCCGTAAGGTCCCGGGCGGCGGCGGGAGGCGGGAAGGACCGCCCCGCTTGCCGGAAAGAACGCCGTTGGCGCCGGAGGCGATCCGGGAACGAGGTTGCTTCGGTCGCTGCGCTCCCTCGCAATGACGCGGGTATCGGCGGTCATTGCGAGGAGGCCGCGCAGCGGCCGACGCGGCAATCTCCTGCCGGGAGCCCTTCGGTCCCCCGCGCCGCGCGAAGGAACGGCCCGCGTCACGCCGCAGCCGTGTTCCTCCCTGATCCGCAAGGGGCGCGGTGTCCTGGACACGGTCATTCCTCCGTGGAGTCCTTGGTGTTGTGGAGCAGGTCGAAGTTGCTGATGAGGCGCGTGTCCACCACATACGGAAGCATCTTGAGGGCGCCCCAGAGCGAGTTGCGCTGGGACCGCACCAAGAGGCGGAAGAACAGGAAGGGGAAGAGGACCATGCGGGAGTAGAATCCGGCGATCCGGACCAGCGCGCGGGTGAGCCCGCTGTCCGGGGCCTTCTTGTACCGCGCGACGAGGGCGCGCCACACGGGCCGGTGCAGGACCGAGGCGATGATCTTCAGCTCGTCCTCCGGCCGGTACACGGAGCGGTACATGTCCTTCGTTTCGGGATCCACCACCTGCTCGGGGCACTCCCTCAGCGCGCGCTCGCGGATCTGGGTGCCCTGGAAAAAGGTGAGCGAGAGCGCCTGCGGGAAGAAGGGCCGGGGAATGCGGGCCAGCAGCTCGGCGGTCTGGACGTCCTCCTCCCGCGTGGCGAAGGGGTTGTTGAGAATCAGGTCGTAATACGCCGCCACGGGGTACTCACTGAGAATCTGGGCGGCCTTCTCGAACTGGGCCACGGGGATGGGGCGCCCGTAGACTTCCTTGCAGACCCGGTCGTTGCCGTCCTGCAGGCCCACGTTGGCCCAGGCCAGACCCGCGTCCACCATGAGGTCCACGCGCTCCCGCGAGATGTGGGCGGGCGTCGCCTTGGCGGCGAAGGGGCGGCCCACCCGGGTCTTGTACTCGCGGCAGAACTCCCGCATGAGGTCGAGCTTCATGCTGAAGACGCAGTCGTCGGCGAAGGTGACAAACTTGATGGCCGGGTGGATCTTGATGGCCTGCTCCAGCTCCCGGATCACGTTTTCCACGGAGCGCCAGCGGAGCCCCCAGTCGGGATAGAGGCGCATGAGGAAGGAATTGGCGCAGTAGTGGCAGTGCATGGGGCACCCACGCGACACGAGGATGCGGTAGATGGTGCCCCGGAACAGGCTGTACTTCTTCAGGTGGTCGAGGGTGACGGGCTCCACGGCGACCTTGGACTGGATGTACCCCTTCGAGGGCAGGGGCCCCAGGATGGGAAACCGGTCCAAGTCCGTCACGAGCGGGCGAAGCGGGTTGAGCCGGATTTCGCCGTCCCGCTTGAACCCCAGGTTGGCGATGTCGTCCACCGGCCGCCCCTTCTCCAGGGCGCCCAGCAGCTCCACCATCATTTCCTCGCCCTCGCCGCGGCAGATGTAATCGGCCAGCTCCAGGCTGGCCTCGGGCTCCGTGGTGGGGTAGATCCCCCCCCAGATCACGGGCAGCGCGGGGAACCACTGCTTGAGGAGCCCGGTCAGCGAGCGGACGGGGGGCGAGTCGTGGGCCGTGAGGCTGAGCCCCACGATGCCCGGGTTGAACTCCGCGATGAACGCGCGCAGCGCATCCATGGCGGAGGCGTTGGCGTCGTCGTAACGGTTGAGGAACAGGAACCGGGCGTCGTGCCCGGCCTCCAGCGCGCACTCGTGGATATAGCGCAGGCCGATGATGTTCAGGTTTCGCTGTACGGAGAGAAAAAGAACGCGCATCGCGGTGTCGTCTTCCAGGGGCGGGCGCGCCGCCGGGTCACTCCTCGGTGGAGTCTTTTGTGTTGTGCAGCAGGTTGAACGTGGTGATGAACCGGAAGTCCACCACCACGGGGAGCATCTTCAGCGCCCCGAACACGCTGTCCCTTTGCGAGCGGCGCAGGAGGCGCAGCATGGTCACGGGCTGGAGGACCATCCGGTGGTAAAGCCCGGCGAGGTCCATGAAAAACTGGGTCAGGCGGCTTTCCGGGGCTTTCCGCAGTTGGCGGAGGAGCGCGCGGCCCAGGGGCCGGTGGATGGTCGTGCAGATGACCTTGACGGCCTCCTTCGGCACAAACTCCACGCGGTAGCAGTCCTTGAACTCCGGCTCCACGACGCAGTCGGGCATCTCGCGCAGGGCGCGCTCGCGCAGCTCGGTGCCCCGGTAGAAGGTCAGCGAGAAGGGCTGGAGGAAGTAGGGACGCGGCAGGTCCAGCAGCATCTCCGCCGTCTTCACATCCTCCTCGAAGGTGGCGAAGGGGTTGTTCAGGATGAGGTCATAGTACGGCGCGACGGGATACTCGTTGATCAGGTCGGCGGCGCGGCGGAAAACCTCCCAGCCGATGGGCCGCTTGTAAATCTCCTTGCAGACCCGGTCGTTCGCGTCCTGCAGCCCCACGTTGACCCAGCCCATGCCCGCGCCCACCAGCAGGTCCATCCGCTCGCGCGTGATGTAGGCGGGCGTGGTCTTCGCCATGAACGGAAGCCCCACCCGGGCCTTGTACTGGGCGCAGAAGTCGCGCAGGGCGTCCACGGACATGCTCAGGAGCACGTCGTCCGCGAAGGTGACGGCCCGGATGGCCGGATCCTCCGCGACCGCCAGCTCCAGCTCGCGCATGATGTTCTCCGTGGACCGCCACCGGAGCTTCATGTCGGGGTAGAGCCCCTTGAGGAAGGAATTGGCGCAGTAGGCGCAGTGCATCGGGCAGCCGCGGGAAACCATGATGCGGTAGATGGCGCCCCGGAACATCTTGTACTTGCGGACGTGGCGGAGCGTCAGGGGCTCCACCTCCACGCCCGGGTGGATCCAGGCGGCGGCGGGCACCTGGGTCAGCATGGGCAGGGCGTCCAGGTCCAGAATCAGCGGGCGCACCGGGTTCAGCCGGGTCTCCCCGCCGCGGCGGAAGCCCAGGTTGTCAATGCCGTCCGTGGGCGCGCCGGCCTCCATCGCCGTCACCAGGTCCAGCAGCGCGCCCTCGCCCTCGCCGCGCACGATGAGGTCCGCATAGTCCAACGAGTCCTCCGGCTCCGTGGTGGGGTGGATGCCGCCCCAGACCAGCGGGATTTCCGGAAACCACTGCTTGCAGCGGACGGAAAAGGGGCGCGCGTGGGGGTAGTCGTAGGCCGTCAGACTCACGCCGACCATGCCCGGATTGAACTCCGCGATGAAGGCGCGCAGCCGCTCAAGGGCGGGGGCGTTCTCATCGTCATAACGGTTCAGAAAGAGCAGGCGGGAGTCGTGGCCGTGGGCGAGCAGGTGCTCATGGAGATAGCGCAGCCCCAGGATGTTGAGGTTTCGCTGCACTGAAACAAGCAGGACTTTCAATCCGCACGCCTTTCTGCCCGCGCCTCCGCGCGGCCGGGAGGTTTCATTATACACATGCCCGGCGCACACGCGCCTTCCCCCACCCGGGAACACCCGAAACGGGGCTTTTCGTCCCGGCCAAACCCGTGATGGGAGGGGGGGCGCTTCCGGACAGGCGGGGAACCCCGCCGGAGCGGGCCGGTTTCATGACGGACGCCCCCGCACACCGGGGGGCCGCATGCCGGCGTCGGGCACCGCCGCGTTGGGAAAGCGCCGCAGCGCCATCCGCACCAGCAGGGAATAGGGGTAGCCCAGGGGGGCGAGGCGCTCCAGCTCCCGCAGGGCACCGGCCGCGTCGGGACGCTCAAACAGACAATGGAAGAGCCTGCCATAGAGTCGGCCGTAGGCCGGGTCCAGGGCGAGGGCTTCGTTGAGGCTGGCCTCCGCCTCCCGCGACCGGCCGAGGCCGTCCAGCGCGAGGCCAAGCGCCAGCAGCGCGGGGGGGTAGTCTGCCTGAAGTGACACCGCCCGGCGGGCGCACTGCTCCGCCAGGGCAAAATGCCCCTCCTCCGAAAGCAGCAGGGAGGCCACGCAGGGGGTGTAGGGGCCGGACGGCAGGGGCAGGTCCACGGCCTCGCGGGCCGCGTCCACTTCCGCGGGGTCCGGCGGCGCGGCACCGTCCGCCCCCAGCAGGGCGGCGTAGTCGGTGAAGCTGGGCGCGGGGCCGACGGGCGGGGCCGGCGGTGGGGCGGCGCCGCCGGGGGCGCGGGAGAGCCGCGCCAGCAGCAGGCCCATCATGCCGGGGTAGAAACGGCACGAGACCGTGACGTTCAGCGGGGTCATGCGGTTTCGGAGCGTTTCCTCCACCGCGTCGGGCCCGAAAAACGCCATCTCAAAGACCACCCAGACGTTCCCGGTCCCCTCGGAAAAGAGGCCGGTCGCCTTGCGGCACACCGACTCCAGGGTGTGCGCGGGGATCACCGGGGGCAGGGGCATGGTCCGGTTCCCCAGAAAGGCGTCCACCCCCCACATGGGGACCGACTTCACCAGCACGGCGTCCCCGGCCCCGCATTCCCGGCCAATCTGCTCCGCGGCGGCGCGCCAGGCGGTGCGGCTGCCTGCGGGGAGGAACCAGGCCGTCTGAAACGCCAGCAGCGCCGCGAGGAGCGCCGCCGCCCCGCGCGCGCCCCGCCAGGGCCGCGCAAAGAGGACGCCCCCGGCGAGCACATACAGGCAGACCACCGAGCAGGGGGTGTACCGGATTTCGAAACAGGGCCGCCACACCAGGGAAAGCAGCAGCAGGGACAGGAGAGGGAGAAGGCCTGCGCAAAGCATCAGGAACGGCCCGGCATCGTTGCCGCGCAGCCGCCGCGCCCCCGGCGGCAGGGCGGCAAGCACGGCCCCCGCCAGAAGGAGCATCCACAGCGCGCCGAGGACCGCGGGCGCGCCCGAAGGAAGGGACGCTGCCCAGTCCGGCGGCGCCACGGGAAACTCGGAACTCCACGGGATCACGTCGTCGCCGAAGGCGTCCACCAGCGCGGTCCACGCGGAGGGGGGGGCCAGATGGTCATGCTCCGCCGACGGAACGAGCTTCAGGCGCGGCAGCGCCCACAGGACGGGCGGCGCCACGGCCAGGAGGTTCGCGGCGGCCCAGCCGAGGGCGTTGCGCAGGCCGTGGGGGCGGCGGGCGAGCAGGTAGAGGCCCTGCGCGGGCAGCAGGAAGCCCATGAAGAGATGGGTCCACATCATGGCGATGTTGGCGGCCAGCGCGGCGGCCCACCACCTGCGCCCGCCGCCCTCCGCCGCGCGCAGGAGCGCGTAGAGCCCGAAGAGCACCAGGGGCACGCAGAGGCCGTAGGGGCGCATGGTCTGGGCGTGCCAGATCTGCGCGGGGGAAAGGGCCGCCAGCAGGGCGGCGAATCCCCCCGCCGCAGGGGAGAACACGCGCCGCCCCAGCAGAAAGGCCAGGGGCACGGCGGACAGGCCCAGCAGCACGGTGAACAGGCGCCCCGCCACCAGGGAAAGGCCGAAAATCCGCGTCCACCCCCAGAACAGCACCTGGTAGAGGATGACGTTGTCCGGCGCCCAGACGCGGACGCCGTCCACATAGGTCTGGAAATCGGGGGCCGCGGCGATGAAGTAGTGGTTCTCGTCGTACCAGGCCGACTGCTCGTCGATCCGGCAGACCCGCAACGCCAAGGCGAGCAGCGTCAGCAGCACGAGCAGCAGGGCCGTGCGCGCGGCGCCGCCGCGTTTCCACGGGCCTGTTCCCCCGGCGGGGGCGGCGCGGCCTCGGTCCATGGTCAGCCCCCCGCCTTCTTTCCGGCGACGGGGCGTTTGGGGACCTTCACAGGCACGCCCTCGCCGCTGAACTCGGTGCAGTGCATGCAGCGCTCCGGGGGGGTCCCCGCCACAAACCCCTCCAGCATGCGGCGGTGGGCGGCGTTGTTCACCAGGTCGGACAGCCGGGTCTCGCGGAGGTTTCCGACGGAAAGGGCGCCCTGCACGTCGAGGCAGCAGGGGGTGACGTCGCCGTTGGTCTGCACGTTCAGGTTGCCGCGCCACACCTCGCTGCACGCGGTGCGGTGGGCGCAGGCCCGGGTCCCCGTCAGGTCCATCATGGTGGTGACCTTGATCCCCTCCACGATGTCCTCCCAGCCGTCCCACGCGCGGGCGACGCGGTCCATGTTCCCGGGGTGCATCACCATGGAGAGTTTCAGGACCATGCCGGGCCTGCGTTTGGCGGCGAAGGCCCGCACGTTCTCCCGGACGCGGTCCCGGTCTATCCCGCGGAACTCCCGGGCCGTGGCGGCGTCGGGCTCCATGGAGATGCTCAGGGCATCCAAGGGCGAGGCGGCCAGTGCCTCGGCCCGCTCCCCCGTCAGCAGGGTGCCGTTGCTGTACATGGCCGTGCGCCGACCCGACGCGGCGGCGTAGGCGATCATCTCGCAGAGGCGGGGGTTCATCAGGGGCTCCCCCACGCTGCCGAAGGTCACGGTTTCCACCGTGTCCGGCGCCTCGTCCACGGCCTTTTTGAAGAGGTCCATGTCCATGAGCGGGGGACGGCTTCCGCCGAGGGACGCTTCGAGGCCACCCCAGCAGTATTTGCACTTGAGGTTGCAGCCGAAGACGGGCTCAACGCCCAGCGTCACCAGGGCGGCGACCCGCGGGCGGCCGAGGCGGTAGTTGAGCATGTTGCGGGCGACCAGCCAGAGGGTGCGCGGACGCCGCACCTTCTCGTAAATCCAGTCCGCCTGCGTGGTGTCGCCGTAGAAGACACGCGCGCCGAGCCGGATGGAGGACCAGACCAGGCGTTCGGAAAAACTCATCGGGCATCCTGTCGTTTGCGCTCCCGCGCGCCGCGCGGCGCCGTGTCCTGTGCGTTCTACACCGCCCAGACCCCGTCACCGATTCTAACACAAACCCGCGCCCCGCGCTGGACCCGGCCCGCGCCCGGGGGATAAAATGCCGCCTTTGGCCGGAAACCCGTCGTGGGAACAGCAAGATGATTGGAAGACTGGAACTGTTCGGCATCGCCGTGGGGCTTTCCATGGACGCCCTGGCGGTGGCCGTGGCGACGAGCGCCCTCCTGCGCCGGGTGGACGGGCGCCAGATGTTCCGGCTGGCCTTCCATTTCGGGCTGTTCCAGGCCCTGATGCCCGTCATCGGCTGGACCCTCGGGTCCCTCGCCGCCGATTCCATCCGCGACTACGACCACTGGATCGCCTTTTTCCTCCTCGCCTATGTCGGCGGCCGCGCCCTCCGCGAGGCCCTCTTCGGCGGGGACGGGGAGGACGGCGAAACGCGGCCCCGCACCGATCCCACGCGCGGCTGGAGCCTCGTGGTGCTTTCCGTCGCCACGAGCATAGACGCCCTGGCCGTGGGGATCACCTTCGCCATGCTCGGCGTCGCCGTGTGGTATCCCGCCCTGGTCATCGGCCTGGTCGCGGGCACCCTCACGCTGGCCGGCATGCACTTCGGCGCCCGCCTCGGCGGCCGTTTCGGCAAGGGCATGGAGGTCTTCGGCGGCCTCGTGCTGCTGGGCATCGGCCTGAAAATCCTGCTGGAGCATCTTCTGGCCTGACGGCGCCGGAAAAGGCCGCCCCCGCCCGGGCGCGGGGGCCGGGGCGGGGGCGGAAAAACGGGGGACGCCGTTTCGCTCACACCATGGGGGCGGGCGGCTGGGCGACGTAGTTGGTGAGGATTTTCATGTAGTTGGCGCGCTCGAAGGCGGCGGGCTCGGCGCAGTTCTTCTGGCTCATGGCGCCCTGCATCTGGGCGACGGAGGCGTACTCGTGCTCCTCCATCCACTTCGCCATGCCCTCCAGCATGACGCGCAGGTGGCCGGGGCCGTGCTTGAGGAGGGCCGAGGTCGTCATGGCGACCTTGGCGCCGGCCATCATGCACTTGAGCGCGTCGGCGCCGGTGTGCACGCCGCCGGTGACCGCCAGGTCGGCGGAGATGTGGCCGAAGAGGATCGCCACCCACCGCAGGCGCAGGCGCAGGGCGGCGGAGTCGCTGAGCACCAGGTCCGGCTTGACCTCGAGCTTCTCCAGGTCGAGGTCGGGCTGGTAGAAGCGGTTGAACATGACCAGGGCGTCGGCCCCGGCCTCGCTCAGGCGCCGGGCCATGTTGGACAGGGAGCTGAAATACGGCCCGATCTTGACGGCGACGGGGACGGTGACGGCGGCCTTGACGGTCTTCACGAGGTCAACGTACATGTCCTCGACCTGCGCGCCCGTCATGCTGGGGTTCGTGGGCACATAGTAGACGTTCAGCTCCACCGCGTCGGCGCCGGCGTCCTGCATCTCCCGCGCGTACTCGACCCAGCCGCCGGCGGACACGCCGTTGAGGCTGGCGATGATCGGGATGCCGGTGGCCTCCTTGGCCCGCCGGATATGGCCGAGGTAGCCCTCGGGGCCCATCTTGTAGTCCTCCAGGTCGGGGAAATAGGTCATCGCCTCCGGGTTGGAGAGTTCCCCCTGCTGGAGGTTGGCGTTCAGCTCCTGGCTCTGGAAGGCGATCTGCTCCTCGAAAAGCGAGTGGAGCACGATGGCCGCCGCGCCCGCGTCCTCCAGCTTGCGGATGCTGTCCAGCTTCTCGCTGATCGGCGAGGGGGACACGACGATCGGGTTCTTCAGGCTCAGGCCGAGGTAGGTTGTCGAGAGGTCCATCTGTCTGTTCCTTCTGCCGCCGGCCGAAGCGCGGCGGGGGTTGTCCTGGGGTTGGGGTTACTCGGCCTGGGCCGGGGCGTCGCCGCATCCGGGCATGGCGGCCAGGTACTGGTAGAGCCGCCACCGCGCCTGCACGTCGCCCTGGGCCGCGTCCAGCAGGCGCTTGGCCGACTCGGGCTGGCTCAGGGACAGCATCTTGAAGCGGGTCTCGTTGTAGATGTACTTCTCGAGCGGCATGCTCGGGTCCTTCGAGTCGAGCTGGAAGGGGTTCTTGCCCTCGGCCCTCAGGTTCGGGTTGTACCGGAAAAGCGGGAAGTGCCCCGACTGCACGGCGGCCTTCTGCTGCTCCAGCCCCATGGACAGGTTGTAGCCGTGGGCGATGCAGTGGCTGTAGGCCACAATGAGCGACGGGCCGTCGTAGGCCTCGGCCTCCAGGAAGGTCTTCACCGTGTGGCCGTCGTTCGCGCCCATGGCCACCCGGGCCACATACGCGGTCCCGTAGGTCATCGCCATGAGCGTCAGGTCCTTCTTGCCCGTCGGCTTGCCGGCCGCGGCGAACTTGGCCACCGCCGCGCGCGGCGTGGACTTGGAGCACTGGCCGCCCGTGTTGGAGTACACCTCCGTGTCGAGCACGAGGATGTTCACGTTGCGGCCCGACGCCACCACGTGGTCGAGGCCGCCGTAGCCGATGTCGTAGGCCCAGCCGTCGCCGCCGATGATCCACACGCTCTTGCGCACCAGGAAGTCCGCCACACCCAGCAGCGTCTTCGCCTCCGGGGCCGCCGCGCCCGCCAGCTTCTTCTTCAGTTCGGCCACCCGCGCCCGCTGGGCGTTGATGCCCGCCTCGGTGGACTGGTCCGCCGCAAGCAGGGCGCCGGCAAGGGCGCCGCCGAGGACGGACTCGAGCCGCCTCACCAGCTCCAGGGCGAACTCCTCCTGCTTGTCAATGGTGACGCGCATGCCCAGGCCGAACTCGGCGTTGTCCTCGAAGAGCGAGTTGCACCACGCCGGGCCGCGGCCCTCGGCGTTCACCGCCCACGGGGTGGTGGGGAGGTTGCCGCCGTAGATGGAGGAGCAGCCGGTGGCGTTGCCGATGTACGCGCGGTCGCCGAAGAGCTGCGAGACGAGCTTGATGTAGGGGGTCTCGCCGCAGCCGGCGCAGGCGCCGGAGAACTCAAACAGCGGGCGCAGGAGCTGCACGTCCTTCACCAGCCCGTGGTTCACCCGGTCGCGGTCCGTCTCGGGCAGGGAGAGGAAGAAGTCCCAGCAGGCGCGCTCGCGCGCGCGGATGGGCTCCTGCTGCACCATGTTGATGGCCTTCAGCCGGACCTCGCTCTTGTTCTTCGCCGGGCAGGTCTGCACGCACAGCGTGCAGCCGGTGCAGTCCTCGGGGGCGATCTGGAGCACGAAGCGCTGGCCGTCAAACTCCTTCCACTTGGCCTTGGCGGACTGGAAGCCCTCGGGCGCGCCCGCCAGCGCGGACTCGGGCACGACCTTGCCCCGGATCACGCCGTGGGGGCAGACCAGGGAGCACTTGCCGCACTGGATGCAGGTGTCGGGGTCCCACGCCGGAATCTCCAGCGCGATGTTCCGCTTCTCCCACTGCGTCGTCGCCGTGGGGAAGGTGCCGTCCACGGGCATCTTGCTGACCGGCATGTCGTTGCCCCGGTCGCGGATGATCTCCGCCGTGAACTCGTGGAGGAAGGCCGGCGCGTTCGCCGGCACCGGGTCGCTCAGGTCGAAGGCGCTGGTGACCTCGCCGGGCACCGCCACCTCGTGCAGGTTCTCCAGCGCCATGTCCACGGCCGCCCAGTTCTTCTGCACCACCGACTCGCCCCGCTTGCCGTAGGTCTTCTTGATCGCGTGCTTGATCGCGTCAATGGCCTTGTCGCGCGGCAGGATGTTGCTGATGGCGAAGAAGCACACCTGCATCACCGTGTTGATGCGGTTGCCCATGCCCGCGTCCGCGGCCACGGCGTAGCCGTTGATCGTGTACAGCTTGA